>NZ_JBSHHY010000064.1:0-21166 GCF_053618675.1 Streptomyces sp. NPDC055632 | reverse complement strand
GTTCCGGTGCGGGGCCGCCGTCCGTACGCGTACGGAACGGGGATCAGCCTTCGCCGACGCCCAGCCTCTCCAGGATCAGGTCCTTGACCTTCGCCGCGTCCGCCTGGCCGCGGGTGGCCTTCATGACCGCGCCGACCAGGGCGCCGACCGCCGCGACCTTGCCGCCGCGGATCTTGTCCGCGATCGCCGCGTTGCCCGCGATGGCCTCGTCGACCGCCGCGCCGAGCGCGCCGTCGTCGGAGACGACCTTCAGACCGCGCTTCTCGACGACCTCGTCCGGGGTGCCCTCGCCGGCGAGGACGCCCTCGATGACCTGACGGGCCAGCTTGTCGTTGAGGTCGCCGGAGGCGACCAGGGCCGAGACCCGGGCCACGTCCGCCGGGGTGATCGCCAGCTCCTCCAGGGAGACGCCCTGCTCGTTGGCGTTGCGGGCGAGCTCGCCCAGCCACCACTTGCGGGCCGAGGCCGCGTCCGCGCCCGCCTCGATCGTGGCGACGATCGGGTCGACCGCGCCCGCGTTGAGGATGGACTGCATGTCCAGCTCGGACACGCCCCACTCCTCGCGCAGCCGGTTGCGGCGCACGCGCGGCAGCTCGGGCAGGCCCTTCCGCAGCTCCTCGACCCACTCGCGGGAGGGGGCCACCGGCACCAGGTCCGGCTCGGGGAAGTAGCGGTAGTCCTCGGCGTTGTCCTTGATGCGGCCGGAGGTGGTGGAGCCGTCGTCCTCGTGGAAGTGACGGGTCTCCTGCACGATCGTCCCGCCGGAGGACAGGACGGCCGCGTGGCGCTGGATCTCGAAGCGCGCCGCGCGCTCCACCGAGCGGAGCGAGTTGACGTTCTTCGTCTCCGAGCGGGTGCCGAAGGTCT
The DNA here is from genome assembly GCF_053618675.1 of Streptomyces sp. NPDC055632. NCBI lineage: Bacteria > Bacillati > Actinomycetota > Actinomycetes > Kitasatosporales > Streptomycetaceae > Streptomyces > Streptomyces sp. NPDC055632. The sequence goes on along the minus strand of NZ_JBSHHY010000064.1, from coordinate 20,299 downwards.
TCGTGCCGTGCGGGCGCAGCGACAGGTTCACGTCGCAGCGCATCTGGCCCTTGTCCATGCGCGCCTCGGAGACGCCCAGGGCGCGGATCAGCTCGCGCAGCTCGGCGACGTACGCCTTGGCGACCTCGGGGGCCCGGTCGCCCGCGCCCTCGATCGGCTTGGTGACGATCTCGATGAGCGGGATGCCGGCCCGGTTGTAGTCGAGCAGCGAGTGCGAGGCGCCGTGGATGCGGCCGGTCGCGCCGCCGATGTGGGTGGACTTGCCGGTGTCCTCCTCCATGTGGGCGCGCTCGATCTCCACGCGGAAGATCTCGCCGTCCTCCAGCTGGACGTCCAGGTAGCCGTTGAAGGCGATCGGCTCGTCGTACTGGGAGGTCTGGAAGTTCTTCGGCATGTCCGGATAGAAGTAGTTCTTCCGGGCGAAGCGGCACCACTCGGCGATCTCGCAGTGCAGCGCGAGGCCGATCTTGATGGCGGACTCGACGCCGATCGCGTTGACGACCGGGAGCGAGCCGGGCAGGCCGAGGCAGGTCGGGCAGGTCTGCGAGTTGGCGTCCGCGCCCAGCTCGGTGGAGCACCCGCAGAACATCTTGGTCCGGGTGCCGAGCTCGACATGGACCTCCAGGCCCATGACGGGGTCGTACTCGGCGAGCGCCGCTTCGTACGACAGCAGTTCAGTGACAGTCACGGTGAGACTTTCCCTCTCAGCCCAGCAGGACGTCGTCGTCGCCCAGGCGCTTCAGCTCCCGGTAGAGGATCGCCAGGCCGGTCGCGATCGCGGCGGCGGACACCGCGGCGTCGATCAGGCGCAGGACGTCGTTGTCGCTGCGGGCCAGCTTGGCCTGCTTGGCGACGCTGACCGCGCCGAAGGCGGTGGTGGCCAGCGAGACGTACAGACCGGTCTTCGACTTCTTGAAGTTCTTGGCCTTCTTTGCCATGGCACTCACAGCGACGGAGCCTCCTCGAGCAGCGGGTGTCCCCACTTTTCCACGAAGGCGGCCTCGACGGCGGCTCCGACCTTGTAGAGCCGGTCGTCCTTCAGGGCGGGGGCGATGATCTGCAGACCGACCGGGAGGCCGTCCTCGGGCGCGAGGCCGCAGGGCAGCGACATGGCGGCGTTGCCGGCCAGGTTGGTCGGGATGGTGCACAGGTCCGCGAGGTACATGGCCATCGGGTCGTCGGCGCGCTCGCCGATCGGGAAGGCGGTGGTGGGGGTCGTCGGGGAGACGATCACGTCCACCTCCTCGAAGGCCTTCTCGAACTCGCGGGTGATCAGGGTGCGGACCTTCTGGGCCGACCCGTAGTACGCGTCGTAGTAGCCGGAGCTGAGCGCGTACGTACCCAGGATGATGCGGCGCTTGACCTCGTCGCCGAAGCCCGCCTCGCGGGTGAGGGCGGTGACGTCCTCGGCCGAACGGGTGCCGTCGTCGCCGACGCGCAGGCCGTAGCGCATGGCGTCGAAGCGGGCCAGGTTCGAGGAGCACTCGGACGGCGCGATCAGGTAGTACGCCGAGAGGGCCAGGTCGAAGGTGGGGCAGTCCAGCTCGACGATCTCGGCGCCCAGCGACTTCAGCAGCTCGACGGACTCGTCGAAGCGCTGCACGACGCCGGCCTGGTAGCCCTCGCCGCGGAACTGCTTGACGACGCCGACGCGCATGCCGGCGACCGAGCCGTTGCGGGCGGCCTCGACGACCGGCGGGACCGGGGCGTCGATGGAGGTGGAGTCGAGCGGGTCGTGCCCGGCGATCGCCTCGTGCAGCAGGGCCGCGTCCAGGACCGTGCGGGCGCAGGGGCCGCCCTGGTCGAGGGAGGAGGAGAAGGCCACCATGCCGTAGCGGGAGACCGCGCCGTAGGTCGGCTTGACGCCGACGGTGCCGGTGACGGCGGCGGGCTGGCGGATGGAGCCGCCGGTGTCCGTGCCGATGGCGAGGGGGGCCTCGTACGCGGCGAGCGCGGCCGACGAGCCGCCGCCGGAGCCGCCGGGGATCCGGGTGAGGTCCCAGGGGTTGCCGGTCGGGCCGTAGGCGCTGTTCTCGGTGGAGGAGCCCATCGCGAACTCGTCCATGTTGGTCTTGCCGAGGATGACGACGTCGGCGGCCTTCAGGTTCTTGACCAGGGTCGCGTCGTACGGCGGGATCCAGCCCTCCAGCATCTTCGAGCCCACGGTGGTCGGGATGCCGACGGTGGTGAAGATGTCCTTGAGCGCGAGCGGCACACCGGCGAGCGGGCCGAGCTTCTCGCCCCGGGCGCGCTTCTCGTCCACGGCACGGGCCTGGGCGAGGGCGCCGTCGCGGTCGACGTGCAGGAAGGCGTGGACCTTCTCGTCGACGGCCTCGATGCGGGCGAGGTGGGCCTCGGTGACCTCGACGGCGGTCAGCTCGCCGGCGGCGATCTTCCCGGCGATCTCGGCCGCGGTGAGCTTGATGATGGTGTTGTCCGTCATGACTTCTTAGTCCTCCCCCAGGATCTGCGGCACCTTGAAACGCTGCTGCTCCTGGGCCGGGGCGCCGGAGAGCGCCTGCTCGGGGGTGAGCGACGGACGGACCTCGTCCGCGCGCATGACATTGGTCAGCGGCAGCGGGTGGGAGGTCGGCGGTACGTCTTGGTCGGCGACCTCGGAGACGCGGGCGACCGCGCCGATGATGTCGTCGAGCTGGCCGGCGAAGTGATCGAGTTCTTCGCCCTTCAGCTCCAGACGCGCCAGCCGTGCGAGGTGGGCGACCTCCTCGCGCGTGATGCCAGGCATGCGGTTCCTCACGGGGTGAGCTTGATGGTGTGGGTCCATCCTATGGGGCCCGCGCCCCCGCCCGTGCAGTAACCTCCCGCCGCCCCGGCCGGGTCACCCCCGGGGGACGACCTGCCCCGAGGGGTGGTCCAGGTCGGTCGGGGGCGCGAGGTCGGCGGGGCGGCGCCAGCCGTGCTCGCCGCGGGCCAGGAGCCAGGCGGTCGCCTCGTCGGGCGGCATGGCGGCGGCGACCAGCCAGCCCTGGACGGCGTCGCAGCCCAGGTCGCGCAGCCGCTCCCAGGTCTCGTCGTCCTCGACGCCCTCGGCGACGACGAGGAGGCCGAGGGAGTGGGCGAGGTCGACGGTGCAGCGGACGATCTCGGCGTCCTCGGTGTCGACGGCAAGCCGGGCGACGAAGGAGCGGTCGATCTTCAGTTCGCTGACCGGGAGCCGGCGCAGGTGGACGAGGGAGGAGTAGCCGGTGCCGAAGTCGTCGAGGGACATCTTGACCCCGTGGCCGGTGAGTCCGTTGAGCGTGTCGGCGGCCCGCTGGGGGTCCTCCAGGAGCACGTGTTCCGTTATCTCCAGCTGGAGGGAGCCGGCCGGGACGCCGTGCCGGGCCAGCCGGGCGGCGACGGCGCCCGCGAAGCCGGGGGTGTGGACGTCGCGCGGGGAGACGTTGACGGCGACCGGGACGTCGAGGCCCTGGGCGCGCCAGCGGGCGACCTGGGCGAGGGCGGTCTCCAGGACGTACTCGGTGAGGTGGGGCATCAGGCCGGAGGACTCGGCGATGGCGATGAACTCGTCCGGGGGAACCCTTCCGCGCTCGGGGTGGACCCAGCGGACGAGCGCCTCCAGGCCGGCGACCTGGCCGTCGAAGCGGACCTTGGGCTGGTAGTGGAGCTGGACCTCGTGGGCGTCGAGGGCGCGGCGCAGGTCGCCGAGGAGGCCGAGCCGGTCGGGGGTGTTGGAGTCGCGCTTGGACTCGTAGACCTCGACGCCGGTGCGGTCCCGCTTGGCCTGGTACATGGCGACGTCGGCGCGGCGCAGCAGGCCCTCGGCGTCGAGGGCGTGGTCGGGGAAGACGGCGACGCCGGCGCTGGCCTCCAGGACGAGGGTGAGGCCGTCGAGGTCGAGCGGGGAGGAGAGCTCGGCGACGAGGTGGCGGGCGACGCGCTGGGCGCTGGTGGTGGAGTCGGCGGTGGGCAGCAGGACGGCGAACTCGTCACCGCCGAGCCGGGCGGCCTCGGCGCCGCGGGGCAGGGCGAGGCGGAGCCGGTCGGCGATCTGGAGGAGGAGACGGTCGCCGGCCAGGTGCCCGAGGGTGTCGTTGACCGAGCGGAAGCGGTCGAGGTCGATGAGGACGAGGGCGGCGCGGGCGCCCTGGCCCTCGGCGTCCTCCAGGGCAGTCCAGGCCCGCTCCAGGAGCCACTGGCGGTTGGGGAGGCCGGTGAGCGGGTCGCGGAGCTGCTCCTCGGCGCGGGCGCGGGCGATCCAGAGGGTGGAGTCGAGGGCGATGAGGGGGACGGCGAAGAGCGGCAGGAGGACCGGGCGGCTCGCGGCGACGGCGCAGATGAGCGGGGCGATGCCGAGGAGGGCGACGGCTACGAGGCCCTGCCGGAGGAGGGCGGTGCGGGCGGCGGTGGGCAGTCCGCGGCCCTGGGGGGCGAGCGTGTACCACAGGAGGAGCCGGGTGACCACGAGGTAGGTGGTCGCGGCGAGCGCGATCTCCGGGAGGTCCCCGATGGTCCAGTCGAGGGGCCGCCAGGGCTGCTCGACGGTCGGCACGTCGCCGAAGAGGGCGAGGACGAGGGCGGCGGCGCCGACGCCGAGGACGTCGGCGGCGCCGTGCAGCAGGCCCTGTCGCCAGCGGTGGTGGCGGGCGGCGCCGACGAGGGTGAGGACGGTCAGCGAGACGAGTCCGGCGGGCACCCAGCCGTACAGCAGGAGGACGGCGAGGGTGAGGGCGGCGCCGGAGCCGGTGCCGCCCCACCAGCGGTCGCGGCCGAGGGCGACCAGGTGGCCGACGATGAGGCCGGTGAGGAGGGCCAGGGACCAGCCGGTGACCCCGCCGGGGAAGAGTCCGTGTCCGGTGGTCAGGGCTCGCTGGAGCCCGGCGGCGAGTACGACGGCCGCGGTGCCCACCACGGCTGCGGGCAGCCGGGAGGTGGAGCCCCCGGGGGCCGTGCGGCCGTGCGGCCGGGGGACCGGGGCGGCGCTCTCGGTCGGTTCCATTTCCGTCCCTCTCACAGGCGGCGGTGCCGTCGGTGTGCGATGGGCCGCGGGCAGGCGGCCGTCCGTCGTCCGGCCGTCGTCGTCCGGTGCGGGGCCGCCGGCGGGCGGCCGCTCCTCGTGCCACGGGGCCGTTGTCCTGACGCCACGACCGGCAGAGCCCTCGCGCGGCCGCGCAGGACGAGACGCACGGTCACCACACTAGGCCGCCGAGGGCTCCGACGGGCAGCGCTCTCCGTGTCTTGCCCGAATGAGACCTGGCCACCCCTCACGATCTGATATGCGCCGAACGGGTGATGTCTCCCGGGGCGGAAAGGGGCTATTCAGCACTCTCGGGGATGGGGACCGCGGCCTCCAGGGCGGCGTCGGGGCCCTGTTCGAGCAGGATCGAGAAGCCCCCCTCGTCCAGAACCGGAACTTTCAGCTGCATCGCCTTGTCGTACTTCGAACCAGGGTTTTCCCCCACCACGACGAAGGAGGTCTTCTTCGAAACGGAACCGGTCACCTTCGCTCCGAGCCGCTGGAGCGACTCTTTTGCGCCATCCCTGGTGAACTTCTCCAGGGTGCCGGTGACCACGACCGTGAGGCCCTCCAGCGGGCGCGGCCCCTCGTCCTCGCCGGCGCCCTCGTCCTCCAGGGCGACCCCGGCGGCCCGCCACTTGCGCACGATCTCGCGGTGCCACTCCTCGGCGAACCACTGCTTCACCGCCGCCGCGATGATCCCGCCGACCCCGTCGACGGCCGCCAGCTCCTCCTCGCTCGCCTGCTCGATCCGCTCCAGGGAGCGGAACTCACGGGCGAGGGCCGCCGCCGCGACCGGCCCCACGTGCCGGATCGAGAGCCCGTTGATGAAGCGGGCCAGCGGGCGGGTCCTCGCCGCCGCGATGTTCTCCAGCATGGCGAGCGCGTTCTTCTTCGGCTCGCCCTTCTGGTTGGCGAAGACGGTCGCGATCTTCTCCTCGCCGGTCTTCGGGTCCCGCTTGGGCAGTCCGCTGTCCGGGTCGAGGACGTACGCCCTGATCGGCAGGAGCTGCTCGATGGTGAGGTCGAAGAGGTCGCCCTCGTCCCGGAGCGGCGGCTCGGACGGCTCCAGGGGCTGGGTCAGGGCGGCGGCGGCCACGGCGCCGAACTTCTCGATGTCCAGGCACTCGCGGCCGGCGAGGAACTCGACGCGCTCGCGCAACTGGGCCGGGCAGGTCCGGGCGTTCGGGCAGCGGAGGTCGATGTCGCCCTCCTTCATCGGCTTCAGCGGCGTCCCGCACTCGGGGCACTCGGACGGCATCACGAACTCCCGCTCGCCGCCGTCCCGCAGGTCCGCGACCGGCCCGAGGATCTCCGGAATGACGTCGCCGGCCTTGCGCAGCACGACCGTGTCGCCGATCAGGACGCCCTTGGCCTTGACCACCTCCTGGTTGTGGAGGGTGGCGAACTCGACCTCGGAACCGGCCACGGTCACCGGCTCCACCTGCGCGTACGGGGTGACGCGCCCGGTGCGGCCGACGCCGACCTTGATGTCGAGCAGCTTGGTGTTGACCTCCTCCGGCGCGTACTTCCAGGCGATGGCCCAGCGCGGGGCGCGGGCCGTGGAGCCCAGCCGGCCCTGGAGCGGGATCTCGTCCAGCTTGACGACGACGCCGTCGATCTCGTGCTCGACGGAGTGCCGGTTCTCCCCGAAGCGCGCGATGAACTCCCGCACCTCGTCGAGGGCCTTCACCACCTCGTTGTGCCGGGCGGTGGGCAGGCCCCACTCGTGGAGCAGTCCGTACGCCTCCGAGAGCCGGGCGATGGCGAAGCCCTCGCGGGCGCCGATGCCGTGCACCACCATGTGGAGCGGGCGGGAGGCGGTGACCTTCGGGTCCTTCTGGCGGAGCGAACCGGCGGCGGCGTTGCGCGGGTTGGCGAAGGGCTTCTCGCCGGCCTCGACCAGGCGGGCGTTGAGCCCGAGGAAGGCCTCCATCGGGAAGTAGACCTCGCCGCGGACCTCCACGAGGTCCGGGATCCGGTCGCCGCTCAGCCGCTCCGGGACGTCCGCGATCGTGCGCACGTTGGGCGTGATGTCCTCGCCGGTGCGCCCGTCGCCGCGGGTCGCGGCCCGGGTCAGCCGCCCGTGCTCGTACGTCAGGTTCACGGCCAGGCCGTCGACCTTCAGCTCGCACAGGAAGTGGTGGTCGGGCGTGCCGACGTCCCGGGCGACGCGCTCGGCCCAGGCGGCCAGTTCCTCGTCGTCGAAGGCGTTGTCGAGGGAGAGCATGCGCTCGCGGTGCTCGACGGCCGTGAAATCGGTCTCGTACTGGCCGGCGACCTTCTGGGTCGGCGAATCGGGGGTCCGCAGCTCCGGGTACTCCTCCTCCAGCGCCTCCAGGGAGCGCAGCAGCCGGTCGAACTCGCCGTCGCTGATGACCGGCTGGTCCTTCACGTAGTACCGGAAGCGGTGCTCCTCGATCCGCTCGGCCAGGTCCGCGTGCTTCTCCCGTGCCTCGGCGGGCGGGGCCCCCTCGTCGACTGCCACCTTCGTCCGTCCTCCCGTACCTCGGTCCCCGGTCACTCCGGGTTGTCCGCGAGCGACTTCGCAGCCCGGACGCAATGGGCGAGCGCCGCACGGGCGTGGGCGGGCGAAGCGCCCGCGAGCCCGCACGTGGGGGTGATCACCACGGACTCCGCGAGGGTCCCCGGATTCAGCCCCAGCCTGCGCCACAGCGTCCTGACACCCATGACGCTACCGCCCGGGTCCGACAACGGGCCGTCGGTGGACGGCACCACACCGGCGAAGAGCTTCGTGCCGCCCTCCACGGCCTCCCCGATCGCCTCCTCGTCACGCTCGGTGAGCAGCCCGAAGTCGAACGAGATCCCGGCGACGCCGGCCCTGCGCAGCAGCGCGAAGGGGACGTCGGGGGCGCAGGAGTGGACGACCACCGGCCCGTCGTGGACCGCGGCCACGTCCCGCAGGGCGCCCTCCACGACCTGCCGGTCCACGGCCCGGTACGTGCGGTAGCCGCTGGCCGTGCGGACCTGCCCGCGCAGCACGGCGGTGAGCGAGGGCTCGTCGAGCTGGAGGACGACCCGGGCCCCGGGCACGCGCTTGCGCACCTCCGCCAGGTGCTGGTGGAGTCCCTCGGCGAGCGACCCGACCAGGTCCCGGCAGGCGCCCGCGTCGCCGAGGGCGGCCTCGCCGCCGCGCAGCTCCAGGGCCGCGGCGAGCGTCCAGGGGCCCACCGCCTGCACCTTGAGCGCGCCCTCGTACCCCTGGGTGAACTCCTCCAGGGCGTCGAGGTCCTCGCCGAGCCAGGACCGGGCCCGCCGGGTGTCGCGGCCGGGCCGGTCGCTGATCCGCCAGCCGCTCGGCTCCACGTGCGCGTACAGGTCGACGAGCATCCCGATCGTCCGGCCGATCATGTCGGCGCCGGGCCCGCGCGCGGGCAGCTCCGCGAGGAACGGGAAGTCCTCGAAGGAGCCGGTGACGGTCTTGGCGGCCTCGCGGGCGTCGCCGCCGGGCAGGGATCCGACGCCGGTGGCGGGGCCCCAGGGGAAGTCGTTCTTCTCGGTCGTGTCGCTCACCCGGGAAGCGTACGTGCCGGGGCGTGCCGGGCGGCGCCGGTGACCGTGTCCCGGGCCGCCCGGCCCCGCTCCTGCCGTCACCTCGCCGTCAGCGTCCCGGGCGGACGGTGAGGTCGTTGATCTCGGCGTCGCGCGGCAGGTCGAGCGCGGTGAGGATCGCCGTCGCGACCGACTCGGGGTCGATCCACCGCGACGGGTCGTACTCCTTACCCTCCTGCTGGTGCACCTTGACCTGCATGGGGCTGGCGGTGCGGCCCGGGTAGACCGAGGTGACCCGGACGCCGTGGGCGTGCTCCTCGTGGCGCAGGGAGTCCGCGAGGGCCTTCAGGCCGTGCTTGGAGGCGGCGTACGCGCCCCACTCGGCGTGCGCGTTGAGCCCGGCGCCCGAGTTCACGAAGACGACGTGGCCCTGGGAGACCCGCAGTTGGGGCAGGAAGTGACGGGTGAGCTCGGCCGGGGCGACCAGGTTCACGTTCAGCTGGTGGTGCCAGGTCTTGGGAGTGAGCTCGCCGACCGGCCCGAGGTCGACGACGCCCGCGACGTGCAGCAGGCCGTCGACCCGCTCGGGCAGGCTCTGGTGCGAGAACGCCCAGGACAGCCGGTCCGGGTCCGCGAGGTCCCCGACGAGGGTCCGGGCGCCCGGGAACTCGGCGGCGAGCTCCTTGGCCCGTCCCGCGTCGCGCGCGTGGAGCACGAGTTCGTCCCCGCGCGCGTGGAGACGGCGCGCGACGGCCGCGCCGATGCCGGAGCCGGCTCCGGTGATCACATGAGTAGCCATGGCCCCCATGCTCGCATCAGCGGGAGGCGATCCCCGCGCCCACGCCCTTACCGGCGGAGCCGGTCCCCGCGCCCGCGTCAGCGGGAGGCGATCTCCGCCTCCAGGTGCGCGAGGGCCGCCGGGCCGTCGTCCGCGAAGAAGACGAGGTCGGCGAGGGGGACCGGGAGGAAGCCCTCCTCCTCCATGCGCCGGAACTGGTCCTTCAGGCCGTCGTAGAAGCCCGCCGTGTTGAGGAGGACGACCGGCTTGCGGTGCTTGCCGTGCTTCTTCAGCTCCAGGATCTCGGTGGCCTCGTCGAGGGTGCCGGTGCCGCCGACCATGACGACGATCGCGTCGGACTTGGCGAGGAGCAGGGCCTTGCGCCGCGCGAGGTCCTCGGTGACGACCATCTCGTCGGCGTTCGGGCGGGCCTTGTGGGCGAGGAAGTCGACGGAGACGCCGACGATCCGGCCGCCCGCCTCCTGGACCCCGTCCGCGACGACCTTCATCAGACCGGTGTCGGAGCCGCCCCAGACGAGGGTGTGCCCCGCCTTGCCGAGCAGGGTCGCGAACTCGCGGGCCGGGGCCGTGTACCGCTCGTCGAGCCGGGCGGCGGAGAGGAAGACGCAGATGTTCATGGGTTCACCGTAGGCGGTCGCGGAAAAGGTCCGGCGGGCGGCGATGAGTTCTCGGGACGGCCCCGGTCTGCCCTGCCATGGACGAGGTGAGCAGGTTCGGGGGACGCGTCACGTCACGGGACGGGACGCCGGTCGCGTACGAGCGGTACGGGGGCGGGGACGGGCCGCCGCTCGTCCTGGTGGGCGGGGCGCCGGGGACGGCGGCGGGCGAGCGGGCGCTCGCCGGGCTGCTCGCCCGGAGCTTCCCGGTCGTGGCGTACGCCCGGCGGGGCCACGGGGGCACGGTGGAGCGGGAGATCGAGGACCTGGCGGCCGTCCTGGCGGCGGCGGGCCCGGAGGCGGCCGTGCACGGCGCGGGCACGGGCGGCGCCCTCGCGCTCGCCGCGGCGGCGGCCGGGCTGCCGGTGGGCCCGGTGTCGGTGTACGAGCCGGCGCGCACCGGCGCGTTCCTCGGGCGGGTCTCCGCGCGCGTGCTCGTGGTCGACGGGGGCGCCAGCCCGGCGGAGGCCCGGCGCGCGGCCCGCGCCCTGGCGGCGGCCCTCCCCCGGGCCCGGCACCGTACCCTGACGGGCCAGACCCACGAGGTCGCCCCGCACGTCCTGGCCCCGGTCCTGACGGGGTTCCTGGCGGAGGAGCGGGGCCTTCCCGGCACGCCCTAGCCTTGCCCCATGATCACATGTGTCGTGCGGTACACGATCGATCCGCGGAAGATCGCGGCCTTCGAGCGGTTCGGTCGCCGCTGGATGGAGCTGGTGCAGGCCCGCGGCGGCACGCACCACGGTTACTTCCTTCCGGCGGAGGGGGCGAGCGACGAGGCTCTGGCGCTGTTCAGTTTTCCCAGCCTGGCCGCCTACGAGGAGTACCGACGGCTTTTCGGCCGGGACCCCGAGTTCATCGAGGCGGACCGCATTCGCGACGACAGCGGATGCGTGCTGCGTTACGAGCGCACCTTCATGCGTCCGCTGCTTCCCGGCGACCTCGCGGCGGCCGACACCGTCCCCGGACCGGCGGCCGGAGGTCCGGAGGAGGCGCCCCGGGCCGGGGACCGGGGCCTGCCGGGCCCCGGGCGGTGACGACTCAGGCGGTGGCCGGGGCCGGCTCCGTCGTCCGTCGTGCCGTCGTCGCGATCGTCGCCGAGCCCACCACGCGCGTGCCGTCGTACAGCACGATCGCCTGGCCGGGGGCGACGCCCCGGACCGGCTCGTCGAAGGCGACCCGCAGCTCGCCGTCCTCCATCGCCGCGCTCACCGGCGTCTCGCCGCCGTGGGCGCGGAGCTGGGCGGTGTAGCGGCCGGGGCCCTCGGGGGCGGTGCCGCACCAGCGGGGCTTGATCGCGGTGAGGGCGGTGACGTCCAGGGCCTCGACGGGGCCCACCGTGACCGTGTTGTTCACGGGCGAGATGTCGAGGACGTAGCGGGGCTTGCCGTCCGGGGCCGGGTGGCCGATCCGCAGGCCCTTGCGCTGGCCGATGGTGAAGCCGTACGCGCCCTCGTGGGTGCCGACCTTCGTGCCCGCCTCGTCGACGATGTCGCCCTCCGCCTTCCCGAGGCGGGTGGCCAGGAAGCCCTGGGTGTCGCCGTCGGCGATGAAGCAGATGTCGTGGCTGTCGGGCTTCTTCGCGACCGCGAGCCCGCGCCGCTCGGCCTCCGCCCGGATCTCGTCCTTGGTGGTGAGGGTGTCGCCCAGCGGGAACATCGCGTGCGCGAGCTGCTTCTCGTCGAGCACGCCGAGGACGTACGACTGGTCCTTGGCCATGTCGGAGGCGCGGTGCAGCTCTCGGGTGCCGTCCTCGTTGAGGACGACGGTGGCGTAGTGGCCGGTGCAGACCGCGTCGAAGCCGAGGGCGAGCGCCTTGTCGAGGAGCGCCGCGAACTTGATCTTCTCGTTGCAGCGCAGGCAGGGGTTGGGGGTGCGGCCGGCCTCGTACTCCGCGACGAAGTCGTCCACGACGTCCTCGCGGAACCGCTCGGCCAGGTCCCACACGTAGAAGGGGATGCCGATGACGTCGGCGGCCCGGCGCGCGTCGCGGGAGTCCTCGATCGTGCAGCAGCCGCGCGCTCCGGTGCGGAACGACTGCGGGTTCGCGGAGAGGGCGAGGTGGACGCCGGTGACGTCGTGGCCCGCCTCGGCGGCACGGGCGGCGGCGACGGCGGAGTCCACTCCGCCCGACATGGCGGCGAGGATGCGGAGGGGGCGCTGGGGCGGGGTCTGAGTCATAGCCCCACCAGGGTACGGGGCGCCGGGAACCACCGTCGCGGGAGTAAGCGTTCTCGATGACATGGGGAGCAAGGGGAACAAGGCGGTGGGACGGCGTGCCGTCCTGCTCGGCGGCGGGGCCGCCGTGGTGGGCACGGCCGTGCTCGCCCGGGAAGAGCTGGCGCGCGCCTGGTGGCGGCTGCCGGGAACGCGGCGGAAGCGGGTGGAGGGGGAGCTCGACCACGCGTCCGCCGAGTGGACGTCGGCGGCGCGGGCGAACTGGCGGCGGGCGGACCGGCCGGACGACTACACGATCGACCGGGTCGTGATCCACGTCGTGCAGGGCAGCTACGCGACCGCCCTGAAGGTCTTCAAGAACCCGGGGCACGGGGCCGCCACGCACTACGTGGTCCGCAAGGACGGGCACGTGGCGCAGATGATCCGGGAGCTCGACGTGGCCTTCCACGCGGGGAACCGGGACATGAACGAGCGGAGCGTCGGCATCGAGCACGAGGGCTTCGTCGACCGGCCGCAGGACTTCACGGCGGCGATGTACGAGGGGTCGGCGCGGCTGACGGCCGACATCTGCGCCCGGCACGGGATACCCGTGGACCGGGAGCACGTCATCGGGCACGTCGAGGTCGAGGGCACCGACCACACCGATCCCGGCCCGCACTGGGACTGGGACCGGTACATGCGGCTCGTGCGGGAGGCTTCGAAGAGACCCGTCTGACCGGACCGGCGGCTCAGGTGAGGCCGGCCGTGCGGGCCCTCTCCACGGCCGGGCCGATCGCTCCGGCGACCGCCGCCACGTCCTCCTCGGTGGAGGTGTGGCCGAGGGAGAAGCGCAGGGTGCCACGGGCGAGGTCGGGGTCGGTGCCGGTGGCGAGCAGGACGTGGCTGGGCTGGGCGATGCCGGCGGTGCAGGCGGAGCCGGTGGAGCAGGCGATGCCGGCCGCGTCGAGCAGCAGGAGCAGCGAGTCGCCCTCGCAGCCCGGGAAGGTGAAGTGGGCGTTGGCGGGGAGCCGGTCGACCGGGTCGCCGCCGAGGATCGCGTCGGGGACGGACGTACGGACGGCGGTGACGAGCGCGTCGCGCAGGGCGCCGACCTCGCGGGCGAACTCCTCGCGCCGCTCGGCGGCGAGCCGGGCGGCGACGGCGAACGCGGCGACGGCCGGGACGTCGAGGGTGCCGGAGCGGACGTGCCGCTCCTGGCCGCCGCCGTGCAGGACGGGCACGGGAGTGTGCTCGCGGCCCAGGAGCAGGGCGCCGATGCCGTAAGGGCCGCCGATCTTGTGGGCGGAGACGGTCATGGCGGCGAGCCCGGAGGCCGCGAAGTCGACCGGAACCTGCCCCACGGCCTGGACGGCGTCGGCGTGCAGGGGGACGCCGTACTCGGCGGCGACGTCGGCGAGTTCGCGGACCGGCATGAGGGTGCCGATCTCGTTGTTCGCCCACATGACGGTGGCCAGGGCGACGGTCTCCGGGTCGCGGGCGATCGCCTCGCGCAGGACCTCGGGGTGCACCCGGCCGTGGCGGTCGACGGGCAGGTACTCGACCCGCGCGCCCTCGTGGACGGCGAGCCAGTCGACGGCGTCGAGGACGGCGTGGTGCTCGACCGGGCTGGCCAGGACGCGGACGCGACGGGGGTCGGCGTCGCGGCGGGACCAGTAGAGGCCCTTGACGGCGAGGTTGTCGGCCTCGGTGCCGCCGGAGGTGAGGACGACCTCGCTCGGCCGGGCGCCGAGGGCGGCGGCGAGGGTCTCGCGCCCCTCCTCGACGGTCCGCCGGGCCCGCCGTCCGGCGGCGTGGAGGGAGGAGGCGTTGCCCGTGACGGCGAGGTGGGCGGTCATCGCCTCGATCGCCTCGGGCAGCATGGGCGTGGTCGCGGCGTGGTCGAGGTAAGCCATGGTGGGTCGATTCTACGAGCCCGCCGGGGCGCTCCCGGCGCCTGGCCGGTTTACGCCCTCACGGGTGCGCCGCCGCCCCGCCCGGGTGCGCCGCCGCCCCCGTCCCTGTGCGGCAAGGACGGGGGCGGCGGTGGTCGGACCGCGCGGGCTCGGCTGCGCGGGTGCGGGGGCTCAGCCGCGCGGGGCGCGGGCGAGCTGGCGGGACTGGGCGACCAGGCGGTCGGCGCTGTCCCAGACCTCGGCGTCCTCCTCCAGGAAGCCGCCGGCCAGGTTGCGGGTGGTGATGGAGACCCGCAGCGGGCCGGGGGCCGGGCGGCAGCGGACGTGGGTGGTGAGCTCGACGGTCGGGGTCCAGCCCTTCAGACCCAGCTCGAAGGAGGTCGGCGGCAGGGCGTCGACGGTGAGCAGCAGGGAGAGGGCGTCGGGCTCGCGCCCGTCGGCGAGGCCGAACCAGGCGCGCATCTCGCCCTTGCCCGAGGGGGCGCCGATCGCCCAGCCGACGCAGGCCGGGTCGAGGCGGATGTCGAGCCGCTCGGTGATGGCGGAGGAGCCGGGGAGGTCCGGGGCGGGGCCGTCGGAGGTGCCGAAGCAGTTCTCGATCGGGGCCATCGCCGGGGGCGTCGCGCTGGTGCGGACGTCGTCGGGGAGGGAGTCGAGGTCTCCGTACGAGGCGAGGACGCGGATGCGCTCGACCTCGGTGCCGTCCTCGGCGTACTGGAAGAGCGAGGCCTGCCCGGTGGAGAGGGTCCGGCCGGTGCGGACGGTCTCGGTCCGGATCACCGCGGGGCCGGGCACGGACGGCGTGAGGTAGTGCGCCGAGATCGTGAACGGGTCGGGGTGCGGGAGGTGGTGGCCGAGGGCGCGGCCGAGCAGGGCGAGGAGGTAGCCGCCGTTGACGGCGTGGATGATCGTCCAGCCGGCGGAGAGGTCGGCGTCGTAGACGCCGGGCTCCCGGAGGGTGACGGCGGTGTCGCGGTCGAACTCGCTCGTGACGACGGCGTGCGCCCCGGCGTTCGTCTCGGTGCTCGTGCTCATGGACCCGAAGGTACCGCAGGTTGCTACTGAGCGGTAGCTTTCTCGGGCTCCTCGCGGGTGGAGGAGCGGCGGTTCCAGGCGCGGGGCGCGCGCCAGTGGTAGCGCATCGCGAGGAGGCGGAGCACGAAGGCGGTGAGGACGGCGGCGCCGCTCGTGAAGGCGTTGAGCGCGTCGAAGCGGATGCAGAGCACGACCATCGTCGCGCCCACGATCGCCGGGACGGCGTAGAGGTCGCGGTCCCAGCGCAGCAGCGAGGGCACCTCGTTGGCGAGCACGTCGCGCAGGACGCCGCCGCCGACGGCGGTGGCGAGCCCGAGGGCGGCGGAGGAGGTGAGGCCGAGGCCGTAGTCGTACGCCTTCGTCGTCCCCGTCACGCAGAAGAGGCCGAGCCCGGCGGCGTCGAACACGTTGACGGCGGTCTGGGTGCGCTCCACCTGCGGGTGCAGGAAGAAGACGAGGACCGTCGCGACCAGGGGCATGAGGAAGTAGCCGAGGTCGGTGAAGGCGGCGGGGGGTACGGCGCCGATGATCAGGTCGCGCAAGAGGCCGCCGCCGAGGGCGGTGACCTCGGCGAGGACGGCGATGCCGAAGACGTCGAAGTTCTTCCGGACGGCGAGGAGGGCGCCGGAGATGGCGAACACGAAGATGCCGACGAGATCGAGGGCGTGTTGGACGGAGGGGGTGAACAGGTCGTGGAGCACCGCCCCATTGTCCTGGTCCGGAACCCGTGCCCCTTCCCTCCGGGGGGCGGGAGAGCCGGAAGGCCGGAGCGCCCGCGATGCGGCGGCTCCGGCCTTCCGGTCGGTGCGTGCTACTTCTCCGACGCCCCGGGCTTGTCCGACGCCTTGGGCTTGTCCGAAGGCGCGGGCTTGTCCGACGCCTCGGGCTCGGCCTTCTCCGGCTCCGGCTTCACGGCCTTCTCCGGTTCCGGCTTCACCGGCTCGTCCCGCACTTCGGACTCCGCCTTCACGGGCTCGTCCTGTACCTCGGGCTCGGCCTTCTCCGGCTCCGGCTCCGGCTTCACCGGCTCCTCCGACACCTCGGGCTCGGCCATCACCGGCTCCGGCTCCGGCGGCTCCTCGTCGGACACCACCGACTCCGGTGACGTCCGGGCCGCCGGGACCGTGTCGGTCTTGCCGGCCGGCACGATCGCGACCGCCTCCGTCCGCTTCACCGTCCCGGCCTCGATCCCGGCCGCGAAGTGGCAGGCCACCTTGTGCCCGTCGCCCAGGTCCACCAGCTCCGGACGCTCCGTCGCGCAGCGGGTCTCCTGCTTCCACGGGCAGCGCGTGTGGAAGCGGCAGCCCGTCGGCGGGTTGGCCGGCGACGGCAGGTCGCCGCGGAGCAGGATGCGCTCGCGGCGGTCCTCGACCTCCGGGTCCGGCACCGGCACCGCCGACATGAGCGCCTTGGTGTACGGGTGCTTCGGCGCCGCGTACAGCGCGTCGCTCGGGGCCTCCTCGACCAGCGCGCCCAGGTACATGACCCCGATGACGTCCGAGATGTGCCGGACGACGGCGAGGTCGTGCGCGATGACCAGGTAGGTCAGGCCGAGCTGCTCCTGGAGCTCCTCCAGGAGGTTGATCACCTGCGCCTGGATCGACACGTCGAGCGCCGAGACCGGCTCGTCGCAGATGATCACGTCGGGTTCGAGGACGAGCGCCCGCGCGATGCCGATGCGCTGGCGCTGACCGCCGGAGAACTCGTGCGGGTAGCGCGAGAGGGCGTTGGCGGGGAGGCCGACGCGGGTGAGGATCTCCTTGATCCGCTCCCGGCGCTCGTCCTGGTTCGCGCCGATGCCGTGCGCGGCCATGCCCTCGCTGAGGATCGACTCGATGTTCTGGCGCGGGTTGAGGCTGCCCAGCGGGTCCTGGAAGACCATCTGGAGGCGGCGGCGGAACCGGCGCATCTCCTCGTCGGGCAGCTTGGCCAGGTCCGTGCCGTCGAGGACGATCTCGCCGTCGGTGACGTCGACGAGCCGCAGCACGGCCCGGCCGAGCGTCGTCTTGCCGCAGCCGGACTCGCCCACGAGGCCGTACGTCTGGCCGGCCTCGACGTTGAGCGAGATGCCGTCGACGGCGTAGACGTGGCCGACCGTGCGGTTGAAGAGGACGCCCTTCCTGACGGGGAAGTGGACCTTCACATCGTTGAGTTCGAGCAGGCTCATGCCGGCACCTCCGACTCGGCCTGGGCGGGGAGGACGGGGTTGACGCAGCGGACCCGGTGGTCCTTCGCGCGCGGTTCCGTCAGTTCGGGCGTGCCGGTCAGGCACTCCATCGTGTAGGAGTCGCAGCGGGGCGCGAAGGCGCAGCCGTCGGCCCAGGCGATCTTGTCGTTGATGGATCCGCGGATGGGCCGGAGCGGCTCGCCGCGCGGGGCGTCCAGGCGCGGGATGGAGCCGAGCAGGCCGTGCGCGTACGGGTGGGTCGGGTGCGCGAACAGCTCGCGGCGGGCCGCGGACTCCACCGCCCGGCCCGCGTACAGCACGTTGACCTGGTCGCAGAGGCCGGCGACGACACCCAGGTCGTGGGTGATCATCAGCAGGGCGGTGCCCTCCTGGTCGACGAGCTCCTTGAGCAGTTCCAGGATCTGGGCCTGGATGGTCACGTCGAGCGCGGTGGTCGGCTCGTCGGCGATGAGCAGCCGGGGCGCGCACGCCACGGCCATCGCGATGAGCGCGCGCTGGCGCATGCCGCCCGAGAGCTGGTGCGGGTACTCCTTCAGGCGCCGGGTCGGGTCGGGGATCCCGACCCGGTCGAGCAGGTGGGCGGCCTCCTTGCGGGCGGCCTCGCCCTTCATGCCCCGGTGGCGCCGGAGGATCTCGGTGACCTGGACGCCGATGGGGACGACCGGGTTCAGCGAGGAGAGCGGGTCCTGGAAGATCATCGCGAGCCGGCTGCCGCGCATGTCGCGGATCTTCTTCTCGCTCAGGCCCAGCAGGTCGGTGCCGTCGAAGACGGCGCGCCCGCCCACGGTGACGCCCTTGCGCGGCAGCAGGCCCATCAGGGCCAGCGAGGTCACCGACTTGCCGCAGCCGGACTCGCCGACCAGGCCCACGACCTGTCCCTGGTCGACGTCGAAGGAGACCCCGTCCACCGCGGTGGACGGCGTGCGGCCCCGACCGCCGAAGGTGACGGTGAGTTCTTCAACCGAAAGAAGTGCCATGGGACTTCAGCCTCGCAGCTTCGGGTCGAGGGCTTCGCGCATGGCCTCGCCGAGGAGGGTGAAGCCGAGGGCGGTGATGATGATCCCGACCGCCGGGTAGACGGCCATCATCGGCTCGTTGTCGAAGAACCGCTGCGCCTGGGAGAGCATGACGCCCCACTCCGGGATCGCCGGGTCGGGGTTGCCGAGGCCCAGGTAGGAGAGGGCCGCGGCCTCGATGATGGCGGTGGCGAGGCTGAGCGTCGCCTGCACGATGACCGGGCTCAGCGAGTTCGGCAGGATCTGCGTGACGACGATCCGCTTCTTCCGCACACCGAGGGCCTTCGCGGCGAGCACGTAGTCCGCGCCGCCCTGGGCGAGCATCGAACCGCGCAGCAGGCGGGCGAAGATCGGGATCTGCACGACGCCGACGGCGATCATCACCGTGGTGAGGGACTGGCCCATGACCGCGGCGATCGAGACCGCGAGGAGCAGCGACGGCAGGGACAGCATGATGTCGATGAAGCGCATCACCACGGTGTCGATCCGCTGGCCCGGCTTGCCGCCGAGGGTCGCGGCGGCGCCGGAGAGCATGCCGATCAGCGCGCCGACGACCAGGCCGATGAGCATCGAGACCACGCCGACGAGGAGGGTCTGCCGGGCGCCGACGAGCATCCGGGAGAACAGGTCGCGGCCCAGGTGGTCGAGGCCGAACCAGTTCTCGCCCCGCATGCCGACGAACTTGCCCTGGTTGGACAGGACTTCGCCGCGCCAGGTCTGCGCGGTCGGCGAGTAGGGCGCGAACCAGGGGCCGATGACGGCGACCAGGGCGAACAGCGCGATGACGACGGCGCCGATGACGGCCATCTTGTTCGCCCGCAGGCGCCGGAAGGCCTCGCGCCACAGGCTGGCGCCGACGGTGGCCTCGTTCCGCTGGGTGAGCGCCGCGAGGCGGTCGATCTTCTCTGTCTTGGTGCTCACGGTCAGTGCACCCGCACTCTCGGGTCAATGAGGCTGTACGCCAGGTCGACCAGCAGGTTGATGAGGACGTACACCATCGCGATGAACATGATGAAGCCGACGAGCACCGGGTAGTCGCGGGCGTCGATGGAGGTGCGGATGAAGGAGCCGATGCCGCCGAAGGAGAAGACCGACTCGGTGAGGACCGCTCCGGAGAGGAGGCTGCCGGTGAGCAGGCCGATCGCGGTGACCACCGGGAGGAGCGCGTTGCGCAGCACGTGGCGGACGCGGACGACGTTCTTCCCCAGGCCCTTGGACTCGGCGGTGCGGATGTAGTCCTCGCCGAGCACTTCGAGCACGCTGGCGCGGGTCATCCGGACGATGACGGCGAGCGGGATGGAGGCGAGGGTGACGGCCGGCAGGACCAGGTGCATGATCGCGTCCCAGGACGCGTCGAACTCTCCGGTGAGGAGGCCGTCGAGGACGGCGAACCCGGTGACGCTGGTCGCGTCGAGTCCGGTGGAGAGCCGGCCGTAGCTCGGGAAGATGCCGAGTTCGACGGCGAGGAGGCCCCTGAGGATCATGGCGAGGAAGAACACCGGGATGCAGATGCCGACGAGCGATCCGGAGACCGAGGCGACGTCGAGCCAGCCGCCGCGGCGCTTGGCCGCGAGGTAGCCGAGCGGGATGCCGGCGACGACGGCGATGAGGATGGCGGCGACGCCGAGTTCCACGGTGGCCGGGAAGCGCAGCGCGAACTCGTCCCACACCGGCTGTCCGGTCTGGGTGGAGGTGCCGAGGTCCAGGTCCAGGATCCGCTTGAGGAAGCGGCCGTACTGCACCCAGACGGGCTGGTCGAGTCCCAGCGCCCGGTTGATGCGTGCCACTTCGGCTTCGGTCGCCCGCTCGCCCAGGATCGCTGAGGCGGGTCCGCCGGGCAGCCGGTTCAGCCAGAGGAAGAGCAGAACCGACAGGCCGAGCAGGGTGGGTATGAGCTGTAGCAGTCTTCGTACGACGAGTCGCAGCACCCCGCGTGCCCCTTTCTTGCGTGTGCGTGAGAAGCGGGGGGGGGGGGGGGGCCCGCGCCCGCGGGCGGGGGGGGGGCCGCCCCCGCGGGGGGGGGGGTTGTTATCAGGATGGCAAGATA
>NZ_JBSHHY010000063.1:0-22318 GCF_053618675.1 Streptomyces sp. NPDC055632 | reverse complement strand
GAGCCCGCGCCTGCCGCCGGCCCGGGGCGCGGTCGCGGCCGGAGCCGCCGGGGCCCCGCCGCCGCTTCCGGCGGAGCCGTACGGGTCGTGGGGGCCGCCGTCGCGCCCGTGTCCGTGGTCGTGGCCGTCGCGGGAGCCGTGGCCCCCGTCGTACCCGTCGTGGGGGGCGTCGCCGCCCCACGCGAGCGCGTGCCCGCCGCCGTGGGTCGTGTCGTCGTCCGCCGGGCCGCCCGGGGCCGTCCCGGGACCGCCCGCCGGTGCCGTCCGGCCGCCGGGGCCCGTCCGGTCCGCTCCGGCGGCCCCGCGCGCGAGCCGCAGGTGCCCCTCGCCGTCCGGGGCCGTCGCCACCGCGTCCGTACCGCCGGGGAGGTCGTCGCCGGGGCCCGTCAGGCGCAGGGCGGACTCGCCGAGGCGCAGCAGGGCGCCGGGGCGGAGCCGGACCGGGCGCTCGCCGACGGGGGCGCCGTCGAGGGTCGTGCCGTTCGTCGAGCCGCGGTCGGCGACCGTGACCCGGCCGTCCGCGCCGACCGTCACCGTGCAGTGGGCGCGGGAGACGTCCGGGTCGTCGAGCGGGACGTCGGCGTCGACGGAACGGCCGATTCTGATCGCTCCGCCGTGCAGCAGGTGCACCCCGCCCGCGTCCGGTCCCGCCACCACGTGCAGCCGGGCGGCCGCGGCCTCCCCGACCCGGTCGTCCGGTCCCGGGACCTGGAGCGAGAGGACGGCGCCGTCGACCAGCGGGGGCTCCCCGAGCACGCAGCGCCGGCCGTCCAGCCGCTCCGCGCCCGCGTGGAGCACGATCGTGCCCGAGGCGGAGGCCTCGGGGCCCGTGACGGCGGCGGCCAGCTGCGAGGCCACGGCGGAGAGCGCCGTCCCGGCGGGGGCGGTGACGAGCACGTCGCAGGCGCGCGCGGCGCCGTGGCCGGCGTGCGGCGCGAGGACGGTCAGCCGGATCTGCATCGCCGTCAGCGGTCCCTTCTGCGCGACGTGTCCGGCAGGGGGCCGCCCCGTGTCTCCCCCCACCCGCACGGACGCGTCGTCCGGTACAGGTCGGCACGGCGCGGGGCTCCCGACCCCATCGGTGCGTCGTGCTGGAGGCATCCTCGCACCTGCCGCCGACACCGCGCCCGCAGGTCGGCCGTAAGTGATCTTGAATGGTCGGCTGTGGGCGCAAAAGTGCCTGGTTGAGCATGCCTCCGGAACATGCGCGGCAACCGTCCCGCGCGAAGAAGCGTCTTCTTCCGGACAGGACCGGGGTACGTTCCGGACATCTTCGGTCAGGGCCCGCCCCCCGGGGACACCCCGCGGACGACCGGCCCGCGACCCGTCCGGACCGGCCGTGATCCGCCGGGCAGGCCCTAAAGTGGGTCGGACACCCGGACGGGTCACCACAGAGCACGGGGACCGCGGGGACATCACGGGAACCACACCGGGACCACGATCAGCAGGGAGCGCGTGACGTGCGGCCTATCGGCAGCAAGTACCTGCTCGAGGAGCCGCTCGGCCGCGGCGCCACGGGCACCGTCTGGCAAGCCCGCCAGCGGGAGACGGCGGGCGCCGAGGCGGCCGTGGCCGGCCAGCCCGGCGAGACCGTCGCGATCAAGGTCCTCAAGGAGGAGCTGGCCAACGACGCGGACATCGTGATGCGCTTCCTGCGCGAGCGGTCCGTGCTGCTCCGGCTGACCCACCCGAACATCGTGCGCACCCGCGACCTGGTCGTCGAGGGCGACGTCCTCGCCCTCGTCATGGACCTCGTCGAGGGCCCCGACCTGCACCGGTACATCCGGGAGAGCGGACCGCTCACCCCGGTCGCCGCCGCGCTCCTCACCGCCCAGATCGCCGACGCGCTCGCCGCCAGCCACGCCGACGGCGTCGTCCACCGCGACCTCAAGCCGGCCAACGTCCTGCTTGCCGAGCGCGACGGCGCGATGCACCCGATGCTCACCGACTTCGGCATCGCGCGCCTCGCCGACTCCCCGGGCCTGACCCGTACCCACGAGTTCGTCGGCACGCCCGCGTACGTGGCGCCCGAGTCCGCCGAGGGCCGCCCGCAGACCTCCGCCGTCGACATCTACGGCGCGGGCATCCTCCTCTACGAGCTGGTCACCGGCCGTCCGCCGTTCGCGGGCGGCACCGCCCTGGAGGTCCTCCACCGCCACCTCAGCGAGGAGCCGCGCCGCCCCTCGACCGTGCCCGGCCCGCTGTGGACGGTGATAGAGCGCTGCCTCAGCAAGGACCCGGACCGGCGCCCGAGCGCCGTGAACCTCGCCCGGGGCCTGCGCGCGGTCGCCGCCGGCATCGGCGTGCACGCCACGCCCGCCCAGATCGAGGCGGCGGACGGCGTCGGGGCGCTCCTCGCCCCCGACCCGGCGCCCGCGCCGGTCCCGGAGACCCCCGGGGCCGCCGACCCGACCCAGGTGATGTCCCACGGCGCCCCCGGGTCCGCCGACCCCACCCAGGTGCTGCCCGCCGGGGCCGGGGCGCCGCCGCGGTACGACCCCGCCGGCGCGACCAGCGTCATGCCGACGAGCGGCCCGGGCGGCGGCGCCGACCCGACGGCCGTCATGCCCCCCGTCCCGCCGGGCCCGCCGCAGGCCGGACAGGGCGAGGAGCCGCACCCCTGGCAGAACCAGCTGCGCGCCGCCCGCGACCGCAACGAGCAGACGCAGGTGCAGTACCTGGACCCGAGCGAGGACCCCCTGCGCCGGCGCCCGCAGCGCCAACCGCAGCAGCCCCCGCACCCCCCGAGGAACCAGCAGCGGCAGCAGCAGCCCCCGCCGTACCAGCAGCAGCAGCGGCCCGCCCCGCAGCGGCAGCAGCAGCCCCAGCCGTACCGGCCGCAGCACCAGCCCCAGCAGTACGCGCCTCCGCCGCCGCCCGCCCCGCAGCAGCAGTACGCCCCGCCCCGGCAGCAGTACACGCCCCCGCAGCCGCCGCCCCAGGCCCCCGCGCCCCGCGAGCCGCGCCCGCCGCGCGAGCCGCGCCGGCGCAGCGCCAACCCGGTCCGGATCCCGGGCCTCGGCTGCCTCAAGGGCTGCCTGGTCATGATCGTCCTGTTCGTGGTCGCCGGCTGGCTCGTCTGGGAGCTGACCCCGCTCCAGAGCTGGGTCGCCGAGGGCAAGGGCTACTGGGAGGCGATCGGCGACGGCGTCTCGTCGTTCACCACCTGGGTCTCCGAACTGTTCGACAGCGCGAGCACCGGAACCGGCACCGGAAACACGGGTGCTACCGGCGGTACGGGACAGTAATACTGTTGATTTGTCGACTTCCGAGGGGTGTTTTCCCCTCGGAAGTGACGACCGGCGCCCGCGGACGCGTACGTTTGGCGTGAACCGCAGCCGCTGAGGGAGCAGTCTTGGCACGGAACATCGGCAGCCGCTACACCGCCCACCAGATCCTCGGGCGGGGCAGCGCCGGAACGGTGTGGCTCGGCGAGGGCCCCGAGGGGCCCGTCGCCGTCAAACTGCTGCGCGAGGACCTGGCCTCCGACCAGGAACTCGTCGGCCGCTTCGTGCAGGAGCGGACCGCCCTGCTCGGCCTCGACCACCCGCGCGTGGTCAAGGTCCGCGACCTCGTCGTCGACGGCAACGACCTCGCCCTCGTCATGGACCTGGTGCGCGGCACCGACCTGCGCACCCGCCTCGACCGCGAGCGCCGGCTCGCCCCCGAGGCCGCCGTCGCGATCGTCGCCGACGTCGCCGACGCCCTGGCCGCCGCGCACGCCGCCGGGGTCGTCCACCGGGACGTCAAGCCCGAGAACATCCTGCTCGACATGGAGGGCCCGCTCGGCCCCGGCGGCGCCCACCCCGCCCTCCTCACCGACTTCGGCGTCGCCAAGCTCATCGACACCCCCGGCCGCACCAAGGCCACCCGGATCATCGGCACCCCCGACTACCTCGCCCCCGAGATCGTCGAGGGCCTCCCGCCGCGCGCCGCCGTCGACATCTACGCCCTCGCGACCGTCCTGTACGAGCTGCTCGCCGGCTTCACCCCGTTCGGCGGCGGCCACCCCGGCGCGGTCCTGCGCCGCCACGTCACCGAGACCGTCGTCCCGCTCCCCGGCATCCCCGAGGAGCTGTGGCAGCTCCTCGTGCAGTGCCTCGCCAAGGCCCCGGCCTCCCGGCTGCGCGCCTCCGAGCTCGCCGCCCGCCTCAAGGACGTCCTGCCGCTGCTCAAGGGCATCCCGCCGCTGGACGTGGACGAGCCCGACGCGGAGCCGGCCCCGGAGCCGCACGAGGACGACGCGTACGCCGCCCCGGGCGCCGCCGAGCCCGGCCCCCGCCGGGCCGCCGTCCCGCTCGTCCCCGGCGCCTCCCCCGACTCCCACCGCGACACCCACACCTCCATGCGGGTCCCGGCCCCCGACGAGCTCTCCGGCGGCCCCCTCGGCACCGCCCGCGCCCCCCGCCCGGCGGGCGCCCGCCGCCCCGGCTCGGCCCGCCACAAGGCGGGCGCGGTCCGCAAGCGCCGGATCACCCTCGCCGTCGCGGCGGTCGTCCTCGCCGGAGCGCTGGGCGCCGGCGGCTACCTCGCGGCCTCCGGCGACGGCGAGGCCCCGCCGCAGGACTCGAAGCAGTCCTCGCCCCTCCCGTAACCCCGGGGAGGCGCCCCGGCGGCCGCAGGTTCGGCTCCCCGCCCGGAGCCGTTACGCTGGACGCGTGGCAGTCGTCGATGTATCCGAAGAGCTGAAGTCCCTCTCCTCGACCATGGGGTCGATCGAGGCCGTCCTGGACCTCGAGAAGCTGAGGGCCGACATCGCCGTGCTCGAAGAGCAGGCCGCGGCCCCGTCCCTGTGGGACGACCCGGAGGCGGCGCAGAAGATCACGAGCAAGCTTTCGCACCTCCAGGCCGAGGTCCGCAAGGCCGAGACCCTGCGCGGGCGGATCGACGACCTCGGGGTGCTCTTCGAGCTCGCCGAGGAGATGGACGACCCGGACACCCTCGCCGAGGCCGAGGCGGAGCTGGCCTCCGTCCGCAAGGCCCTCGACGAGATGGAGGTCCGCACCCTCCTCTCCGGCGAGTACGACGAGCGCGAGGCGCTGGTCAACATCCGGGCAGAGGCCGGCGGCGTCGACGCCTCCGACTTCGCCGAGCGGCTCCAGCGCATGTACCTGCGCTGGGCGGAGCGCCACGGCTACTCCACCGAGATCTACGAGACCTCGTACGCGGAGGAGGCCGGCATCAAGTCGACCACCTTCGTGGTGAAGGCCCCGTACGCCTACGGCACCCTCTCCGTCGAGCAGGGCACCCACCGCCTCGTCCGCATCTCGCCCTTCGACAACCAGGGGCGCCGCCAGACCTCCTTCGCGGGCGTCGAGATCCTGCCGGTCGTCGAGTCCTCCGACCACGTCGAGATCGACGAGTCGGACCTGCGCGTCGACGTCTACCGCGCGTCGGGCCCCGGCGGCCAGGGCGTCAACACGACCGACTCGGCCGTGCGCATCACGCACATCCCGACCGGCATCGTGGTCTCCTGCCAGAACGAGCGCTCCCAGATCCAGAACAAGGCGAGCGCCATGAACGTCCTCCAGGCCAAGCTCCTGGAGCGCCAGCGCCAGGAGGAGCGCGCCAAGATGGACGCGCTCAAGGACAGCGGCAGCTCCTGGGGCAACCAGATGCGCTCGTACGTCCTCCACCCGTACCAGATGGTCAAGGACCTGCGCACGGAGTTCGAGGTCGGCAACCCGCAGTCCGTCCTGGACGGCGAGATCGACGGCTTCCTGGAGGCGGGCATCCGCTGGCGCAAGCAGCAGGACAAGTAGTCCGCCGCTCCTCCTCGGCCGGGCCCCGCACCGACACGGTGCGGGGCCCGGCCCGTTCTGCCCGCGCTTCCCGTACGCGACGTTCCGTATTCGCTGCCGCAAGCGGAAGACGGGCCGTCAGGACGCTTTGTCGACAAGGGAACTGACGCGGCGGGGCCCGTGGTTCAAGGTTTACGTCACAGTTGCATCGTCGCATGTCGGTCAGCCGGTGATCTTTCGGGCATCGCACGCGCAACGACCTTGACGCCTCTTCGGAAACTCGGAAGGGTGGCGTACTGGCATGCGCATTTCTGGGGCGCGTGTGAACGGGGGCCGGTCCAGTCGTGACGCCGCCCCTGCCGCGCAGGCCCCGAGCGCTGCCCCATGACGAGATGAGCTACTGGGGGTAGCAGCCAGATGACCAACAAGACGCGAGTCCGCCTGGTGCGGGTCGCGGCCAGTGCCGTGATCATCGCCGGTGCGTCCCTGACGGCGGCCGGTGCCGCGCAGGCCGTCGACGGTTTCGGTTCGGACGCGGACCGCTCCGGGGAGATCAGCATCCAGGACGGGAACGAGGGCGACACCGACGGCACCACGATCCTCGGCCAGACCGTGGGCGGCGCGGCCGACGGTGGCGCGGCTGCCGATGGCGGTGCCGCGGCTGATGGCGGTGCGGCCGCTGATGGTGGCGCTGCGGCTGACGGTGGTGCCGCCGCTGATGGCGGTGCGGCTGCCGACGGTGGCGCTGCCGCCGATGGCGGTGCTGCCGCTGATGGTGGCGCGGCGGCCGATGGCGGTGCCGCGGCTGACGGCGGTGCTGCCGCTGACGGTGGCGCTGCGGCCGACGGTGGCGCTGCCGCTGACGGTGGCGCGGCGGCCGA
Source organism: Streptomyces sp. NPDC055632 (assembly GCF_053618675.1). Classification (NCBI taxonomy): domain Bacteria; kingdom Bacillati; phylum Actinomycetota; class Actinomycetes; order Kitasatosporales; family Streptomycetaceae; genus Streptomyces; species Streptomyces sp. NPDC055632. The sequence continues at coordinate 15,696 of NZ_JBSHHY010000063.1, read as the reverse complement.
CGGTGGCGCTGCGGCCGATGGCGGTGCTGCCGCTGACGGTGGCGCGGCGGCCGACGGTGGCGCTGCGGCCGATGGTGGTGCTGCGGCTGACGGCGGTGCTGCTGCCAACGGCGGTGCCGCTGCCAACGGTGGCGCTGCCGCCAACGGTGGCGCCGCTGCCAACGGTGGCGCGTCCGGCAACGGTGGCGCGTCCGGCAACGGTGGCGCGTCCACCAACGGTGGCTCCACCGCATCCAACGGCGGTTCCACCACCGGTGGCGGTTCCTCCACCGACGGCGGCGCCGGCACCTGCACCGTCGACCTCGACGGCGCCGAGTGCGTCGACACCAACAAGCCCGACACCAACAACGCCGGCTCGCAGCCCGTGCAGCAGGGGCAGGCCAAGGAGGAGCTCGCCGAGACCGGTGCGGCCGAGACCTCGTTCCTGATCATCGGCGCCGCGACCATGATCGCGGGCGGCATCGGCTTCCGCATGCTGCCGCGTCTCGTCGCCGGCGGCCGTACCGCCGTCTGACGCCTCCGCGCGTGAGCGGGACGTGAGCAGGGCATGACGAAGGGCCGGGGAGACCTCTCCCCGGCCCTTCGGCCGTACTCCGGCTCGCATGGGCCGTCCGGGGCGGCCCCGGGCCCGTTCGGGCGGCTCTAGGCCGCACGGACCGCCGCGAGCAGCGCGATCGCCGCCAGCAGGGCGATCGCCACCGTCAGCAGCATGGCGGGGGAAAGACCCTGGGGGGTCAGTCGCTCCCGGTTCGCGCGGCAGACGGGGCAGCGGCCCTCGGCGACCGGGGCCGCGCAGTTGGCGCACACCAGTCGGTCGTAGGTCATGCGCTCTCCTCCTCCCGCACTGGGGTACCCACCAGGGCAACGACCGGAGGCATCCGGACGTTCCCCTACCACTGTGCCAGCTCCGCGCCGTTTCGGCGCGCCCCGCCGGTCCGCCGTGGTCCGCCCGGAAGGGCGAAAAGGATATACCGCGCAAGCCAGGACCGCGACTGCGAGGGCCGTCCCCGGTCGCGTAAGGTCACGCTCACCTACTCCCGGCCGACCGTGGTGCATCCGTGATCCGATTCGACAACGTTTCCAAGTCCTATCCGAAGCAGAACCGCCCCGCGCTCCGGGATGTATCCCTGGAGATCGAGAAGGGGGAGTTCGTCTTCCTCGTCGGTTCCTCCGGCTCCGGAAAGTCGACTTTCCTGCGGCTGCTCCTGCGTGAGGAGCGCGCCAGCCAAGGCCAGGTGCACGTCCTCGGCAAGGACCTGGCCCGGCTGTCCAACTGGAAGGTGCCGCACATGCGGCGCCAGCTCGGGACCGTCTTCCAGGACTTCCGCCTGCTGCCCAACAAGACCGTGGCCCAGAACGTGGCCTTCGCCCAGGAGGTCATCGGCAAGCCGCGCGGCGAGATCCGCAAGGCCGTCCCGCAGGTGCTCGACCTGGTCGGCCTCGGCGGCAAGGAGGACCGGATGCCGGGCGAGCTCTCCGGCGGTGAGCAGCAGCGCGTCGCCATCGCCCGCGCCTTCGTCAACCGGCCGATGCTGCTGATCGCCGACGAACCCACCGGCAACCTCGACCCGCAGACCTCCGTCGGCATCATGAAGCTGCTCGACCGCATCAACAGGACAGGGACCACCGTCGTCATGGCGACCCACGACCAGAACATCGTCGACCAGATGCGCAAGCGCGTCATCGAGCTGGAAAAGGGCCGCCTCGTCCGCGACCAGGCGCGCGGCGTCTACGGATACCAGCACTGAGCCTGTAGCGAGTAGGAGAAAGCAGACCCATGCGCGCTCAGTTCGTGCTCTCCGAGATCGGCGTCGGCCTCCGGCGCAATCTCACGATGACCTTCGCCGTCATCGTCTCCGTGGCCCTCTCGCTCGCCCTGTTCGGCGGCGCGCTGCTCATGCGCGAGCAGGTCAGCACGATGAAGGACTACTGGTACGACAAGGTCAACGTCTCCATCTACCTCTGCAACAAGGCCGACGCGGCCACGGCCGGAAAGTGCCCCAAGGGCGCGGTCACCGGCCAGCAGAAGGAGCAGATCGAGGCCGACCTGAACGAGATGGACATCGTCGAGACCGTCCACTACGAGACGTCCGACGAGGCCTACAAGCACTACAAGGAGCAGTACGGCGACACCGCCCTGGCCTCCGTGGTGACGCCGGACCAGATGCCCTCGTCGTTCCGGGTCAAGCTCAAGGACCCGGAGAAGTACAAGGTGGTCGCCACGGCCTTCGCCGGCCGGGACGGCGTCGAGTCGGTCCAGGACCAGCGGAACATCCTGCAGAACCTCTTCGACCTGATGAACGGCATGAACATCGCCGCGCTCTGCGTCATGGGCCTGATGCTGGTCATCGCGCTGATGCTGATCGTCAACACCGTGCGCGTCTCGGCCTTCAGCCGCCGCCGCGAGACGGGGATCATGCGGCTCGTCGGCGCGTCCAGCTTCTACATCCAGATGCCGTTCATCATGGAGGCCGCCTTCGCCGGACTCCTCGGCGGCGGCGTCGCGTGCCTGCTGCTGCTCGTCGGCCGGTACTTCCTGATCGACCACGGCATCGCGCTCGCCGACAAGGTCCAGCTCATCCAGTTCATCGGCTGGGACGCCGTCTTCGCCAAGCTGCCGCTGGTGATCGCCATCGGGCTCCTGATGCCCGCCGTGGCGGCTCTCATCGCGCTGCGCAAGTACCTGAAGGTGTGAGAAGACACCCCTCTCCGTGGATGGCGTCGTACGGCCAAAGCCCGTGCGGCGCCATCGTCTTGTCCTAGAGTGGGCGACATGCCGGACGGCACCGACCTTCTCTGTATCCGGCCCCGCGGAGTGCTCCGTGGGGCCGTTCTGACGTTGGTCTTCACCGGCGTCCTCGCCACCGCCGCCGCCACGGGCTCGCTGCCCCGGCAGGAGTCGGCCGCCAAGCGGCCAGGGGCGTCCCCGGGCGCGGGACAGCGGCCCGGGGACCGCGCCCCCGTCGACAGCGCCGCGCTCCGCCGCGCCGCCGCCGCGGCCATGGCCGACGGGAAGTCGGGCAAGAAGGCCGCCGAGGAGTTCGTCAGCCGCAGCGGCGACCGCTGGGGCGCGGTGTACGACAAGCGGGAGTACGAGGAGTTCGAGCAGGCCCTCGACGGGGCCTACACGGGCGTCGGGCTCTCCGCGGGCCGGGCCGCCGGGGACCGCGTCCTGATCACCCGGGTCCAGGCCGGCGGCCCCGCCGCCCGGGCCGGGCTCCGTACCGGCGACCGGCTCGTCTCCGTCGACGGACGCCCGGTCGACGGGCTCTCCGTCTCCGAGGCCGTCGCCCTGCTGCGCGGCGACGGGGTGCCGGGCTCGTCCGTCGCCCTGCGGGTCGAGCGCGGGCGCACCGCCTGGACGCAGACCCTGCGCCGGGCCCGGCTCGCGACGGACCCGGTGACCGTCCGCCGCCTCGACGACGGGGCCGTACTGATCCGGGTCGAGGCCTTCACCAAGGGCGCCGGCACGCGCGTGCGCGACGCGGTGCGGGAAGCCCCGGCAGGAGTCGGGGTCCTCCTGGACCTGCGGGGCAACGCGGGCGGCCTGGTCGCGGAGGCCGCCACCGCCGCCTCCGCCTTCCTGGACGGCGGGCTCGTCGCCACGTACGACGTGGAGGGCGAGGAGCGGGCCGTGTACGCGGAGGGCGGCGGCGACACCGAGCGGCCCCTGGTGGCGCTGGTCGACGGGGGCACGATGAGCGCGGCCGAGCTGCTCACCGGCGCCCTCCAGGACCGGGGCCGGGCCGTCACGGTCGGCTCCCGGACCTTCGGCAAGGGCTCGGTGCAGATGCCGAGCACCCTGCCCGACGGCTCGGTCGCCGAGCTGACCGTCGGCCACTACCGCACCCCCGCCGGGCACGCCGTCGACGGGCGCGGCATCACCCCGGACCTGACGGCGGGGGAGCGGGCCGAGGAGCGGGCGAGAACGGTATTGAGTGGCCTCGGAGGGGGCTCGTAGTGCGAAAATGACCGCACTATGGCAAAGGGACTCGTGAACGTGCAGGGCAAGCCTGCCAAGAAGAACCAGGACAAGGCGCCGGAGCGCAAGCTGATCGCGCAGAACAAGAAGGCGCGGCACGACTACCTCATCATCGACACCTACGAGTGCGGTGTGGTGCTCATGGGCACCGAGGTGAAGTCGCTGCGGATGGGACGGGCCTCGCTGGTCGACGGCTTCGTCCAGATCGACGACCACGAGGCGTGGCTGCACAACATCCACGTCCCGGAGTACATGCAGGGCAGCTGGACCAACCACTCGGCCAAGCGGAAGCGCAAGCTGCTCCTGCACCGGGAGGAGATCGACAAGCTGGAGGCGAAGTCCCAGGAGACGGGTCACACGATCGTGCCCCTCGCCCTGTACTTCCTGAACGGCCGGGTCAAGGTCGAGATCGCCCTCGCCAAGGGCAAGAAGGAGTACGACAAGCGCCAGACCCTGCGCGAGAAGCAGGACACGCGCGAGACGAACCGCGCCGTCGCGGCGGCCAAGCGGCGCCAGCGCGCGGGCCAGTCCCTCTAGCCGGGGGACCGGCCGCCGGGAATACGCTGGCGACGGCCGCCGTTGGTCACGTACGATGGGGCACGCACCCCACCGCGGGTGCGACCTTTGAAAAATCAACATGGGGATGATCGGTTTCGACAGCGGATACCGATGCAGAGGAAGCGTGTCGAGGAAGCGGCAATGATCTCGTAAACCATATGTCGCAACCAATAATCGCCAACTCCAAGAGCGATAACTCCCGCTTCGCCCTCGCTGCCTGATTTCAGGTAACGAACAGAAGCCTCTGTGAGGAGCGTCAGCCCGGGGACGGTCCCGACCCGGATCCTGGCGTCATTTAGGGATCTAAACCTCTCACCCCGGTCACGGGGGTGAGAGGGAAATCAAACAGTGACTGAGCCCGTCGGAGACTTGTCCGCGTGATCTCCGGGGCTGAGAAACTCGTAGCGGACTGCACACGGAGAAGCTCTGTTTCCGTACCGTTGGACGCGGGTTCGATTCCCGCCATCTCCACTCATCCCATGTGGGCGCAGGCCCGGTGGTCACCACGACCGCCGGGCCTTCGTCATGTCCGCGGCCGTGCACAGGGCGAGCGCGACGGCCGCCGCCGCGACCGGGATCAGGAAGCCGAACGCGGGGAACGGGGCGTGGTCGGCGGCCCAGCCGCCGGACGCCGAGCCGGTCGCGATGCCCGCGAGGAGCGCGGTCACGGCCAGGGTCATGCCCTCGTTGAGCCGGTCCGGGGGCGTGAGGCGCTGGACCAGGCCCATGCCCGTCACCATCGTCGGGGCCGTCGCCATGCCCGCCACGAGCAGGCCGGCGGCCAGGGCGAGCAGGGAGCCGGTCGAGGCGGTGAGCAGCGGCAGCGCCATCAGGACCGTCATCGCGGCCAGACAGGTGCGCAGCCGCGCGGTGCGCCGGGCCCGGCCGTAGAGCAGGCCGGCGGCGCAGGAGCCCGCGGCCTGGAGGGCGAGGACCGGTCCGGCGAGGGGCCCGTCCACGTACGCCAGGGTCACCACCTCCATGGAGCCGAAGACCGCCCCGGTGGCGAGGAAGACCGCGAGCAGCGGGGCCATGCCGGGCGCGCGCAGTGGGGAGCCCGCCGGGACGCGCGGGGCGACCGGCGGCTCGGTGGAGCGCTGGGCGGTGAAGAGGAGGGTCCCGCCGAGGAAGAGGGCGCAGGCCCCGAGCGTGCCCGCCTCCGGGAAGAGCGCCGAGCAGAGGAGGGCGGCGAGCACCGGGCCCAGCATGAAGCAGAGCTCGTCGACGGCCTGCTCGAAGGAGTTCGCGGTGTGCAGCGCGCCCGGGTCGTCGCGCAGCAGGTGCGCCCAGCGGGCCCGGGACATGCCGCCGGTGTTCGGGAACGTGGCGGTGAGGGCGACCGTCGCGAAGAGCGTCCAGGCCGGGGCCCGTTCGTGGACGCACAGCGCCAGGACCAGCTGCCCCAGGAAGGCGTACGCGGCGGCCGGGACCGCGACCCTGGCCTGCCCGTACCGGTCGACGAGCCGGGCGGTCAGGGGGGCGACGACGGAGCCGACGGCGAGCCCGGTGGCGGTGACCGCGCCGGCCAGGGCGTAGGAGCCGTACGCCGACGCGATCATGATCACGGCGCTGACGCCGAACATGCCCGCGGGCAGCCGGCCGATCAGCCCCCCGACGGTGAAGGCGAGGGTGCCGGGGCGGGCGAAGAGGCGCCGGTAGGGGTTGCGGGAAGGGGGGCGCGGGGGGACGGGGGCCCGGTCGCGGGGGCTTCGGCCGGGGCCGTGCGGCCGGTCGGCGGGGTCGTCGTAGCGCGGCGCGAGGGCCGGGCCCGCCGGGGTCAGGGTGAGGTCCGGTTGCGGCATGGATCAAGGTTCGGGCGCGCGGTCCCGTCCGGTCCAACACCTGATCGGTGGCCATTCACGCACCCGTGTTGTTGAATGCGCCGATGGCCTCCCCGTACGACACCGACCCCCGTCTCCTACGCTCCTTCACCGCCGTCGCCGAGGAGCTGCACTTCACCCGCGCCGCCGCCCGCCTCTACGTCGCCCAGCAGGCCCTCAGCCGGGACGTCCGGCGGCTTGAGCGCGAGCTGGGCGCCGAGCTGTTCGTACGGACCACCCGGCAGGTCTCCCTCACCCCCGACGGCGAGCGCCTGCTGCCGTACGCGCGCCGGGTGCTCGCCGCCCACGACGAGCTGCGCGAGGCCTTCCGGGGCGCTCCACGGCCCCTCCTCGTCGACCTCAACAGCCCCGACCTCGCCCACGAGCGCGTCCTGCGCCGGGCCCGCGAACTCGCCCCCGACCTCGAACTGATGGCCCGCTACGAGAGCGGCCTCACCGGCGCCGCGCGGGCCGTCGTCGCCGGCCGCCTCGACACCTCCTTCGGCCGGTACGGCGGCCTCGCGCCCGACCTCAGGGCGGGGCTCGACGCGCAGTTCGTGCGGTACGAGCCGATGGCCGTGATCCTGCCCGAGGACCATCCGCTCGCCGGCCTCCCCGAGGTCCCCCTCGCCGCCCTCGCCGGGGAGCGGATCTACGCCGGGGCCGGGAACGAGCGCACCCCCGAGTGGACCGACCTCGCCGTCCGGCTCTTCGCCGGGCGCGGCATCGGACTCGCCCCGCCCGCCCCGCTCGCCGTCGGCAAGGAGGAGTTCCGCCGGATCATGGCCAAGCACCGCCACCCGGTCCTCGCCGTCGTCGAGTTCCCGCCCATGCCCGGCTGCGTCCTGCGGCCGCTCGTCGACCCCGTCCCCCTGTCGCCCGTGAGCCTGGTGTGGCGCAAGGGGCTCCGCCACCCCGGCCTGGACGCCCTGCGGACCGCCGCCGCCGAGATCGGCGCCCGGGAGGGCTGGCTCGTCCGTCCGCCGGACTCCTGGCTCCCGGAGGACGAGCCGGGCCTCCCGGAAGCCCCGGACGCGCCGCGCGCGCGTGCCCCGCTCACAGCAGCCGCCTCCCCCGGGTGAGAGCAAGGTTCCGCCGCCGTCACCTCGCGGCACCGGCCTGAAACGCGGCCTCCCTAGCGTCGTCCGCAGGAGGACCGGGGCTGTGGACGCCCCAGGACCCGACACCGCGGAGGTGCGACATGGGCGGCCGGTGGATCGAACGGTGGGAACCGGAGGACGAGGTCTTCTGGCGCGAGGAGGGGGAGCGGGTCGCACGGCGGAACCTGTACTTCTCCGTCCTCTCCGAGCACATCGGCTTCTCCGTCTGGAGCCTGTGGTCGGTCATGGTCCTCTTCATGGGACCGGAGTACGGCGTCGACCCCGCCGGCAAGTTCTTCCTGATCGGCACCGCCACCTTCGTCGGCGCGCTGATCCGGATCCCGTACACCTTCGCCGTCGCCCGCTTCGGCGGCCGGAACTGGACGGTCTTCAGCGCCCTGCTGCTCCTGCTGCCGACCGGCCTCGCCTTCGCGGTCATGGAGCCCGGGACGTCGTACACCACCTTCGTCCTGGTGGCGGCCCTCACCGGCGTCGGCGGCGGCAACTTCGCCTCCTCCATGACCAACATCAACGCCTTCTTCCCGCTGCGGAAGAAGGGCTGGGCGCTCGGCCTCAACGCGGGCGGCGGCAACATCGGCGTCCCCGTCGTGCAGCTTGTCGGCCTCCTCGTCATCGGAACCGCGGGCGCGATGCACCCCCGGATCGTGCTCGGCGTCTACCTGCCCCTGGTCGTGGTCGCCGCCACGTGCTCCGCGCTCTTCATGGACAACCTCGCCCCCGTCAGGAACGACACCGGGGCCGCGAAGGAGGCCGTGCGGGCCCGGCACACCTGGATCATGGCCTTCCTCTACGTCGGCACCTTCGGCTCCTTCATCGGCTACAGCTTCGCCTTCGGCCTGGTGCTCCAGACGCAGTTCGGCCGCACCCCGCTCCAGGCGGCCTCGCTCACCTTCATCGGCCCCCTGCTCGGCTCGCTCGTCCGGCCCGTCGGCGGCTCCCTCGCCGACCGCCACGGCGGCGCCCGCATCACCCTGTGGACCTTCGCCGCGATGGCCGCCGCGACCTCCGTGGTGATCTACGCCTCCCTGATCGAGTCGCTTCCCGTCTTCCTCGCCGGCTTCATCGGCCTCTTCGTCCTCAGCGGCCTCGGCAACGGCTCCACGTTCAAGATGATCCCGGCGATCTTCCTCGCCCAGGGGCACCGGAAGGGGCTCGCGGGCGAGCAGGCCGAGGCCTACGGACGGCGGCTCTCCGGGGCCGCCATGGGCCTCATCGGGGCGGTCGGCGGGCTCGGCGGGCTCGGCATCAACCTGGCCTTCCGCCAGTCCTTCCAGACCTCCGGCACCGGCACCGCCGCCTTCGTCGCCTTCCTCGTCTTCTACGCGGTCTGCATGGGCGTCACCCGGGCGGTATACCTTCGACGGCCGGCGGCCGTGCCCGAGACCGCCGAGGCCGTCACGGAGCCGGAGGCCCGGCCCGGTTACGCGAAGGTGTGATCCCCGGTGCACGGCACGGACCGTAACGACCAGGAAATGCGGACGAACCGCGTCCGTCACGCGTCCCCGTCAGGCTCTGCGTCCATGGACGAGCAAGAACACGGCCCCCTCGCCGGCTTCACCATCGGCGTCACCGCGGCACGGCGCGCGGACGAACTCATCGCCCTGCTGCGCCGGCGCGGCGCCGCCGTCGTCCACGGACCCGCCCTGCGGATCGTGCCGCTCGCCGACGACACCGAACTCCTCGCCTCCACCAAGGACCTCATCGGCCACGCCCCGGACGTCGTCGTCGCCACCACGGCGATCGGCTTCCGGGGCTGGGTCGAGGCCGCCGACGGCTGGGGGTACGGCGAGGAGCTCCTCGCCGTCCTGCGGGACGTCGAACTCCTCGCCCGGGGACCGAAGGTCAAGGGGGCCGTACGGGCCGCCGGACTCACCGAGTCCTGGTCGCCGTCCTCGGAGTCCATGGCCGAGGTCCTCGACCGGCTCCTCGACGAGGGGGTGGCCGGCCGCCGGATCGCGCTCCAGCTGCACGGGGAGCCGCTGCCCGGCTTCGTGGAGGCGCTGCGGGAGGGCGGGGCCGAGGTCGTCGGCGTCCCCGTCTACCGCTGGCTCCAGCCGGAGGACACCGGCCCGCTCGACCGGCTCCTCGACGCGGTCCTCGCCCGGGGCGTGGACGCGGTGACCTTCACCAGCGCCCCGGCCGCCGTCTCGCTGCTCTCCCGGGCGGCGGAGAAGGGGGTACGGGCGGACCTCGTCGCGGCGCTGCGGCACGACGTGCTCGCGGTGTGCGTGGGCCCCGTGACCGCGCTGCGGCTCCAGGCGGAGGGCATCGACACGTACCAGCCCGAGCGCTTCCGGCTCGGGCCGCTCGTCCAGGTGCTCTGCACCGAACTGCCCGCCCGCGCCCGGGTCCTGCCGGTGGCCGGGCACCGGGTGGAGGTGCGCGGCCACGCCGTCCTCGTCGACGGCGCCCTGCGGCCCGTCCCGCCCGCCGGCATGGCCCTCCTGGGCCTCCTCGTCCGCCGCCCCGGCTGGGTGGTCTCCCGCGCCGACCTCCTGCGCGCCCTGCCGGGCGCGGGCCGCGACGAGCACGCGGTGGAGACGGCGATGGCCCGCCTCCGCACGGCCCTCGGCACCCCGAAGCTGATCCAGACGGTGGTGAAGCGGGGCTACCGGCTGGCCCTGGACCCGTCGGCGGACGACAAGTACGGCGGGTAGGAACGGACGCGGCGGCCCGCTACCGTACGCGCATGACCGCCGAAGGCCCCCGCGTCCGCCCCGCCGCTCCCGACGACGCGCCCGCCCTCGCCCGGGCGGTGACGCGGAACCGGGCGTACATGAAGCCGTGGGAGCCCTACCGGGCCGAGCGGTACTACACCGTCGAGGGACAGGCCGAGCGGCTCGCGGACGGCGGGGTGCGGTGGTTCGGCGTCGACGGGGACGAGATCACGGGCGTCGCCACGCTCTCCGGGATCGTCCTCGGACCCCTCCGCAGCGCCTCCCTCGGCTACTGGACCGACCCGCACCACGCCGGACGCGGCCTGGCCACCGCGCTCGTCGCCGAGGCCTGCCGGGCCGCCCGGGAGGAGCTCGGGCTGCACCGGATCGAGGCCTGCACCCTCCTCGGCAACCACGCCTCCCAACGGGTCCTCGCCAAGAGCGGGTTCACCCGCATCGGCACCGCGCCCCGCTACCTCCACATCGACGGGGAGTGGCGCGACCACCACCTCTTCCAGCGGCTCCTGCACGACGACCCCCCGCCCGCCTGACACGGCGGCTCCCGGTGGCGTACGCTCGACGGCTGCCCAGTGCACGTGAGAAGGGGGCCTTAGGTGGCCGCGCAGGAAGCCGTGGACACGGTCAGGGACCGTGAGATCGGTGTCGAGCAGGAACATCTTGACCAGGTCTACCGCCGGCTGGAGGAGAAGATCCACGAGGCGGAGTTCCTGATGAACGACGCCGCCCAGCGCGGGCAGGTCGGCACGCCCGGCGCCCTCGCCGAGCGCGACGCCCAGGTCTTCCGGGCCGGCATCCACCTCAACCGGCTCAACAACGAGTTCGAGGACTTCCTCTTCGGCAGGATCGACCTGCTGTACGGCAAGGACGGGAAGAAGGGCCCCGACGGCGCCTACACCTCCGTCGAGCCCGCCGAGGACGCCGTACGTCCGGACAACACCGCCGACATCGGCGAGACCCTCCACATCGGCCGCATCGGCGTCCTCGACTCCGACTACGCGCCGCTCGTCATCGACTGGCGCGCGCCCGCCGCCGCGCCCTTCTACCGCTCGACCCCCGTCGACCCCGGCCGGGTCGTGCGCCGCCGGGTCATCCGCTCCAAGGGCCGGCAGGTCCTCGGCGTCGAGGACGACCTGATGCGCCCCGAGCTGCGGGCCACCCTCGACGGGCGCGAGCTGCCCGTCATCGGCGACGGCGCCCTGATGGCCGCACTCGGCCAGGCCCGCAGCCACACCATGCGGGACATCGTCTCCTCCATCCAGGCCGAGCAGGACCTCGTCATCCGGGCGCCCGCCGCCTCCGTGACGTACGTGGAGGGCGGCCCCGGCACCGGCAAGACCGCCGTGGCCCTGCACCGGGCCGCGTACCTGCTCTACCAGGACCGGCGGCGGTACGCGGGCGGCATCCTGATCGTCTCCCCGACCCCGCTCCTCGTCTCGTACACCGAGGGCGTCCTGCCCTCCCTCGGCGAGGAGGGCCAGGTCGCCATCCGCGCGGTCGGCTCGCTGGTCGACGGCGCCGAGGCCACCGCGTACGACGACCCGGCCGTCGCCCGGATCAAGGGCTCCTCCCGGATGCTCGCGGTGCTCCGCAAGGCCGCCAGGGGAGCCCTGGAGACCCCCGCGCCCAGGGCGCAGCCCGAGCTGGGGGAGGACGCCGACCGGGCGCCCGCCGGCACCCCCACCCGTCTGCGGGTCGTCGCCTTCGGGCGCCGCCTGGAGCTGGAGGCCGACGAGCTGCGGCGCATCCGCCACAACGTCCTCGGCGGCACCGCCCCCGTCAACCTGCTGCGCCCGCGCGCCCGCCGGCTGCTGCTCGACGCGCTGTACGCCAGGTCCGGCGCGGCCGGCCGGCACAGCGACCCCGAGCTCGCCGCCGAGCTGCGCTCCTCCTTCGACGAGGACGTCTCCACCGAGGACTCCTTCCTCGGCTTCCTGGACGCCTGGTGGCCCGAGCTGACCCCCCGCGGGGTCCTCGACGCGATGGCCGACGAGCGGCGCCTGGGCCGCTGGGCCCGCCGGATCCTCAACCCGGGCGAGGTGCGCAGGCTGGCCCGCTCGCTGCGCCGCCCGGAGCTCTCCGTCCACGACGTGGCCCTCCTCGACGAGCTGAACACCCTGCTCGGCGCCCCGGCCCGGCCCCGGAGGAAGCGGGAGTACGACCCGCTGGACCAGCTCACGGGCCTGGAGGAGCTGATGCCGGTACGGGAGGAGACCCAGCGCGAGCGGGCCGAGCGGCTCGCGGCGGAGCGCACCGAGTACGCGCACGTGATCGTCGACGAGGCCCAGGACCTCACGCCCATGCAGTGGCGGATGGTCGGGCGGCGCGGCCGGCACGCCACCTGGACGGTGGTCGGCGACCCGGCGCAGTCCTCCTGGTCCGACCCGGACGAGGCCGCCGAGGCCCGGGACGAGGCGCTCGGCTCCCGGCCGCGCCGCCGCTTCGAGCTGACCGTGAACTACCGCAACCCGGCCGAGATCGCCGAGCTGGCCGCCAAGGTCCTCGCCCTCGCCATGCCGGGCAAGGAGTCGCCCCGCGCGGTCCGCTCGACCGGCGTCGAGCCCCGGTTCGTCGCGGTCCCGGAGGGGTCCGGGGAAGCGGATCTGGCCGAAACCGTACGTTTCGAAGCGCGCCGGCTCCTCGAACAGGTCGAGGGAACGGTCGGCGTCGTCGTCGCCATGCGGCGGCGCGCGGAGGCCGCCCGCTGGCTCGCGGAGCTCGGCGACCGGGTGGTGGCGCTCGGCTCCCTGGAGGCGAAGGGCCTGGAGTACGACGCCACGGTGGTCGTCTCGCCCGCCGAGATCGCGGACGAGTCCCCGGCCGGCCTGCGGGTGCTCTACGTGGCCCTGACCCGGGCGACGCAGCAGCTCACGGTGGTCGCGGGGGCCGGCGACCTGCCGGACGCGGCGGGGGTGCCGGACCTGCTGCGGGACTGAGCCCCGGTCCGCGGCGGGCCCTCCGGGTGCCCGTCGCGGGGCCGGAACCATGGCCGGTTTCAGGTCAACCTGTGGCGCTGGAATCACCAACGGGAGTGGTTTGTTAGCCTGGGGGTGGCACCGGCTCGATCCAAGCCCCCGGGCCCAACCTTCGTCCCTCAGAGGGACCACTTGCCGCGAGGCGAGCATGGCGGGTCGGTGCCACCTAGTACGTAGCTACGAAGTCGAGGTCCTCGTCACCCCTGGTGGCGGGGACCTCTTCTGTTTCCCGCGCTCCTCTCGTATGGTGGAAACTACTTTCCGAAAACAAAATGACCGCATTACCTGCTACTCGCCGGTAGGTGCGACCATCGGAGGGCGCCGCCGGGCGACCAGCCGGGGCGGGCGTAGCAACGAAGCTCAGGGAAAGCAGAGGAACTCGGCCATGGCAACGGCGCCCAGCGTCTCGTACTCGATGACGGTCCGGCTGGAGGTTCCCGCGAGCGGGACCGCGGTCTCCCAGCTCACCACGGCGGTGGAGTCGTCCGGCGGATCCGTCACCGGCCTCGACGTGACCGCCTCCGGCCACGAGAAGCTCCGCATCGACGTCACCATCGCCGCGACCTCCACGGCCCACGCCGACCTGATCGTGGAGCAGCTGCGCGGCATCGAGGGCGTCGTCCTCGGCAAGGTCTCCGACCGCACCTTCCTGATGCACCTCGGCGGCAAGATCGAGATGGCGTCCAAGCACCCCATCCGCAACCGCGACGACCTCTCCATGATCTACACCCCCGGCGTCGCCCGGGTCTGCATGGCGATCGCCGAGAACCCCGAGGACGCCCGCCGCCTCACCATCAAGCGCAACTCCGTCGCGGTCGTCACCGACGGCTCCGCCGTCCTCGGCCTCGGCAACATCGGCCCCAAGGCCGCCCTGCCCGTCATGGAGGGCAAGGCCGCCCTCTTCAAGCGCTTCGCCGGCATCGACGCCTGGCCGCTCTGCCTGGACACCCAGGACACCGACGAGATCGTCGCGATCGTCAAGGCCATCGCCCCCGGCTTCGCGGGCATCAACCTGGAGGACATCTCCGCTCCGCGCTGCTTCGAGATCGAGGCCCGGCTGCGCGAGGCCCTGGACATCCCGGTCTTCCACGACGACCAGCACGGCACCGCCATCGTCGTCCTCGCCGCCCTCACCAACGCCCTGCGGGTGGTCGACAAGGGCATCGGCGACGTGCGGGTCGTCATGTCCGGCGCCGGCGCGGCCGGTACGGCCATCCTGAAGCTGCTGATCGCGGCGGGCGTCAAGCACGCCGTCGTCGCCGACATCAAGGGCGTCGTCCACGCGGACCGCGAGGACCTGGTCGAGGCCCCGGCCGACTCGCCGCTGCGCTGGATCGCGGACAACACCAACCCGGAGGGCGTCACCGGCACCCTCAAGGAGGCCGTCTCCGGCGCGGACGTCTTCATCGGCGTCTCGGCCCCGAACCTGCTCGACGGCGAGGACGTCGCCGCCATGGCGGACGGCGCCATCGTGTTCGCGCTCGCGAACCCCGACCCCGAGGTCGACCCGGCCGTCGCCCGCCAGACGGCCGCCGTCGTCGCCACGGGCCGCTCCGACTTCCCCAACCAGATCAACAACGTCCTGGTTTTCCCCGGCGTCTTCCGCGGCCTGCTGGACGCCCAGTCCCGCACGGTCAACACGGACATGATGCTGGCGGCCGCCGCGGCCCTCGCCGACGTGGTCACCGAGGACGAGCTGAACCCGAACTACATCATCCCGTCGGTCTTCAACGACAAGGTGGCGGGCGCGGTCGCCGGAGCGGTCCGCACCGCGGCGAAGGCGGCGGGCGGCGGCGCGGCCCCGTCCGCGCTCTGACGGCGCCCCCCAGGCGGACACGGGCGCCGGACACGGGCGCCGGGCGCGGGTGCCGGACACGGGTGCCGGGCGCGGCGCTGACGGCGCGTCGCGATTCGCGGTGGCGTAAACCCGCCTTTAGGGTGGCTTTTCGACTCCGTGCGGTTCGCGGGGAGTCGACAGAACGTCACCACCGCGGGGTTCCGGCGCTTTTCGTGTGACCCGCGGGGGTGCCGGATTGGCGTTCCCGCCGCTGGTGGGGGCAGGATGCGTGTTTGGGCGCGAGGGTCTGTCCATGTGACCCGGGTCCGGGGACTGTCCGAGGGCCCTGGCAGCATCGGCTTCGCTGTACCCAATCGCGCGGCTTCCGCCGCGTGGCACGCCTTACAGGCAAGAAGAACACGGGAGTAACAACATGAACCGCAGTGAGCTGGTGGCCGCCCTGGCCGACCGCGCCGAGGTGACCCGCAAGGACGCCGACGCCGTGCTGGCCGCTCTCGCCGAGACCGTCGGCGAGGTCGTCGCCAAGGGCGACGAGAAGGTCACCATCCCCGGCTTCCTGACCTTCGAGCGCACCCACCGTGCCGCTCGCACCGCTCGTAACCCGCAGACCGGCGACCCGATCAACATCCCGGCCGGCTACAGCGTGAAGGTCTCCGCGGGCTCGAAGCTCAAGGAAGCCGCCAAGGGCAAGTAAGCGGCCTGTGGGCGCAGAAAGGGCGGCCACCCCGGTCACGGGGTGGCAGCCGGTTCGGTAGCCCGCCCGTACG
>NZ_JBSHHY010000062.1:0-23701 GCF_053618675.1 Streptomyces sp. NPDC055632 | reverse complement strand
CCTCCCGGCGGCCCCCGCGGCCACGCCCCCGCGCCCCCCCTTGCGCGGGGGGGGGGGCGCGCCCCCGGGGGGGGGCCCCAACACGTTGTTGGGGGCCCCCGCCCCTCGTCGTTCTCGTTGTCGTTCTCGTTCCCTCGCGGAGTGCCACCTCGCGGTGCGTCAGACGACGCGGCCGCCGAAAGGCCCGCCCGGGCCGTAGTAGATGCCCAGCCGGTCTCGGTAGTCCGGGTCGTCGAGGTGCTGGTCCCGGTAGAACTCCGGGGCGTCCTTGATCTGCTCCTTGGTGCGGTCCACGAAGATCTTCCGCTCCTCCGGATCGATCCGGGTCACGGTGCTCGCCGGCAGGAGGACCTCCTTGCCGAAGATCCAGACCCCGGTGTCCACGACCAGATAGGAATCGTCGACCTCGTCGGAATGCTTGTCCACCTTCCCGATGCCGCCGTCGGTCGCCTCGACCTTGTAGCCGGTCAGGTCGGCACCGGCCAGGTGTCCCGCGGTCGACCTGTAACTCCACGCGTGCTCGGTCATTCGTCCCCACTCCTCCGGTCCGGGAAGGACGGTCGTCGGTCCGCCGCCCCTCCGTCCGCGTACGCCGTGCGTGGCGGAGCCTGTTCTCCGCCCGGAACCCGCCTGCCCCGGCCCCCGCGACTCATTCGCACCCGGCGATCCGCCGCCCCACCACACCCGCCGATCCGCCACGTCCGCCGCCCCCGCCGATCCGCCACACCTGTCGAGGAGGCCCCCGGACGGCTCCTGTCCTGCGGAAAGGCGGGATGCGGGACGGGGCCCCGGGTAGCCGAATCCCATGGACACCACCGAGAACACCCCCCACCCCGTCCCCCCGTTCCCCGACCAGCAGCAGGAGCACCCCGGGTCGACCGAGCGGATGGATCCGCGGCCCGACCACGGCGAGGACTCCTACCGTGGCCACGACCTGCTCCTCGACCGGGCGGCGGTCGTCACCGGCGGCGACTCCGGGATCGGCAGGGCCGTGTGCCTGGCGTTCGCCCGCGAGGGCGCGGACGTCGTCTTCACCCACCTCCCCGAGGAGGCGGACGAGGCCGCCGAGACGGCCCGGCTGATCCGCGGGGCGGGCCGCGAGGCGGTGCCCGTCGAGTGCGACGTCCGCGACGAGGAGCAGTGCAAGGCCCTGATCGACCGGGCGGTGGACGAGTTCGGACGCGTGGACGTCCTCGTCAACAACGCCGCCTACCAGATGGCCCAGCCCGACGGGATCGAAGCCATCACCACGGAGCAGTTCGACCGGGTGATGAAGACCAACCTGTACGGGATGTTCTGGCTCTCCCGCGCGGTCCTCCCCCACATGCCGCGCGGCGGGTCCGTCATCAACACCACCTCGGTGCAGGGCTACCGGCCGAGCCCGCCCCTCCTCGACTACGCGATGACGAAGGCCGCGATCGTCTCCTTCACGCACAGCATGGCGCAGCTCCTCGCCGAGCGCGGCATCCGCGTCAACGGGGTCGCCCCCGGGCCCGTGTGGACCCCGCTGATCCCCGCGACGATGCCGGGCGTGAAGGACTTCGGCGAGCAGTCGCCCCTGGGGCGCCCCGCCCAGCCGGCGGAGATGGCGCCCGCGTACGTCTTCCTCGCCTCGTCCGGCGCGAGCTACATCACCGGGGAGATCGTCAACGCCACCGGCGGTACGCCCCTGCCGTGAGGCCGCCCCGGAGACCGTGACGCGGGAGCCGCGCGACCCCGGGGTCGTGCGGCTCCCGCGTCGTACGGGGTGTCGGCCCGGCGCGTCACATCGGGGCGTCGGCCGCCGGGGGCCGGCCGGCCCTCCCGGGCGCCTCCCCGGCCCCGGAGTGCTCCGGCGTCCGGTTGAGGGGCAGGTGGTAGAGGGCGAACGCCTTGCCGATGACGGGCTGGGCGACGTTGCGGACGCGCACCCCGCCCGCCGTCATGCCGTGCTCGGTGCCCAGGTGGGCGTGGCCGTGCACCGCGAGGTCGGCGCCCGCCCCGTCGATCGCCTCGGCCAGGAGGTAGCTGCCCAGGAAGGGGTAGATCTCGACCGGTTCGCCCGCGAGCGTGTCGGGGACCGGGGAGAAGTGGGTGAGGGCGATCCGCGCCTCGCAGTCGGCCAGGTCGGACAGGGCCTCGTGGAGGCCTTCGGCGGCCCGGCGCGTGGTGCGGACGAAGTCCTTCATCTCGCGTTCGCCGAACTCCCCGGCGCTGCGGCCCGCGAAGCCGCCGCAGAAGCCCTTCGTACCGGCGATGCCGAGCCGGCCGCCGTCCACCGGCAGGACCGTCCGTTCGCCCTCCAGGACGGTGACCCCCGCGTCGGTGAGGACGCGTGCGATGCCCGCCTCCTGGTCGGAGTGGTAGTCGTGGTTGCCGAGGACGGCCACCACGGGGACGCCGAGGTCGCGCACCTCGTCCGCGACCACCTCCGCCTCGGAGACCGTTCCGTGGCGGGTGAGGTCCCCGGCGAGGAGGAGCACGTCCGCGCAGAGCGGGAGGGTCTCGAAGGAGGGGCGCAGCAGGCCCCGGCAGTCCGGGCTCAGATGGATGTCGCCGACGGCCGCCACCCGGACGACGGCCCCGTCCTCCTGCCGTTCCGGGGCGGTCACAGCAGCTCCTCCGGTCGTTCGGGGGTATCGACACTGGCGACCACGAGGTCCGCGCGGACGGGAAGGCCGGCCAGTTCCGTCTCGGCGAGCCGGAGGATCTCCTCCCGGTGCTCCGCCGTCGGCACGGTGCCCGTCAGGAGCACGGCGGTGCCGCGCGTCTCGATGCGCACCCCGAGTTCGGCCGTGTCGTCGCGTGCGAGCCGCTCCCTGAACCGGGCGATCCGGTACTCGTTCTCGCCGGCGTCCATCGCGGTCCTCCGTTCTGTCGTCCTGCCACCGTGCGGTTCTGGAGGCGACGCGTCCCGTCCGGGACGGCCGCCCTCCACCGTCGCGTCTCCCCCGTCCCGTACGTACCATTCCTCCCCTTCCCCCGGCGCGCGGACGGGAGGGGGCCGCACCGGTCCTCAGTCCTCCAGGGGGCGGGTGGCCGGACCCTGGAGGACGCTGCCGTCGGCCGCGAAGCGGGAGCCGTGGCAGGGGCACTCCCAGGTCTGCTCGGCGTCGTTGAAGCCCAGCTCGCACCCCATGTGGGTGCAGCGGCGGCCGGTCCGCAGGCCGGCGAGGAAGTGGCGGGCGACGGCGGCCTGGTGCCGGACGGCCCCGGGCGTCTCGCGGACGGGGAGCCGCCGGCGCGGGTCGAAGAGCTCCGTCCAGTCCGGGCGGGGCGCGCCCGTCAGGTGGGCGGTGAGCAGCCGGCCCGCGGCGACCCCGTTGCTGAGCCCCCATCCGCCGAATCCGGTGGCGACGTAGACGTGCTCGGTGTCGGGGTGCTCGTGCCCGACGCAGGGCACCCCGTCGACCGTGTGGACGTCCTGGGCGGCCCAGCGGCGCACGGGCGCCCCGGCGAAGCCCGGGAAGCGGTCGCGCGCCCAGGCCTCCAGGCGCTCGTAGCGGGCGCGGACACCGCCGGCGCCCGGTTCGAAGGCCTCGCCCGAGACGATCAGGAGCCGCCGGCCGCCGGCGAGGGGGGCGGTGCGCACCGACCGGACGTCGTCCTCGTCGGTCCAGTACATGCCGTGGGGGGCGTGGCGCTCCTCGACGGGGGCGGCGACGACGAGTTCCCGGCGCAGTGAGAGGCGCATCAGGAGGGTCGGGTGGCAGCGGAGCGGGAAGTGGGTGGCGAGGACGACGTCACGGGCGTGGACCGTGCCCCCGCCCTCCAGGGCGAGGCGGCACTCGGCGCCCTCCTTGAGGCCGGTGACGCGGGTTCCCTCGTGGATCCGGCCGCCGTGCGCGACCAGGTCGTCGGCGAGGCCGAGCAGGAAGCGGCGCGGGTGGAACTGCAGCTGGTCCTCCACGCGGACCGCGGCCGCGGCGGGGTACGGGAGCCCCGTCCCGGTCTCCCCCGGCTCTCCCGTCACCTCGGCGGCCCGCAGACCGGCTCCGGCGGCGGCCGCCGCCTCGGCGCGGATCTCCCCGGTCCGCTCCCCGTCGGAGGTGTAGGTGTACGCGGGGCGGCGTTCGACCTCGGCGTCGATGCCGAGCTCCTCGCACAGCCGCACCACCTCCCGCAGGGCGTGCTCCTGGGCCCCGGCGTACCGGGCCGCCGCCCTGTCCCCCTGGTCGTGGCGCAGGGCCTCGTAGCGGAGGCCGTGGAGGGAGGTCAGTTTCCCGGTGGTGTGCCCGGTGACCCCGGCCGCGATCCGGCCGGCCTCCAGGACCACCACGTCACGTCCGGCGCGGCCGAGTTCACGGGCGGTGCAGAGCCCGGCGATCCCGGCCCCCACGACGACCGTGTCCGTGGTGAGGTCGCCTTCGAGCGGCGGGTGGGCGCGGCCGGGCGGTGCCGACTCCGTCCAGTACGAGCTTCCGGATCCGGACATGGTCCCTCCTCCGGGCGGTCGGGCGTCCGCCCGGCGTCTACCCGGGGCCGGGGCGCGCAGTCGTCGGCGCGGTGTCCGGCCACTCGTGACGGGTGGAGGCCGGGCGGGTCCCAGGGCGTGTCCGGCGGATCATGGCCGGGGCCGCGACGCCCGGCACGGCACCTCGCCGCGTCCTACCCGGCCCTGACCCGCCGGAAGGCCCTAGGGCGTGTGTCGAAAGTAGCGCCGTCTGCCCGAAGGGCAGGCCCGGCGGTGTCCGGTGCGTGCGATCGCAAGGCGGAGGGTCGCCCCGATACTGGTTGTATCGGGGTGATCCCGACAACGCGGCTGGGGGTGCCCCCGTGCCCGAAGGGCTACGGGGGAGTGCGTGCCGGGCGCCGCCGGGCAGGCGGGACTTTCGACACACGCCCTAGCCCTCCTCGGCCTCGCCCCTCCGGCCGTACGGGCGGCGCTGTTCCTCGCGGCCCAGGCCCGGGGTCTGGCGCTTGGCGCTCATGCCGTCCTCGTCGTCCGGGGCCCCGCCCCGGCGGTCCCGTGTCGCCTTCTCCGCCTCCCGGCGCGCCTCGACGTCGCCGCTCTCGCCGACGGCCTCCGAGGGCGTGGTGCGCGGCGGGGCGTCCGCGGGCAGGGTGCGGCGGCGCTCGTGGTGGCTCATGATCGTCCTCCTCGGTCGTGCGGGCGGGCACGTGGGCGGCTGCCCCCGCGCGTCAGGCGGAAACACCGCCGGTGGGAGCGAGCACGAAGGCGTGGCCGGCCGGGTCCGTGTAGCGGCGCGTGTCGGTGCGCCGGTCGAGACGGGTGCCATTCTGGTCGGCGGAGACGGGGCGCGCGCCCAGGGAGACGGCTTCCCGCTCGGCCTCGTCGAGCGCGTCGGGCGCCACGAGGATGAGCAGGTGGGCCTGCTGGGAGTCGTCCGGCCGGGGCCAGCTCGGCGGTGCCTGGCCGGGGTCGCGGCGGATGCCCAGGACGAGGCCCGAGGAGCTGGAGAGCAGCAGCAGGTCGGGGTCGCCGCCGCTCGGTTCGACGGTGGCGTCGAGCAGGGCGGCGTAGAAGCGGGCGAGGGGTTCGGGATCGGTGCTGTCGAGGACGAGGACGCCGGTCTTGGAAACGGTCATGGGGTGCGTGTGCCCCGTCAAAAGCCTTTCAGGCAGGGGGAGTCGGCGCCTCCCGACCGCACTTCGGCCGTCGGGACCGGACGGAGCGGGCGAAGCCGACGGGCCGTCGCGTGTCCGGCCGCATCGGGGGTATGCGGATTCGGTACAGGCGCCGTCACGGGATGTGATCGGCGTGGTCCGCGAGGACGTCGACCGGATGAGGAGGGAGGCCCCGGCCCCCTTCCGCCGGACGCCTCGCGGACGACCCGCTCGAACGACGTACGAGTACAGGAGGCTCCATGTCCGCACTGTTGACCCGGATCAAGCACTTCGGCCGCAGCCCCCAGGGACGGCGCGCGATCGCGTCGGTACGGCGCGCCGCCGCCGACCCCCGGAACCGGGCCCGGGCGCGCCGCTTCCTCGGCAGACTGCGGGGTGGTCGCCGCTGACGGCCCGTTCCGGCGGTTGTGGGCCCGGCCGGTGCCGGGCCCACAGTCATGAGTGCGGGGAGGCTCACGGGGGCGCGTCGGACGGGCGGACCTCGCGCAGCCGGTCGAGCCGGCGGATGGCCGGGGTCGCGCTCATCCCGTGGAGCAGTACGGAGAGCGCCACCGTGGTGGCGGTCAGGACCCACAACTCGTGGGCCCTGTCCTCGAATCCGTGGTGGCCGAGCGCGTAGGCGAGGTAGAAGAGGGAGCCGATGCCGCGCAGTCCGAAGACGGCGGCGACGACCCGCTCCCGGGGGCCGGTGACGAAGCCGAGCTGGGCGATCCACCCCGTCACCGGGCGGACGACCACGATCAGGGCCAGGGCGAGCAGGACCATCGGCCAGGTCAGCGACGCGAGGCCGGTGGCGGCGAGGTAGTGGCCGAGGAGGAAGAGCAGCGCCGCCGTCAGGAGGCGTTCGATCTGCTCGGTGAAGCCGTGCAGCACCTTGTGGTAGCCGTGGCCGCGTTCGGCGGCCCGGACGGCGCAGGCGGTGACGAAGACGGCGACGAAGCCGTAGCCGTGGGCGAGTTCGGTGAGTCCGTACGCGAGGAAGGTGGCGGCGAGCGCGACGAAGCCCTCCATGTGCTCGGACAGCCTGAGCGACTCGGCCCCGGCCCGGAAGAACATCCATCCGAGCAGCCGCCCGAGGACGATCCCGATCACGACGGCGATCACCGCCTTGGCCACCAGGTCGACGCCGAACCAGCGCCCCCAGTCGGCCTCCGCCCAGACGCCGCCGGCGCCGGCGAGCGCGACGGCGGCGAGGACGAAGGGGAAGGCCAGTCCGTCGTTGAGGCCGGCCTCGGCGGTGAGCGTGAAGCGGACCTCGTCCTCGTCGTCGTCCTCGTCGGTCGGCTCCCCCACCCGCACCTCCGCGGCCAGCACCGGGTCGGTCGGCGCGAGGAGGGCTCCCACGAGGAGCGCGGTGGCCACGGGCCAGTCGAAGAGCCACCAGGTGAGCACGGTGGTCGCGAGGACGGTCAGCGGCAGGGTGATGCCGAGGAGCCGCCACGGTCCGGCCCAGGAGCGCAGTCCGAAGCGCCGGTTCAGCGCGAGACCGGCGCCCATGAGGGAGACGATCACGCAGATCTCGGTGACGTGCTCGACCCAGGCCCGGTCCGCCACGGGGTCGAGTTCGGGCATCGGGAGGGGCAGCAGACCGGTCAGGGCCCCGACCGCCAGGAACACCATGGGCATCGAGAACGGCATGCGCCGTACGAGTCTGGGCAGCACCGCCGCCGCCAGGGCTCCGAGGCCCAGGGCCGTGAACACGAGATCGGCGGGGCTCACGGGCGGGGCTCCGTTTCCATGGCGGCGGCGGTGATGGTGGTGGTGGTGGTGTGACGGTGTCGGTGACGGTGGTGTCGGTGACGGTGGTGTCGGTGACGGTGGTGTCGGTGACGGTGGTGTCGGTGACGGTGGTGTCGGTCAGTCGGCCGGTTCGTCGGGGGTGGGGTGCTCGGGGTTGACGGTCCCGCTCTCGGGGTGCCCTTTGGGCCCCGAGCCGGACACGTCGGTGTCCGGGAGCTCCTCCTCGCCGGGGTCCCGCGTGACGGGGATGGCCAGGGGGTCCTCGCCCTCCGCGGCCTGCTGGTCCTCGCGGTCGCGGGGTATCGGGTCCTCCGAGTCCCCGGGGGTGTGCGCGTCACTCATTCCGCTCTCCTCTCGCTCATCACGGTCTTCTCTCGAAACGTGCGGTGGTACGGCGGTCAGCCCGCCGCGGCCGGGGACGCCAGGCGTACCCGCTCCATGACGTACCCACTGCGCGGGAGCGTCGGCACGCGGTGCAGGGGGATCGACAGGTCCTGCTCGTCGGGCACGTCGTGGGGCAGCCGGGCGAGGCGCGGGACCAGGGAGGCCAAGAGGGCGAGGGTGATGTCCTCGCCGGGGCACCGGTGGCCCGCCGCCGGATCGCCGCCGCCCTGCGGCACGAGGTCGTCGCGGCCGACCGTCGCGCCCGGACGGGTGAACCTGGTCGGGTCGAAGGTGTACGGCTCCGGCCACAGGTCGGGGTCGTGGTCGTGCCCGTACAGGTCGAGGAGGACCAGACTGCCCTTCTCGATCGGGACGCCGCCCCACTGCGTGTCGGCCGCCGCGAGGCCGCCGGTGAACGGGGCGAAGGGGTAGAAGCGGCGGACCTCCTGGGCGAACCCCCAGGAGGACCGCTCGTCCGCCGTCAGGAGCGCCCGGTGCTCCGGCCGGCGGTGCAGGGCGTGGGCGGCGAAGGTGACGAACCAGGCCACCGCGACCGTGGGCCGCAGGACGTTCAGGAGTTCGACGGCCCCGGTGTGCGGGTCGAGCTGCCGGCCGTTCGCGTCGGTGTGCGCGGCCACCGCCTGCGCGACCGTCGCCTGCCCGGACGGGGCGCCCGCGTACCGCAACTCCTCGATCAGCGGGGCGAGCCGCTGCTCCTGCCGCCTCCTCGCCCGCCGCGCGCGCACGTGCCGGGGCCCGACGGCGGCGAAGCCGTCCACCATGGCCACGAGGTCCCGCGCGGCAGTCTCCTCCTCGCCCACGGGCAGCGGGACGCCGGCCCATTCGTGGACGGCCACGGTCAGCACGCGGGCGGCCTCGTCGAAGAGCACCACCCGCTCCCGGTCCTGCCAGCCGGCCTCGGCCCGGTCCCACGCCCGCCGGGCGTGCTCGACCAGGGAGGCGATCCGCTCCGGGTCCTTGAGCAGGGTCAGGAACAGCGCCTTCCGCCCGCGGTGCGGTCCCCCGTCGAGGGTGTGGACGGCTCCGCGGCCGAACAGGGTGTCCAGGACGGGCCCGGGCAGGGCGTCGTGCCGGCGGACGTGCCGTTCGTCGTAGAAGAAGTCCACCGCCTCCTTGCCGTGCAGCGCGACCCCGCGCCGGCCGAGGATCCGCACGGGCACGGCCGGGGCGTTCCCGGCGCGTCGGCGCAGGTCGGGCAGCCAGCCGTATCCCTTCATCAGGAGGGAGGCGGTGCTGTCGAGCAGAGGGGTGCGGACGGGGTCGGACATGTCCCGGGGGATCGCTTTCATGAGAGACGGGTTCCACGAAGTCGTGATTTCACACCGGTTCGCGTCTTCCGGCCGGGAGGTCCTCCGCCTCCCGGCCGGAAGACGCGAGCGGTGCGGGGCCGCTCAGCTGCCGGGGGTCAGCACCGTCTTGATCATGCCGTCCTCCTTGTCCTGGAACGTCTTGTACGCCTGGGGGGCGTCCTCCAGGGGGAGGGTGTGGGTCGCGAAGTCGTCGACGCCGAGCGGGTCGGCGTCGTCCAGGAGGGGGAGGATGTCCTCGACCCACCGCCAGACGTTGGCCTGGCCCATGCGGAGCTGGATCTGCTTGTCGAAGAGGCTGAACATCGGGACGGGGTCGACGGCGCCGCCGTAGACGCCGGACAGGCTGATGGTGCCGCCGCGGCGGACCACGTCCACCGCCGTGTCGAAGGCGGCCATGCTGTCCACGCCGACCTTGGTCATCAGCTTCTGGGCGAGGGCGTCGGGCAGGAAGCCCGGGATCTTCTGCGCGGCCTTGGTGAGCGGGGCGCCGTGGGCCTCCATGCCGACGGCGTCGACGACCGCGTCGGTGCCCCGGCCGTCCGTGAGGTCCCGCACCCGGTCGCCGAGGTCCTTGCCGTGTTCCTTGAGGTTCAGCACCTCGACGCCGCGGCTCCGGGCGCGGCGGAGCCGCTCGGGGACGAGGTCCACGCCGATGACCTTGCTCGCGCCCCTGTGGAGCGCGATGCGGGCGGCCATGTCGCCGATGGGGCCGAGCCCGAGGACGGTCAGGGTGCCGCCGGGCGGGACGTCGGCGTACGCCACCGCCTGCCAGGCGGTCGGCAGCACGTCGGAGAGGTAGAGGTAGCGCTGGTCGGGGGCGTCCTGGCCCACCTTGATGGGCAGGGTGTCGCCGAAGGGGACGCGCAGGAACTCCGCCTGTCCGCCGGGGACCTGCCCGTAGAGCTTGGTGTAGCCGAACAGCGAGGCGCCCGTCCCGTACTCCCTGACCTGGGTGGTCTCGCACTGGGACTGCAGGCCCTGGCCGCACGTCCAGCACGTGCCGCAGGAGACGTTGAACGGCACCACCACCCGGTCGCCGACCTTGAGGTTCCGCACCTCGGGGCCGACCTCCTCCACGATTCCCATGGGTTCGTGGCCGAGGATGTCGCCGGGGTCGAGGAAGGGCCCGAACACCTCGTACAGGTGCAGGTCGGAGCCGCAGATCCCACTGGAGGTGACCCGGACGATCACGTCCGTCGGGTCGACGATCCGGGGGTCGGGCACGGTGTCCACACGAACGTCCCGGTGTCCGTGCCAGGTCAACGCCCTCATGGTCGAGCTCCTCACGTGCGGCTTTCGGGTTTCACGGCGCGAGTGCCCCGGACCGCCGGGTCGTATGCCTCGCGCCGGCTCGCCGGAGGCGGCGCGGCCTCCGGCGGGAACGCCGTGATAGGCCCGCGCCTTCGCGGGTAGCGGCCCCGTAGGAGACGCGCGGGCGGTGCCCGGAACGCGCACGGAGAGGGAGGACGCGATGACGGACACCCTGGAGGTACGGGCGGGCAGGCGCACCGTCACGGTCAGCCGGCCGGAGAAGGTGCTCTTCCCCGAGGACGGCATCACCAAGGCCGACCTCGCGGAGTACTACCGCGCCGTGGCCCCGCGGATGCTGCCGCACCTGCGCGGCCGCCCGCTGACCCTGGAGCGTCATCCGGGCGGCATCGGCGACCGGGGGTTCTTCCAGAAGGACGTGCCGGACCACTTCCCGGACTGGGTGGGGCGCGCCGAGATGCCGAAGGAGGGCGGCACCGTCACGTACGTCCTGGCCGAGGACGCGGCCACCCTGGTCCTCCTCGCCGACCAGGGCTCCGTCACCCTGCACCGGTGGCTGTCGAAGGTCGACCGCCCCCACCACCCCGACCGGCTGGTCTTCGACCTCGACCCGTCCGAGGAGGGGTTCGGGCCGGTGCGGGACGCGGCCCGGTGGCTCCGCGACCTCCTCGACGAGCTGGAGCTGCCGTCGCTGCTCATGACCACCGGCTCGCGGGGGCTGCACGTCCTGGTGCCGCTGGACCGGAAGGCGCCCTACGACGACGTGCGGGCCTTCGCCGCCGACGTCGCCGGGGTGCTCGCCGCCCGGCACCCCGACCGGCTCACCACCGAGGTGCGCAAGAAGGCGCGGGAGGGGCGGCTCTACCTCGACGTCCAGCGCAACGCGTACGGACAGACCGCCGTGGCCCCGTACACGGTGCGGGCCAGGGCCGGCGCGCCCGTCGCGGCCCCGCTCGCCTGGGACGACCTGGACGACCCGGCGCTCGACGCGCGCGCCCGGCGCCTCGCCGACGTGGACCCGCTCCTGAAGGAGGACCCGTGGAGCCCGGCTCCGCGCGGGCGCTCCCTCAGGGCTGCGGCGGACCGCCTCCGTCGTACGGGTCTCCGTGCTCGTCCCTGAGGGGGTCCCCGTCGTCGAAGCGCCCTCCTTCGCCGAACGGGCGCCCCTCGTCGAACGGGCTCCCCTCGTTGAGGGGGCCGCCGTCGTCGAACGGGCCGTCGTCGGGCGCCTCCTCCTCGCCGTTCCCGTCGGTGAACGGCCTCTCCTGGTCGAACGGGTCCTCGTCGCCGCGCGGCGCGAGCGCGATGCACTCCACGTCGATCCGGTCGGCGACCTCCGTCAGCGCCCCCGCCAGGGCCACCACCGTCTCCGGCGCGAGGTCGAGGTCGTCTTCGCCGGTCGACTCCAGCCACCCGGCCGCGAGGTGCCGGAGCAGGCCCGTCACCTCGTCGGCGGGAAGCACGAGATGGCCGTCCGGCAGAAGCACCAAGGACATGGATGCGTTCATGATGGTCCGACCTCCGTGTCACCGACGCGTATCAGGGGGTGTCGCCCGCGGGCGGGGTGCCGTCGGCCGTCTCCGGGCGGACGATGACGACGGGGCAGGAAGCGTGGGCGGCGCACTGCTGGCTCACCGAGCCGAGGAGCAGGCTCGCGAAGCCTCCCCGGCCCCGGCTTCCCACGACGAGCAGTTCGGCGCCGTCCGACTCGTCGATCAGCACCTGGGCGGGGTTTCCGCGCACCACGTGCTGGACCAGGGGGACGTCGTCGTCCGGAGCGAGGACATCCGCGAGTTCCTCGGAGAGCGACCGCCGGGCCTGTTCCTCGTCGAAGAGCACGTCCACGGCCGGCGCGGACCACCCCCCGGCCCCGGGAAGGTCGTAGGCCCCCACGACGTGCACGGTCGCTCCGGTGCGCCGTGCGTGGCGGAGCGCCCAGCGCAGGGCGGCGTGGGACGCCGGTGAGCCGTCCACGCCCACGACCACGCGGGAAGTGCCGTCATCGGTGCTCATGTCATGCCCCTTCTCGCTCGCGCCGGGGAAGGCGGTTCGGGCCCGGGCGGCGGGGTTCGGCTCCGTCTCTTCTCCGCCGGCCGGAAAGGGTCTCCTGCCGATCGACTACCCGGCACCACGTGCCGTACGCGCGGGCGGCCCGGCGTAGGGGCGGCCGCCCCTCCGTACCAATGTGCCCCGGGAGGGCCGGGCCCGCCCGGCAGCCGCCCTGGTACGCGTCCGTCCCGGGGGTGGTGCCGGGCCCGCGTTCCCGCGGGTCGCCGGAGGGCGCGCACGGCCGGGGGCCGGTCACGGGACGTCGTCCGTCCGCGTGACCGGCCCCCGATCCGGAATCAGTGCCGTCCGCTGTTCTCAGATGCCTTCAGGGCTCCTCGGGCGCCCTCGGTGTCCTCGGTGTCCTCAGGGACGGTCGGCGGGCGGCCAGGCGCCCGCACCGTGCGAGGACCTGTCGACCTGGCCCGGGATGGTGGGGACGTCACCGGCCGGGCCCGTCGTGCCCGGGGCGCCGCCCGTCGTGCCCGGGGCGCCGCCGGGGACGCTCCGCGTCCCGTCGGCCGGGAGCGGGTTCATGCCGTCCGTGGGGCGGATGCGGCCGCGCCAGCCGCCGGTCGCCTGCCCGCGCTCCTCGATGAAGCCCTTGAAGCGCTTCAGGTCGCCCTTGACCCGCAGGTCGAGGATCCCGAGGGCGTCGCCGGTCTTCTCCACCACGCCCTCCGGCTCCACCTCCATCGCGAGCCGGACCCTGGTGTGGCCCTCGTCGAGCGACTGGAAGGTGACGACGCCCTTCTGCCGGACCTCTCCGCCCACGGTGCGCCACGCGACGCGCTCGTCGGGCAGCTGGTCGACGATCTCGGTGTCGAACTCGCGCCGCACCCCCGCCACCTTGGTCCGCCAGTGGCAGTGGCGTTCGTCGACCTGCCGCACCTCCTCCACGCCTTCCATGAAGTGGGGGAACTCCTCGAACTGCGTCCACTGGTCGTAGGCGCTCCGCACCGGGACGTCCACATCGATGGTCTTCTCGACCGTGCTCACCGGTTTGCCTCCTTCGTTCCGTTGTGGTCGTCCCCCGCGTACCCGGCCGCTCCCGCCTCAATCAGGCCCCTGAAGTCCGGTGCGCGGGGCCGGAACGGGAAAGGTGCAGGCAGGCGCGTTCCTTGCATAATGGAGGGTGGCAGCCACCTGTCGAGCTGCTTCGGGCTGGACACAGAGCGTCCTGCGGCGGAGAACGGCCCCGGCGGCCGGCCCGCGCCGAGGATGCGGCGCTCACGGTGTTCCCGTCGAGTTCCACGAACCGCTCACCGTGCGCCGCACCGGGACCGCTCGCCGGTCCCTCCCATCGATCACCCGATCGCCTGATCACCGCCTTGTGCCGCGTCAGCGGCGCCCACCCGGTCCGGGAGGTAGACCATGCTCTTGAGCCATGCCTTCGAAGACGGCGTCCTGCACCTGAGGCTCCTCCGCGAGCTCGACGTCACCAGCCGTGCCGCGGCGGCCCTGGAGATCGAGGCGATCGTCTCCGCCTACCGTCCGGACCGGGTGCTCCTCGAATTCCCGTCCCCCTGCCCGTCCCCGGCGTCCTTCAGCGCGCTCGCCCGGGCCCGCAGGATGTGCGCGAGCCTCGGCATCGTCCTGGTGGTGAGCGGTCCGGGCTCCGTACCGCTCCAGGCCCCGGGGAGCGCGCCCCGGGCCAGAACCGCCTGAGAGGCCTTCTCGAGAGCCCTCCGCATCGATGTACGACGCCGGGGCGGACCGTGAACTCCTCACGGTCCGCCCCGGCGTCGCGGTGCGGGGCCTCCCCTTCACGGGATTCCCCTTCGCACGGGGGATTCTCGTTCGCACGGGGCTTCTCTACGCGGAGTCCGCGTCGTCCCGGTCGTCCGCGTCGTCCTCGTCGCCCGCCTCGCCGACGACCGCCTCCTCCGCCTCCTCACGCGCCTCTTCGTCGCCGCTCTCCCCCGGGGCCTCGGAGGGGGGAGTGGTGCGCGGGTTCGGTTCGTCGTTCTCGTGCCGGGTCATGTCGGTCGCTCCTCGGTGGGTGTCGGTCGGGGTCAGGACGGCGGGTACGGGGCGGACTTGAGGCGGCGGGCCAAGTGGGCCGTGTTGGCGGCGAGGGTCGCGGTGGTGCCGGCCGTGGACTCGGGGGTCTTGTCCAGGTCCTGGTAGTCGGTGCCCTGCATGGCCTCCCCCACCCAGTAGGTGACGGCGTTGGGGGCGAGGGAGAAGCCGACGTCGTTGAGGCCCTGGAAGAGGTCCGCGCTCACCTTGTGCGCGCCGTCCTCGTTGCCGACCACGCAGACGGCCGCCACCTTGCCGTAGGTCAGCATCCGGCCCTCGTCGTCCGTCTCGGAGAGTTCGGCGTCCAGCCGCTCCAGGACGCGCTGGGCGATGCTGGAGGGGTGGCCGAGCCAGATGGGGGTCGACAGGACCAGGATGTCCGCGCCCAGGACGGCGTCGCGGATCTCCGGCCAGTCGTCCCCCTCCCCCATGTCGGTCTTGACTCCGGGCAGGACGTTGCGGTCGGCGATCCTGATGGTCTCGCCGGTGACGCCGTGCTCGCCCAGGGCCGCCATGACCTGCTCGGCCAGGAGCTGGGAGCTGGACCGCGCGGGTGACGGGGAGAGGGTGCAGACGAGGGCGACGGCGCGCAGGGGTGTCGTATCCATGGGTGTGCCGCTACCCCGCCGAGGGGGCCTTATGTCGCACAAGCGGCTCATATCCCGCGTTTGCCGGGCAGCCATTGCGACCGTCGCGACCGTCACAGGCATCGCGGTCACGGCGGTCACGGCGGTCACGGCGGTCACGGCCGAAAGAAGAAGACGTCAGCGGGCCCGGGTGTCCCGTTCGGGCTCGCCCGCGGCGGGGACCATCCCCTCGGCGGTACGGGAGGGGCCGACCGCGTCCCCGGTCCCCCGGTAGTGCCACTGGCGTTCGGCGGCGGTGCCGAGCAGCGTCCCGAAGACCACGCCGATGCCGATGGCGGCCACCGACGCCATCGTGGACACCAGATAGGCCCCCGCGCCCTCCACGTGCAGCAGCCATTGCAGCAGGCTCCGGTACAGGTCGGGCCCCGGCAGCACGCCGCCGGCGATGCCGGGGATCACGAACGCGCGGACCGGGATGCCCGTGCGCGGCGACAGCACCGCGGCGGCGAGGCCCATCGCCACCGTCGCGAGGCCGGTCGCCAGGGGCGCGGACCAGTCGAACGCGCCGACGCAGGCCAGTTTGACCCCCGCGCCCAGGACCGCGGCGGCGACCGCGGGCGGGATGATGCGCAGCCCTCCGCCCATGAACACGGTGTTCCCGAGGGCGCCGATCGCGCTGGTGAGCAGCGAGAGGACGACCGGGAGGGGGATCAGGGCGGTGGAGCGGGCGTCCGCGTCGGCGCCCCGCAGCAGGAAGCCGACCGCGAGGAAGCCGCAGGCCAGCGCGGTGAAGAAGGCGAGGAGGCTCACCGTGCGGCCCGCCGCCATGGAGCGGAAGCCGTCGATCGCGTCCTCGGTCAGCGAGATGATCGTGAAGATCGGCAGCAGCAGGATCACGTTCGCCGCGATCACACTGGCCGCCTCCGTGTGACTCAGTCCCCCGGCCGCCGCGAGCCCCGTGACCGCGACGAGGAGCAGGGCGGTCTGGGCGGCGGTGACGAAGAACGACGGCAGGCCGCCCCGGGACAGGGCCCAGGCGCCCCGGTCGGCGAGCAGGAAGACGAGGGGCGACACCAGGGCCGCGCGCGTGGTCCCGGAGGCCAGGACGCACAGCATCGCCGCCAGGACCGCGCCGCCTCCCAGACCGAACCACCAGGGCCAGCGGGAGGCGCCGGTCTCGATCCGGTCCAGGGCCCCGGCGGCGACCTCCCGGTCCAGTCGGCCGGAGGCGACGTGGGTGGTGAGGCGTTCGAGCGCGGCGAGCCGGTCCAGGTCCCGGGTGTCCTCCGAGCCCATCACCTTCAGCATGACGACGGGCCGCCGGCCCTCGGGGGCGTACTGCACCTGTATCGACCGGGCGTTGATGTCGACCTCCTGGCTGCCCATCCCCCAGGCGGCGGTGGCCGCCACGACGGACGATTCGATCCGCCGGGTCTCCGCCCCGGCCAGGAAGAGCGCCCGGCCGAGGCGCAGCGCGAACCCCAGGATCTCCACCGCCTCGGCGTCGTCCAGGGGACGGGGCGGCGGGAAGGCGATGTCCTCGTACGGAGTCCCGTACAGGCGGTCGAGCAGCGTCCGGTCGTCCCGGCGGAGCCGTTCGAGCCGCTCCTGACGCGCCCGTGCGGCCTCCCGCCGCCTCCGCAGCACATGTCGCATTCCCTCGTCCCGCCCTCGTGTCCGCCCGTCGCACGGTCTGGGACGTACCGTTCCCTCCTCCGGGCGGGGTCTCCGTCCGCCGAGCGGGTGACACCGGCCGGACACCACCGGCGCACGCGCCCCCACTGCCGACCCGCTCCCGCGCTCGTCCCCGGCGGACGGGCCGCGTTCACCGCCTGCGCGGACTGCGTGACCGAGCGGGGCCTCCCCTGCGGATCGTCCCGGGCGACGGCCCGCTCGTGCGGTACGGGATCCCCGGGAACGCGACGAAGTCCGGCGCCGACGAGGCGTGTTGCGTCCCGTTCCCGATCCCGTCAGGACCAGGACGCCACCACCAACGACCTCTCCGCCGCCGCCAGATGGACCGCCGAGGCGAGCCAGGCCCGGGCGTAGCCGTCGGCCGAGGCGTCGGTGAGGCGGCCGAAGGCGTCACGGGGACGGCGGTCCGCCTCCGCCGTCAGGGCCGCCGCGAGCTGTGCCGCCCCACCGAGGCCCGCCCGGCGCAGCGGGGCCAGGAGACCGGCCGCGTCCGTCCCCCGGCCGGCCTCGGCCACGGCCCGCCGCCCGCCCGCGACCCCGGTCTCGAGGAGCCGCCGCACCCGCCACAGCGGAGCGTCCGCCAGCGGATCCGGTACGGAGGCGGCTGGGGCGATCGTGCCCGGGTCCCCGGTCCCGCGCGGGAAGTGGCTTCCCTGGAGGCGGTCGTACCCCAGGTCGGCCCGGCCGAGCCACTCCTCCGGCAGCCGCAGCGTGTACGGCTCCCCCGGCACCGGGCCGACCGCCAGCGGCCGGAGCGTCGCCGCCCGGTCCGGGTCGGGGCGTCCGAGGACGCGCAGGACGAGCCCGGGGTGTTCCGCGATCCTGCGCAGGTTCGCGGCGTGCGGAAGCTCCGGATGGGGATGGGCCGCGCCCAGCCGCAGCAGCGGTCCGCCCCCGGCGACGCGGACCAGCAGGTACTCGCCCGCCGGGCCGACCACCTCCACGTCACAGCCGAGGAGGGCGGCTTCGGAGCCGCCGGCCTCCGGCGAACCGGCGTCGAGCGCCGCGGCCACCGCCTCGCCCACCGGGCCGGCGAACAGCGCCGACGCGGGCTCCTCGGACCAGTCCACGCCGCGCAGCGGGGTCGCGCTCACGCCCCGGCCCGCCCCGAGCCGCCCGTCCGGCGAGACGGTGGCGCCGACGATCCGCAGTCCTCCGCGCGCGAGGCCCGCGTGGTCGAGGACGGCCCCGCCGAGCGCCACGGACGCGGAACCCGCTCCCCTGGCGCGGGCGAGACCGCCGGGGCGCACGTCCGAGATCGTGTAGCGGGAACCGTCCGGGCCCACCAGGTGGGTGGACACGCCCCCGTACCCGGTGGCGGAGAGCACCGGCTCCCGGCACAGGCCGTACGCCCTGAGGCTGCCGCCCTGTTCGTAGGCGCGGCGCGCGGTGCCGGCCGCGCCGGGTCCCGCCGTCCCCGAGGCGAGCAGGGCGGCACCGGACAGGAGGTCCCGGAAGGCGCCCGTGAGGTCGCCGAGACGCTGCCCCCGACCGCGCTCGCGCGCCGCGCGCAGTCCCCGTACGACCCGCAGTGCGGCCGCTTCGGCACGGGGCAGCCCGGCCAGGCGCGCGGTGTGCGCGGCGCGCAGCAGTTCGGCCTGGACCACCGCCCCGCCGGCCGTGACTCCCGCGGACAGGGCTTCGGCGGCCACCTCCCACAGGGCGGTGGCGGCCCGGACCTGGGCGGGGGTGAGCGGGGGCGCGGTGCTCCCGGAGGGGTCGGTGCTCCCGGAGGGTTCAGGAGCGGGGCCGGGAACGAAGGCGGAGTCGGGAACGGGGGCGGGGTCGGGAACGGGGGCGGTGGTGGAGTCGGCCCGGGGCGGGGCGGCGAGGTCCGCCGTCGGCTCCGGGGCCTCCGGCGCCGCATCCGTACCCGTATGTACATACGCGTCCGCGTCCGCGATCGGTGCCGCGCCCAGGACCGCCGCGCGGTGCAGGCAGCGCGGGGCCAGCAGGCAGGTGCAGACGGCCTGTCCCGCTTCGGTGACCGCTCCCGACGGGCCGGGGCGCAGGGTGACGAGGGCGTCCTCGCCGAAGCGCACGTCGAGGGAGCCGTCGGCGGCCCGGACGACGTGCTCGGCGCAGCCCGCGATCGCGGCGTCGAGCTTCTTGCGCAGCCGTGCGCTGAGCTGCTCCACGGCCTCGGCGAGGACGTCGGGGGCGACGGGCGGCAGGGGTTCGGGGCTCAACGGGGTTCTCCACGGAGGCGGTCGCCCACCCAGCGGGCGAGGGCGAGCGGGCTGAGGGCGGCCACCGGCATCCCGGCGGCGACGAGCCGGCGTGCCACCGGCACCGAGTAGCGGGGCGCTCCGGCGTCGTCGAGCGCCGCGCAGCCGAGGAGGTGCGCGCCGGAGGCGGCCAGGGCGCGGACCTCGCCGAGGAGGCCGGCGAGCGGAGCGCCCTCCTGGAAGTCGCTGACCACGACCACGAGGGTGCGGCTCGGCACGGTGATCAGCGAGCGGGCGTGCGCGAGTCCCGCCGCGATGTGCGTGCCGCCGCCGACCCGCACCTCCAGGAGCAGCGACAGGGGGTCGTCGACCCGGTCGGTCAGGTCCACCACCTGGGTGGAGAAGGCCAGGAAGTGCGTGGACAGGGTCGGTACGCCGCCCAGCACCGCGGCGGTCAGCGCCGACCAGATGACCGAGGCCTCCATCGAGCCGGAGACGTCGACCACGAGGATCAGGCGCCAGTCCGACTCCTTGCTCGCCCGGGTGCTGAACACCGGCCGCTCCGGCACGACCACGACCCGGCCGTCGTCCGTGCGCCGGGTGT
This sequence comes from Streptomyces sp. NPDC055632, assembly GCF_053618675.1. Lineage (NCBI taxonomy): Bacteria > Bacillati > Actinomycetota > Actinomycetes > Kitasatosporales > Streptomycetaceae > Streptomyces > Streptomyces sp. NPDC055632. The sequence continues at coordinate 4,287 of NZ_JBSHHY010000062.1, read as the reverse complement.
GGGCGAGGTTGGCGCGCAGGGTGCGGGCGAGGTCGAGTCGTCCGCCGGGGCGGCGGGTGGGGCGCGGGGTGGCGAGTCCGGAGAGCGTCGGGCGCAGGCGGGTGGCCAGTTCCCGGGCGAGCTCGTCGACGAGCCGCTTCACCAGCGGTCTCAGCCGGGCGAGTTGTGCCTCGGGCATGCCGCCGACCAGGGAGAGCACCGAGCCGAGGAGTTCCACCGAGGGGCGTACCGCCGCCGGGTCGAGCTGGGCGAGCACGTCGACGCGGCCCGCGTCGGCGGCCTCGGCCAGGACCTCTTCGCGCACGTCGGCGCCGAAGAGGGCCTCCAGCTCCCGGGACCACTCGCGTGCGGTGGGGAAGGAGGCCTCCTGTCCCCCGCCCCCGCCGGATCCGGCGTCCAGGTCGTCGGCTCCCTCGCCGCGTCCGCTGCCGTACAGCTCGTCCAGGGCGCGGGCGTAGCGGCGTGCGTCGGCGGAGAGCCGGTCCCTGTGGCGGCCGAGGAGGAGCCGCCAGCGGTCGGCGGGGGCGAGCCGCCGGTCCGGTGCTCCGGCGGGGGACGCGTCGGCTTCGGGTGCGCCTTCTGTTTCGGGTGCGGGTGCGGCTTCGGCTTCGAGTGCGGGGCGCGGGTCGGCCGGGGCCTCCGGACCGGCCAGGGCCAGGGACTTCAGCGCGGCGAGGCCGGCCGCGTCGGCCGCCGCCCACAGGGCGAGCAGTTCGGGCGGGGCGTCGAGGGAGAGGTCGAGCCGGTCGCCGAGCCGCTCGGTGACCGTGGTCAGGAGCCGGTCCCGGGCGGCCGGGGCGAGGGCGTCGAAGCCGCCGCGCAGGGCCGGGAGCCGGTCGAGGAAGTCCTGGTCGGCCAGGGCGTCGATCCGGTCGAGGAGCGGGGTGAGGGCTTCCGGGGACGCCTGGAGCAGCGGGCCGGCGGCCGTGAGCAGTCCCGTGAGGCGCTTCGTCAGGGCCCGCCGGGTGTCGGGGGAGGTCGCGCCGTCGATCCAGCCGGCCGTCCGCTCGCCGAGGTCCGCGGCCGGTTCCAGGTCGAGCAGGACCCGTACGGCCAGGGCGGCACCCTGGATCAACGGCGAGCCTTCGGAGGCCAGTTCGGCGAGGGCCCGGTCCATCCGGAGGCCCAGGTGCCGGGCGGCCGACCGGTCCGCGAGCGCCACGAGGGCACCGGCGTCCGCGGGGGTGTCGCTGCCGGCCAGGCCGGGCAGCGACCGCACGGCGGCCTCAAGGAGTTCGCCGGTGAGCGCGCCGGCCGTGGCGCGGGCGTCCTCGGTGGTGCCGGGGTGGTGGCCGCGTCGTATGCCCTCCAGGAGGTCCAGCGCTTCGAGGAGTTCGGGCAGGCTCGCGGTGTCGGGCAGGACGGCGGAGGCCTCGCGCAGCCGCGCGTCGACCAGGTCGGGCAGGTCGCAGCGGGCGGCGGCGGTGAGCCCGGTCAGGATCTGGGCCGGGGTGGGGCCGCCCTCGGCGGTCTCGCGGCGCGCGGTCTCGGCCAGGGTGCCGGCGGCGGCCTGGGCCGCGGTGACTCCCCGGACCCCGGCGAGGTCGAGCCGCGCGGGCACGGACGGGTTCCAGGTCAGGCGCCACTTGGTGCCGAGGGCGGTGCCGTCGCCGGTGGCCGCCACGGCGAGGGGTTCGCCGTAGGAGGCGCCGATGACGAGGAGGCGTTGCAGCAGGACCTCGCGGCGCCCGTCGAGCGGGGAGCGGAGCGGGTCGAGGCGCACCTCCCGGGGCTCGGGCTCCTCCGGGCGGGGCAGCCGCAGCCGGGTGAGCTCCTCCTCGACCGAGGGGCCCAGGCCGGAGCGGGGGGCGTGCGGGCTGATCCGGCCGCGCGCGGTGCCGACGAGCACGGCCTCCAGGGCGCGGGCCAGCGCCCGGCCCCGGCCGAGGGGTTCGCCCTGTCCGAGGACGGTGGTGACGGCCTCCAGGAGTTCCCCGCGTCCGGGGGCGGGGAGTCCGCGCAGCACGGCCAGGTCGCAGGCAAGCCGCAGCGTCTCGGCGGCCTCGCCGGTGCCGGCGGTGTGACCGGCGCGGCGCATCTCCCGGCACAGGCCGGTCACCGCGGCGGCGGCCGCCTCGCGGATCCGCTCGGGGTCGCCGGCCGCGGTGAGCACGGCCTGCTGCCACAGCGGGTCGCGGATCCCGGCGGGGTAGCCGGACCGGGAGTCGAGCAGGTCGAAGGAGTACGGGACGAACGAGGTCACCGCGACGCCCGGGCCCGGGGTCGTGGCCGGGGCCTTCGGGGCCGCGTCCGGGGCCTCCGGGACGGCCCGGTCCTCCGTGCCCTCGTCCGCCGGTGCGAGCAGCGCGGGGGCGTGGAAGGCGCCGATCACGGCGGCGACGCGGCGGCCTCCGGCCGAGGCCGTGGCGATCACCTGCCGCATCCGGGCCTCGCGGGCGAGGTCGGTGGCGGGCACGGCGCCGTCGTTCCGCAGGGCCCAGCCCACGCCCAGGGCGGCGCGGCGCACCGCTTCCGGGGAGCAGCCGGGGGCCAGCACCTCCACGGCGCGGTCCCACATGTCCTCGCCGTCCCGGCCGGTGCCGGCCGCGGCGAGCGCCCCGGCGAAGGAGCCGCGCCCCCGCGTCTCCCCGGCGCCCGGGCCGGCGGGGCGGACACCGGTGCCGGCGCCCTCGTCCGTACCCCCGGCGGCGTCACCCCCGGCGGCGTCACCGTCGGCGGTGTCGACGCCCGGGAAGCCGCCCGTATCCGTCAGGGACCAGCCGGGGTCGGACAGGGGCAGGTCGCAGCAGACGACCTCCGCGCCGTGGTCCCGGGCCCACCGCACCGCCGCCAGCTCCGGGGAGAAGTCCGCGAAGGGGTAGAACGCCAGGCGTCCGCCCTCGCCCGCCCCGGCCAGGGCGACGGGGGCGACGGTCTCCGGGTCCGCCAGGTGCTCCAGCCAGGGCCGGAAGTCGGCCGGGAGCTCCACGCAGACCACCTCGGCGCCCGCCTCGTCGAGCAGGGCGGGCACCACGGCGGCCAGGGCCGGGCTGTGGTGGCGCACCCCGAGGAGGTACGGGGCGCGGGACGCGGCGAGCGCGTCCACGGCCGCCCGCGGGTCGAGGGTCGTCACCGCAGGCTCCCGCGCAGGTCCCAGAGGCGGCGCCACATGGCCGAGCCGTTCTCGGCCCGGCGGCGGACCGGGCCGTCCCAGTAGCCGAGGAGGCGCGCGTGGTCGGCCGGGTCGTCCTTGCGGACGACGCCGAGGAGGTGGCCGGGCAGGAGGTCGAGGACGTCCCCGCCCGGGAGGTACGCGGCCGCGACCCCGAGGGACGCCGCGACCTGGACGGCCTCGGCTGTGGACATGACCGTGCCGGGGCGCTCCACGTCCCAGCCCTCGGTGGAGCGGCCGGAGCGCAGGTCCCTGAAGACGGTGACGAGGGCGTCGAGGACGGCGTCGTCGACGCCGAAGGGCGCACCCGCGCGCTGGACCGCCGCGACGGCCTGGCGCCGGATCAGGACGGCCTCGGCGTCGGCGTCGGCGATCGGGGCGACGGTCTCGAAGTTGAAGCGGCGCTTGAGCGCGGCGGACATCTCGGAGACGCCCCGGTCGCGCAGGTTGGCGGTGGCGATGACGGTGAAGCCGGGCGCGGCGGCGACCACCGCGTCCTCGGTGGCGGTCAGTTCGGGGACGGTGATCCGGCGGTCGGACAGGATCGAGACCAGGGCGTCCTGCACCTCGGGCAGGCAGCGGGTGATCTCCTCGACCCGCACCACCCGGCCGGTGCGCATGGCGGCGAGCACCGGGGAGTCGACGAGGGCCTGCGGGGTGGGGCCCTGGGCGAGCAGCAGGGCGTAGTTCCAGCCGTAGCGGAAGGCGTCCTCGGTGGTGCCGGCGGTGCCCTGCACGGTGAGGGAGCTGGTGCCGCTGACGGCGGCCGCGAGCAGTTCCGACAGCATCGACTTGGCGGTGCCGGGCTCGCCGGTGAGGAGCAGTCCGCGCTCTCCCGCGAGGGTGACCACGCAGCGTTCCACCAGGGCGCGTTCGCCGACGAACTTCGGGGCGATCGCCAGCTTCGACGGCAGGCCCGCCCGGCGCTTCGGCAGGGCCAGCTCCGCGCCGTCGCTGCCGCAGACGAACGTGACGACCGCGCGGGGGGTCAGGGCCCAGCCGGGCGGGCGCGGACCGGGGTCCTGGGCGGCGAGGAAGGCGAGTTCGGCGGCGTGGCGCTCCTCGGCCGGCCGGACCTGCCGGGCGGGTGCGGGCTGTTCGGTGACGGTCATGCGGGGTTCCTCCGGAAGGGGGTGCGGGTGGGGGCGGCGCGGCGCACCCGGGAGGGGGTGCGC
>NZ_JBSHHY010000061.1:0-24337 GCF_053618675.1 Streptomyces sp. NPDC055632 | reverse complement strand
CCGCTCGCCGTGAGCGGGGCCCGGGGCCTTTCCGTACGTCACTTCCCCCCGACCGCGTCCGCGAGGGCGTGCAGCCGCAGCGCGAGCTGGATCTCCAGGGCGCGCGACGGGGACTGCCAGTCGGGGCCGAGGAGCCGGCCGATCCGCTCCAGGCGCTGGGCCACCGTGTTGACGTGGACGTGGAGTTCGTCCTTGGTACGGGCCGGGCTCATGCCGCTCGCGAAGTACGCGTCCAGGGTGCGGACCAGCTCGGTGCCGCGCCGCCGGTCGTAGGCGACGACCTGACCGACGGTGCGGTCGACGAAGCCGCCGATGTCCCGGCTGTCCGCGAGCAGCAGGCCGAGGAAGCCGAGGTCCTCGGCGGCGGCGCCCTGCCCGGAGCGGTGCAGGAGCCCCAGCGCGTCGAGGCAGCGGCGGGCCTCCCCGTACGCGACGGCCACCTGGTCCGGGTGGTCCAGGGGCGCCCGTACGGGGGCGGAGGCGCCGACGGTGACCTCTTCGCGCAGGGTGCCGCCGAGGCTCTTGGCGGTCTGCCGGGCGAGTTCGGCGGCGGTCTCGCCGGGGCCGAGCGGCAGCAGCAGGACCGTGCCGCCGTCGCGCGCGGAGGCGAGTCCGTGGCGGGTGGCGGCCAGGTGGGAGGCGGCCGACCACAGGCGCTGCCGGTCGGCGCTCTCGCGGCGGCCCGCGTCGGTGTCGGCGCCGCCGCCGGCGGCCCGGTCGACGCGGGCGGCGAGCACGACGTGCGGGGCCTCGCTGTCGGTGCGGAGCCGGGCGGCGCGCTCGCGCAGCAGGCGGCGGTCCCGGTCGGGGGCGTCGAGGAGGTCGTCGAGGAGTTCGCCCCGCACCCGCTGTTCGGCCTCGCCGGCCGAGCGGCGGGCGAGCAGCAGCAGGGAGGTGACCAGGGCGGCGCGCTCCAGGGTGCGCTGGTCGACGGGGTCGAGGTCGGGCCGGCCGTGCAGGACGAGGGTGCCCAGGGCCTCGCCGCCGGCGGAGACCGCGGCGACCCAGTCGTCGCCCTCGCGGACCGCGTGGCCCCCGGCGCGGCGCGCGGAGCCCGCGCCCGTCTCGGTGAACTCGACCGTCCCGCCCAGGACTTCGGAGACGGCGCGGGCCACGTCGTGGACGCCGCCGCCGTGCAGGACCAGTTCGGAGAGGCGGTCGTGGACCTCGGAGGCCCGCTCGATGACGCCGCTGTGCTCGCGGATGATGTCGTTGGCCCGTTCCAGCTCCGCGAGGGCCGAGCGGGTCTCGGCGAGGAGGTTGGCCGTGTCGATGGCGACGGCGGCGTGCGCGGCGAAGGAGCCGAGCAGCGCGACCTGTTCGCGCTCGAAGACCCTGGCCCTGCGGTCGGCCGCGAACAGCACTCCGATGACCTGGCTGCCGAGGCTGAGCGGCACCCCGAGGATGGCGACGAGGCCCTCGTCCCGTACGGCCGTGTCGATGGTCCGGGTGTGCTGGAAGCGGGCGTCGTCGAAGTAGTCGTCGGTGACGTAGGGGCGGGCGGTCTGGGCGACGAGGCCGCCGAGCCCCTCGCCCATGCCCAGTCTGAGCTGCTGGAAGCGGGCGGAGACGGAGCCCTCGGTGACCCTCATGTACGTGTCGCCGGCGGCCGGGTCGTTGAGGCTGAGGTAGGCGACCTCGGTGCCGAGGAGCGAGCGGGCGCGCTGGACGATGGCGCGCAGGACCGCGTCGAGGTCGCGGAGTCCCGCGAGGTCGTGGGCGGTGGCGAAGAGCGCGGACAGCTCAGCCTCGCGCCGCCGCCGTCCCTCCAGCTCGGCCCGGACCCGCAGGGCGAGCTGCTTGGCCTCTTCGAGGTCGGCCAGCGCCTCGGGGCCCGCGCCGCTCGCACGGGCGAGCAGTACGGGCCGGTCGTAGGCCTCCGTCGCGGCTCCCCGTGCGAGGAGTTCCAGGTAGGAGACGTGTTCGTGGGACATGGACACAGGGATACCTGCCGGACGTGTGGTCGCACCACCCCTGTGGACGACCTTCACAGGGGCACCTTCAGTGGGCGGTCCAGCCGCCGTCGAGGGTGAGGGAGGTGCCGGTGATGAACGAGGCCTGGGGGGCGCAGAGGTAGAGGACGGCCTCGGCGACCTCCTCCGGTTCGATGAGCCGCTTGAGCGCCGCGTCCTTGAGCAGGACGTCCGCGAGGACCCGCTCCGGCGGGATGCCGTGGGCGGCGGCCTGGTCGGCGATCTGGCGTTCGACGAGCGGGGTGCGGACGTAGCCGGGGTTGACGCAGTTGGAGGTGACCCCGTGCGGGGCGCCTTCGAGGGCGGCGGTCTTGGAGAGGCCCTCCAGACCGTGTTTGGCGGCCACATAGGCGGACTTGAAGGCGGAGGCGCGCAGCCCGTGGACGGACGAGATGTTGACGATCCGCCCCCAGCCCCGGCCGTACATGTGCGGGAGGGCGCCCCGGATGAGCCGGAACGGCGCCTCCAGCATCACGGTGAGGACGGTGTGGAAGACGTCCGGCGGGAACTCCTCGATCGGCCGCACGAGCTGGAGCCCGGCGTTGTTGACGAGGATGTCCGCGCCCGCGGCGGCGCTCTCCGCGGCGTCCAGGTCGGTCAGGTCGAGCAGCCGCGGTTCGAGCTCTCCGGGAAGCGCGGAGGCCTCTCCGGCCAGGGCGTCCAGGCCCTCGGCGACCCGGTCGACGGCTCTGACGCGGGCCCCGGCGGCGGCGAGCCGCAGCGCGCAGGCGCGTCCGATGCCGCCGGCCGCGCCGGTGACGAGCGCGGTGCGGCCGGTGAGGTCGAGGGCGAGTCCGGCCGCGCGGGGCAGGGGTGCGGCGAGGTCGGTACCGGGGGCGGTGACGGGAGCGCTCATGCTCCGCACCCTATGAACGGCCCCCTCCCCCACCGATGTGCGTCGGTCCCATAGTTCAGCCGGTTGCTGTGGTGCGGAACCATGTGGGTTCGTCGGCGAGCGCCTTCTCGATCCGCATGAGGGAGAACCGCTTCATCTCCGGCAGGTCGTCCACGTCGAACCAGCCGACCTCGGTGGACTCCTCGTCGTTGACCCGGGCCTCCCCGCCGACGGCCCGGCAGCGGAAGGTCACGTCCATGAACTGGCACTGGTCGCCGTTGGGGTAGACGACGGGCTTGCGGAGGGTCTCGACGATCACGATCCGCTCGACCTCGCAGCGCACGGCGGTCTCCTCGTACACCTCGCGGACCGCGCAGTCGGCGGGCTGCTCGCCCGGCTCGACGATGCCGCCGATGATCGCCCAGCGCCCGTTGTCGGAGCGCCTTCCGAGCAGCACCCGGCCCCGGTCGTCGAACACGACGGCGCTCACCCCGGGCAGGAAGAGGAGCTGGTGACCGGCCGTCTCGCGCAGGGTGCGGATGAAGTCAGGAGTAGCCATGGACCGACCCTAGGTCATGTACGGCGGGAGCCGACCGGCCCCGGGCGGCCGCGGGCTCCGGCCTCCTGCTCCCGGCCGCCCCCGCTCACTCCGCCCGCGTGCGGCGGGCCCGCACCGAGCGGAGCGCCGACCAGCCGATTCCGGCGGCGGCGAGCGCCGCGAGGAGGGCCTCGGGCAGGGTGCCCATGCGGGTCGCGGGGGTCTGCGAGGAGCGCAGCGGCACCTTCTCGACCAGGACGTCCGGGGTGAACATCCTCGTCTCCGCGACGACCTCGCCGTCGGGGCGGATGACCGCGCTCACCCCGCTGGTGACGGGCACGACCACCGACCGGCTGTGCTCGACGGCGCGCACCCGGGACATCGCGAGCTGCTGGTAGGTCATCTCGCTGCGGCCGAAGGTGGCGTTGTTGCTGGGGACGGTGATGAGCTGCGCGCCGTGGGTGACGGTGTCGCGCACGGCCCAGTCGAAGGCCGCCTCGTAGCAGGTGGCGAGGCCGACCCTAGTGCCCGCGAGGTCGAAGACGCCGACCTTGGTGCCGGGGCCGAAGTCGCGGCTCACCCGGTCCACGTTGCTGTTGAAGATCCGGACGAGGGGCCGCATCGGGATGTACTCGCCGAAGGGCTGGACGTGCCGCTTGTCGTACGTGGCGACCGGGCCGCGTCCGGGCTCCCACTGGATGAGGGTGTTGCGGAGCTTGCCGGTCTCGGGGGCGATGACCGCGCCGATCACGGTGGGCGCGCCGATCGCGCGGACGGCCTCGTCGATGACGTCGGCGGCGTCGGCGTTCGCGTACGGGTCGATGTCCGAGGAGTTCTCCGGCCACAGCACGAAGTCGGGCCGCGGCTCGCGCTTCTCCTCGACCGCCTTGGCGAGCTCGCGGGTGCGGGCGGCGTGGTTGTCCAGGACGGCCCGGCGCTGGGCGTTGAAGTCGAGGCCGAGGCGGGGGACGTTGCCCTGGACGGCGGCGACGGTGGCGGTGCCGTCCTCGGCGGAGTCGTCGACGAGCGGCAGCGCGGCGAGCGCGCCGGTGACCGGGAGGAGCACGGCGAGCGCGGCGGCGACGAGCGGGCCGCGTGGGAGGGCGCCGGTGCGGCGCGGGCCGGTGGCGGCGGTGGACGGAGCGGCGTCGGGGGCGGGCCCGGCGGTGCCGGGGCGGCTCGAAGCGGTACCGGGGACGTCCGGGGCGGGGGCGCCCGGGGCGGGGGCTGTGGCGTCCTGGACCGTGGCGCCCGGGGTGGTGGCGGGAGCGTCCGGGGCGGGGGCTGCGTCACCCGGGACCGTGGTGCCCGGGGCGGCCGCGTCGAGGCCGCCGTGGGCGCGGCGGGCGTGGACCAGGCGGGCCGCCTCGTACAGGCCGAAGCCGCAGAGGGCGACGGCGAAGCCGAGCAGGGGGGTGCCGCCGACGGCGGCGAGGGGCAGGAAGACGCCGTCGGCCTGGCCGAAGGCGATCTTGCCCCAGGGGAAGCCGCCGAAGGGCACGCGCGCGCGTGCCCCTTCCGCGAGGATCCACACCCCGGCGGCGAAGAAGGGCCACCACGGGAGGCGGGAGACGGCCGCGACGCCGAGGCCCGCGGCGGCGACGAAGAGCGCTTCGACGGCGGCGAGGGCGAGCCACGGGCCGGGGCCGACCTCCTCGCCGGTCCACACGAGGAGCGGGAGCAGGAAGCCGAGGCCGGCCAGGTACCCGAGGCCGAAGCCGGCGCGGAGCCGGCGGCCCCGCAGGGCCCAGCCGAGCAGGGCGAAGGCGGGCGGCGCGAGCCACCAGAGGGGACGCGGCGGGAAGCTCAGGTAGAGCACGAAGCCGGACAGCAGGGCCGCCGCCGGCCGGGCGAACCGCCGCAGCCGGTGGGCCGGCGCGGGTGCGGTGTCGGTCTCGGACGCGTCGACGGGGGTGATGGTGGCGCTCACCTTGCGGAGTCTACGGGGCGTCCCTGTCCGCCGGGCGTCCGGTGCTGGCCCGGCGCGCACCCCTCCGACCGGCTCGGACGCGGCCGGTCGGGGGCCGGGGCGCCCGGCTCCGGGGACGGGCCCGTCACGCCCCCGTGGCCGCGGGCGGGCCCGGCGGGGTCAGCCGGCGCAGGCGGTCGCGGATGACGCGGACGGCGGACTCGGCGCCGTCGACGGTGACCGTGAAGGTGTGTCCGTCGTCCAGGCGGAGCACCAGGCCCTCGCCCCGCCGGACGATCACGGCCGTGCCCTTCTCGGGGCGCCAGCGGTAGCCCCAGCCGCCCCAGTGGCGCGGGGTGACGCTCGGGGCGAAGTCGGCGCCGACGACGTGGGAGAGCGGGATGCGGCGGCGCGGCAGGCCGATGTGGCCGCAGCGGACCTCCATGGCCCGGTCGTCGACCTTCACGGCCACGTGGACGAAGGCGAGGGTGCCGAAGAGGACGAGCAGTCCGACCGTGACGCAGCCGATCACCGCCATGAGGAGGGCCGCGATGCCCGAGGTCCACTGGAGCTGGACGGCGAGGGCGATCCCCAGGGCCATGCAGGCGGCACCGGCCGCCGCGGCCACCCACTGGAAGCGGTTGGTGGCGCGGCCGGTCCAGACGTCGGACGTCCGCTCGTCGGCACGGGGGTCCCGGGAGTATTCCCTCATATCGGAAGAATACCCATGTTCGTCCCGGGCGGCGTGCTGGAATGGAACCCTCCGGTCACGCTCAGTGAGCGGGGGCGGTCTCCGCGAGGCCACGGCCCTCGGCGTAGGCGAGGGCGGCGGCGGGGAGCCGGCCGGGGCGTCCGCTGAGGAGGACGGAGAGGGTGCCGGTGGGATCGGCGCCGGGGGCGGGCTCGGCGCCGATCCGGCGCAGCGCCTGGGCGGCGACGGCGTCGGCGGAGCCGTGGAAGACGAGGGGCGGGAGGTCCGCCGGGCGGCGCGCCTCCAGGGCGGCGAGGATGCGCTCCTCGACCAGCTCGTAGTGGGTGCAGCCGAGGACGACGGCGCGGACGTCGGCCGGGGTGAGCGCGGCCGCCGCGGCGACGGCCCGGTCCACGGCGTCCTGGTCCGCGTGCTCCACGGCGTCCGCGAGGCCGGGGCAGGGCACCTCGGTGACCTCGGCTCCCCCGGCGAACTCGCGGATCAGTCCGCGCTGGTAGTCGCTGCCGGTGGTGGCCGGGGTGGCCCAGATGGCGATCTTGCCGCCGCCCGCCGCGGCGGGCTTGATCGCGGGCACGGTGCCGATGACGGGGACGTCCGGTTCGAGGGCGGCGCGCAGAGCGGGGAGGGCGTGCACGGTGGCGGTGTTGCAGGCCACGATCAGCGCCCCCGGGCGGTGCCCGGCGGCGGCGAGCGCGACGTCGAGGGCGCGCCCGGTGAGGTCCTCGGGGGTGCGCGGGCCCCACGGCATGCCGTCGGGGTCGTTGGAGAGGAGGATGTCCGCGTCCGGCCGGAGCCGCCGCACCGCGGCCGCCGCCGGGAGGAGGCCGATTCCGGAGTCCATGAGCGCGATCTTCACCCGGTCACCCTAGCCGATGAGCCCCGCATCCCCCTCGTTCTGGGGCAGACTGCCGCGAATGAGCACCCTTGCCTGGTTCGCGTCCGTCTCCCTGGCCGCCTGGGTCTGGCTCCTCCTGGGCCAGGGGTTCTTCTGGCGCACGGACCAGCGGCTGCCGCCGACCACACACGGCGGACACGCGCGCGGGGCACGGGACGGCGGGAAGCCGGACGCGCTCGTCCACGGGCACGCGCGCGGGGAGCCGGTCGCGTGGCCGCGCGTGGTGGTCGTCGTGCCCGCGCGGGACGAGGCCGGGGTGCTGCCGCTGAGCCTGCCGTCGCTGCTCGCGCAGGACTATCCGGGGATCGCGGAGGTGGTCCTCGTCGACGACGGGAGTACGGACGGGACGGGCGGGCTCGCCGTCGAGCTGGCCGGCCGGTGCGGCGGGCTGCCGCTGACCGTGGTGTCGCCGGGCGAGCCGGAGCCGGGGTGGACGGGGAAGCTGTGGGCGCTGCGGCACGGCATGGCGCTGGCACGCGCGCGCGGTCCGGAGTTCCTGCTCCTGACGGACGCGGACATCGCCCACGCGCCGGACAGCCTGCGCCTCCTCGTGTCGGCGGCGGTGGAGAACGATCTGGACCTGGTGTCGCAGATGGCCCGGCTGCGGGCCGAGAGCGCGTGGGAGCGCCTGATCGTGCCGGCGTTCGTCTATTTCTTCGCGAAGCTCTACCCCTTCCGCTGGATCAACCGCCCTCGCCCCCGGGCGACGGCGGCCGCGGGCGGCTGCGTGCTGCTGCGGACGGAGACGGCGGTGGCGGCCGGGGTGCCGGAGGTGATCCGGCAGGCGGTGATCGACGACGTGTCGCTGGCGCGGGCGGTGCGGCGGGCCGGCGGGCGGATCTGGCTGGGCCTCGCGGAGCGGGTCGACAGCGTCCGTCCGTACCCGGGGCTCGACGAGCTGTGGCGGATGGTCTCGCGGAGCGCGTACGCGCAACTCCGGCACAACCCGCTGCTGCTCCTGGGGACGGTCGCGGGACTCGTGGTCGTCTACCTGGTGCCGCCGGCGGCCCTGGTGGCGGGCGCGGCGACCGGGGACGCGGCGGCGGCCTGGGCGGGGGGTGCGGCCTGGGCGGTGATGGCGGGGTCGTACGCGCCGATGCTCCGCCACTACCGGCAGCCGCTGTGGCTCGCCCCGCTGCTGCCGTTCACCGCGTCCCTCTATCTGCTGATGACGGTGGACTCGGCGGTGCGGCACCACCGGGGCCGGGGCGCGGCGTGGAAGGGGCGGACGTACGCGCGCCCGGAGGCGGCGCCGGACCAGCGCTGAGCACGTCCCCGCGTCCGGCACCCTCATGAGCCTCGGAAGCCGCGTCGGCCGCCCTGCGGAGGGCCCGTGAAGACCGGCTCGACCCTTGCCCGGGCTTCGTCCGTCAGCGCCGGTACGACTCCACCGTTGGCTCGGAACCACTGAGCCACCTGATCATCCGTGCTCTTGCGTGACGAGACCGCGCCAAGAAGCGTCACCCGGACGTCAAGCAGGTCCAACACATCCGCCTGCTCGACGGGTGTCATCCCATGCGGGCGCTCCCGGGCGATCCCGGCGAGGGCGTGGAGGTCCCGTGCACGCTGCGTCGAAGGGATCTGGTCCCTCCTGCGGCGCGGCCGGCTCTCCAACGTCGCCACCGTGCCGAGCCCGTCCGGCACGAAACCCGCAAACACGCCGACCGCACCGCCGCAGGCCGACCCGGGAGAACACGAAAAGCTCCTGACGTCGCTCTTCGACCCCGGCTCCCCATGGGAGAAGTACCGGACCTGGAGCGACGAGACCACCGTCGCCTGCCACGAATCCCTGACCGTGCGGGCCGAGTTCGACCACGAGGCCCGCCACCGTACCGACATTGCCCGGACGATCGCCGAGTACGACGGCCCCGTCGGCCAGCGCCTCTGACACGCCACTCTCACCGCCGGCCCCCGTCCCCCTCGTCCGAACGCCCCTGCGGCTCCTCGACACCCCGCCCCTCACGGGCACCTCGGATCCGTACGAGGCGCTCCGGGACGCCGGCTGACACCCGGCGAGCCGCCCGGCCCGCACCACCTGGCAAGCCCCCGACCGCAGCCTCACTTTCGAGCACGTCCCTCATGCCCAGGGCGACCGGTGGACCCTGTAGGGGGGCGACGACCTCAACCGGCCGGCCTGGTCCATCCGCCTCTCCGGCGTTGATGCCCAGCGGGCCGGGATCGGCCGGCGGGTTGCGGGCCACGCCCTGCATCACGGCGCCGGCCAGTCCGAGGGCGACTCCGGCCATGGGGCCGGCCGCGGTACGGGGGATCCGGACCTCACGGAGGATGAGCCGGCCCTTGTCCGCGAGGTCGGGGTCGAACACGCCGGGCAGGATGCCGTCGATGCCGACCGGCCCCGATCCGACGGCAAGGCTCGTCCAGACCGTGGCGAGAAGGACCGGCATCAGAGCCAGCAGACCGATCACGCGAACGGAGGCTCCGCCCTTGTGCCTGCGGAACGTGAGCGTCGAGACGCCCATTTCTCCTTCTGTCGCACGGGCCGGGGCGCTGTGCGTTGCGGGAAGGCCGCTCCGGGCCGGCCGGGAGTCCTGCTTCACCCGATCTCCTCCTGGCCGCCAGGAAGAAACCCTGCCGCAGCCCGCACCAATCTTCAGTAAGGCGACCCTCATATTTCTCGGCCTGTGCCCGAATGAGGGATTCCGCGGCGCCGACCAGGGACATGGCTGCCGGCGTGCGGTGAAACGGTCTTACCCTTCTCGCACCAGTCGGCCCCTGGCCACCAGCTCCAGGGTGGTGGCGACCGCCACGGCCTGGACAAGGAGCAGGGCGACCAGAACGAAGAGCTGTACCGCTCCTGCGTGCAGAGGGGATGCGCCGCCCAGGAGCATGCCGACGAACGCGCCGGGGAGGGTGACAAGGCCGACGGTGCGACTCTGGTCCATGCCGGGGAGCAGGGCGTCCGACGCGGCCTTGCGCGCCACCTCCAGGCGGGCATCCCTTTCCAGGAGCCCGAGGGCGAGTCCTGCTTCCACCTCGCCTTTTCGGGTGGCGAGTTCGTCGAGCGCACGCCTGCCGGCGAGAACGGTGGCGGTGAGCGCACCACCGATGAGGATGCCGGTGACGGGGATGAGGGCGATGCCCCGGAGGGGGACGAGGCGTGTGACCGACAGGGCGGTGACCACGGGAAGGACGCTTGCGGCGATGGGGACCGAGGCCCACCGCCAGGCCCGGCCGGGTGCGGGGACCACGCGCCGGCCGGCGGTACGTACCGCGACCGCGTACATCAGCAGGAGGAAGCAAAGCAGTAGGGGCGGCGAGCGGACGACCAGTCCGATGACGAGGGAGACGGCGACAAGCTGAGCAGCCGCGCGGGCGCCGGCAAGGAGTGTGGCGCGGGCGGGGCCGAGCTCCGGTCCGGTGCGGCGCTCCAGTCCCCTGGCCACGGCCTTGCCGTGCACGGCGACGGGTCCCTCGTCTCTCGCCGAGGCCGCCCGGCCGCACCGCAGGGCAGAAACCTCACAGGGTGAACACACCTCCGACCGACTCGGTGAACCACCGGGCAGCACCATGCACTTAGGGCAGCCTTCCCTGCCTGACTACATTTATGTAGACTCCGCGACGGCTCGCGGCATGCGCGGTCCGGGCCGATCGGGCTCACACGCGAATCGAGGCACCCATGTCCGCCGGCTCCCGCCACCTCCTTCTCGGCGTCGGCACCGCTATAGCCACCGTCGCATCAATGGCGGGCCGTACGCGGAGGGGTGACGCCAAGGCGGCTGGGGCGGCGCCGTCGCCCTGGCCCTGAACGGGGACGGCCCGACCCCACCGCCCTGCAGAGCCTTGTGCGGATCCCCTGTGTCGCACCGGTGATGATGCCGTTTTTCCATTCGAACGCTCCCCCGCGGACCGCGCTGGCACCTGCGGGCAGTCAGCCGACGGCCTCACGGGGCCACCCGAGAAGACAGGAAAGAGCGAACACGAAAGGAGGGGTGGTGTACGAACCGAACAAGGCCGACTCCGGGTCGGCGCAAAGTCCGTCCGAACCCGGTGAGGTGATCGCCTGGCTGAAGGACCGCGACGCCGTCGAACAGGCATGGGAAGTCTCGCTGGGCACCCTGCCCAGCGAACGTGACGCCACCCTGGCACGGATGGCGGACGTCCTGCAGGCCGCGGCCCAGGGATTGGGCATACCGGCCGCAGCGGTGTGGGCGGGAGTCTCCGAGCCCGTCCTCAGGCGCTGGATCGAAACGGACCCCTCGTTCGCCGCCGCGCTGTACGGGGCCTCCGCCCTGGCCGCCGCGCACGGGGCGAAGCCGGAAAGACAGCACACGCCGGCGATGGTCCGCGTCGTGCTGATCGCGATGAGCAACGGCACCACCATGCTCGACGCCCTCAAGTTGGCCGGTTTCCGCGAGTACCGGTTTCGCGCACTGCTGAAGGCCTCTCCGACACTGGAAGCCCTGCTGGAGGCGGCACGCCGGGTCCGGCCCAACAGAGGACGTGAAAAAGGCGCCTACGTCCCGGGCTCTTACCGACCACGTCACCCCGGCCGGAAATCTCACGCTCGGAGCAAGTTCCGGCTCGTACAGCGCGGCGCCCCGGAGGACCGACCCGACTAGGGCCTGTCCGATCGATGGCATCCATCGGGCCCGGCCCACCCAGGAGATCTTAGGTTAGGCTTAGCTAAGCTTCACCCGCAGGCTGAGGGCCGGTACACCGGACGCGGCGACAGGCCCACACCCGTGGTACTGGAGAGGCGTCGCGCGGCCCGCAGGGCCGCGGTGCGGCACCCCGCGGGTGGCAACGCATCAAGCACTTCTGCCGGGCCCGGCCCCGAGCAGGCACGAAGAGAGACGAAGAACATGACCGTAAGGGTCGCGGTAGCCGGAGCCAGTGGGTATGCCGGAGGGGAGATCCTGCGGCTGCTCGTGGCGCACCCCGGCGTCGAGATCGGCGCGTTGACCGCCCACAGCAGCGCGGGGCGCCCGCTCGGGGAGGTGCAGCCGCACCTGCCCGCGCTCGTGGACCGGGTGCTGGTGGACACCTCCGCCGAATCGCTGCGCGGTCACGACGTGGTCTTCCTGGCCCTGCCGCACGGGCGATCGGCCTCGATCGCCCAGCAGTTGGAGCCCGGGGTGCTGATCGTGGACTGCGGCGCCGACTTCCGGCTGGAGGACGCCGCGGAATGGGAGCGGTTCTACGGTTCGGCCCACGCCGGGACCTGGCCGTACGGACTCCCCGAACTCCCGGGGGCGCGGGATTCCCTGAAGGGCGCGAACCGGGTCGCCGTACCCGGCTGTTTCCCCACCGCGGTCACCCTCGCCCTGTACCCGGCGTTCGCCGCGGGCCTGGTGGAGCCGGAGGCCGTGATCGTCGCGGCGAGCGGCGCCTCGGGCGCGGGCCGGGTGGCGAAACCGCACCTGCTCGGCTCCGAACTGATGGGCTCCATGAGCCCGTACGGTGTGGGCGGCGGGCACCGGCACACGCCCGAGCTGACCCAGAACCTCTCGCGGCTCGCGGGTGAGCACGTGAGTGTGTCCTTCACCCCGACCCTCGCGCCGATGCCCCGCGGCATTCTGGCCACCTGCTCGGCGCGTCTGCGGCCCGGAACCGTGGTCGGACCGCGGGAGGTGCGGGCCGCGTACGAGGACGCGTACGCCGGTGAACCCTTCGTCCGGCTGCTGCCGGCCGGGCAGTGGCCGCAGACCGGTGCCGTGCTCGGCTCCAACAGTGCGCAGGTGCAGGTGACGGTGGATGAGGGCGCCGGCCGCCTGATCGCCGTGAGTGCCATCGACAACCTCACGAAGGGCACAGCGGGTGGCGCGGTCCAGAGCATGAACGTCGCCTTGGGGATGCCGGAGGAGCTGGGCCTGCCGACGAACGGAGTCGCTCCGTGACCGTGACCGCCGCTCAGGGGTTCGACGTCGGCGGCGCAGCCGCCGGAATCAGGGAATCCTGCGCTCCCGAGCAGGGCCCGGTGGTGGACCGCAGTCCGTCGCGCGCGGTCGCCGGAGTGTTGGCCTCTCGGCGGATACGGACGAGGCCCGTCCGTTGCTCCCGCGGGGCCCTCGCGTACGGCCGGCTATCGGCCGCCGCGTACCCGACCGGGCTCATCGGCGTCCGGCCGCCCGCAGGCGGGATCACGGAGGGGATCGTCGCCGCCATGAACGCGTCGCCCGGGGTGAGTGGGGGCGCGGGCGTGCTCGCGCCCGGGCCGGCCGCGATGCCGGTGGCGCCGGCGACGGACGTAGACGTCGCCGCGGCGCGGCTCGATCCGGCCCCTTGCGCGGGCGACGACACGGCGACGGCCTGGACCGACGACCTGACGGCCGAGCACGTCCACGAGAACGGCGCGTGCGGCTCATGAGCGCCCCCGCGAGCATACGGACGAAGCCGGGAGCCGCTCCCGCTGGACCGGGCCTGCCGGATCCGGCCCTTCTGGAACGGCTCCGCGGCCGGACCGTCGTCATCAAGTTCGGCGGCAACGCCATGGTCGACGAGGACCTCAAGCGGACGTTCGCCCAGGACGTCGTCCAGTTGTGCCGTGCCGGCCTCCACCCGGTGGTCGTGCACGGCGGCGGTCCGCAGATCAGCCGCATGCTCGACCGGCTCGGCCTGGAGGTCCGCTTCGAGGCGGGCCTGCGGGTGACCACCCCGGACGTCATGGACGTCGTCCGGATGGTGCTGACGGGCCGGGTCCAGCGCGAGCTCGTCGGGCTGATCAACGCCCACGGGCCCTTCGCGGTCGGCATGTCGGGCGAGGACGCGCACACCATGACCGCCGTACGGCGGACGGCCTGGGTCGACGGCGAACCCGTGGACATCGGGCTGGTGGGCGACATCGTCGACGTGAACGCGGACACCGTCCGGGCCCTCCTCGACCGGGGCCGCATCCCGGTGGTCTCCCCCGTGGCCCGCGGCGACGACGGGCAGATCTACAACATCAACGCCGACCTCGCGGCATCGGCACTGGCCGTCGCGCTCGACGCGGAGAAGCTGGTGATGCTGACCGACGTCGAGGGCGTCTACGCGAACTGGCCGCACAGCACCGAGGTCATCGGCCGTCTGACGGCCGAGGGCGTGGAGAAGCTGATGCCGGAGCTGGCCGGCGGGATGCTCCCCAAGATGGAGGGCTGCCTGCGGGCCGTCCGGGCGGGCGTGCGCAAGGCGCACGTGCTGGACGGCCGGGTGCCGCACTCCGTGCTACGGGGCGTCGCGTCCGGCGATCTGTCCGGAACCACCGTGGTTCCGGACCTGGAGGAGAGAACCGCACGACGCTCGGCGACGACCTGATCCGATCGGCTGTCGCGGACACCGCGCGGCGGGGGCTCACCGACCGCTGGCGCGCGGTGATGACGGACAACTACGGCACCCCGCCGCTGGCCCTGGTCCGCGGCGAGGGCAGCACCGTCCAGGACGAGGCGGGGCGCGCCTACGCCGACTTCACCGGCGGGATCGCCGTGAACACGCTCGGCCACGCCCACCCTGCGGTGCTGTCGGCCGTCGTCCGCCAGTCGTCCACGCTGGGACACGTCTCCAACCTGTTCGTCTCCGAACCCGCGGTCGCGCTCGCGGAGCGGCTGCTGGAGTCGGCGGGACGGCCTGGCCGGGTGTTCTTCGCCAACTCCGGTACGGAGGCGGTCGAAGCAGCCTTCAAGATCGCGCGGCGGACCGGACGGGACGAGCTCATAGCCGCCGAGGGCGGGTTCCACGGCCGTACCATGGGCGTCCTCGCGCTCACCGGGCAGCCCGGCAAGCGCGAGCCGTTCCTGCCGATGCCGGGCGGGGTGTCGCACGTACCGTACGGCGACGCGGAGGCGCTGCGGGCCGCGGTCACGGAGCGGACGGCGGCCGTGTTCCTGGAGCCGGTACAGGGCGAGGCCGGGGTCGTCGTCCCGCCGGAGGGATACCTGCGGGCGGCCCGCGAGATCACCCGGGCCAAGGGTGAGCGACTCCGCCGCGGCATTCGCGCACTGGGCCATCCGCTGGTGGCAGAGGTACGGGGGGGGGGCCGGACTGCTGGTGGGCATGGGCCTCACCGAGCCCGGCTCCGAGCGTGTGCGGCGGGCGGCGCAGGACGCGGGCTTCCTCGTGAACGCGGCCGGGCCCACGACCGTACGTCTGGCTCCGGCGCTGAACGTGCCCGAGGCACAGGTGGACGCGCTCCTCGAAGCCCTGCCGGGGATACTCGGCCGCTGAGGAGGCCTGCCGACAGGCGGAGGCGAGCGGTCGGCGGACCGACCGGAGAACGGTGACGGCCGGCACCCGAGGAGGTGCCGGCCGTCACCGTCGTGTGTCGGGGATTCACAGGGAGCGGAAGAGGATCCGCGAGTTGCGCTCCGGGGAGAGGGAGTTCACCCAGGCCGGCGGCGCCGCGGTGACGTGGGCCGGGGCGAAGCCGTGCCGCCGGAACAGTTCGCCGCTGCCCGTCGTCGCGGTGAACAGAGCCTTCAGGGAAAGGGAGTCGGCTCGGACCATCGCGGCGGCCAGCAGCTTCGCACCCAGCCCGTGGCCCTGACTGCGCGGGGTGACGCAGAAGTTGTAGAGGACGCCCGAGGCCGCCCGGCCGGCGCCCGCCGAGGCGGGGTGGACCCCCAGCGCCAGGCAGCCCAGGAGCTTGCCGTCGGGGGCGTCCACCACGAGGAAGTCGGCCGAGTCCTCGGCGTACAGGGAGAGGGGACGCGCACGCAGTGCCCCGGACCGGACGAACGGCTCGGACAGGGCCCCGAGGGCCGCTGCGTCCCCGGAGTGCGCGGAACGTACGGGGAAGGCGTCGTGCGCGGCGGCGGGCACGGGCCGGCGGGCGGTCCGCGAAGCGAGCGTGATCAAGGGTTCCCTTTCCGTACGGCTCCGGCGCGAGCGGAAGGCGGCTCGATCGCCGCACCACCCGGAACCGCCCGACCAAGGTTAGCCTTACTTAAGTAACGAGCCAAACCCGGATCACGCGGCGCGCTCCGCCTTTTCCGGAGTCGCGGAGGGGGCCGCGCTTCCGGCTGGGCTCCCGCACGCCTACAAAGCCTTCGACTCCGGGCTCCTGGTCCCGTCCACGAACGTGGCGACGACCTGGATGCCGCCGATGGCCGAGGTGGCGACGCGTCGCGGGTCGTCGCCCAGGACCACCAGGTCGGCGCGCTTGCCCGGCCCGAGGCTGCCCGCCCGGTCGTCCCAGTGGCAGGCGTACGCCCCCGCGACGGTGTAGGCGTGCAGCGCCTGGTCCACGGTGATGCCCTCGTCCGGACCGACCGCCCGGCCGGTCGACGAAAGCCGCTCGACCATGAACTGGACGGCCCGCAAAGGCGATCCGTCCGTGACGGGACGGTCGGAGCTGCCGACGAGGGTGACTCCGTGGTCGAGGAAGCTCCTGCCCCGGTACATCCAGGGAGCCCGCTCCTCCCCCATGATCGCCGAGTAGTCGTCCCCGAAGGAGTACAGGAAGTTGGGCTGGACGACCGCGCTCACCCCCAGCCCGGCGAAGCGCGGCAGCTGGTCGGGCCTGATGAGACCGGCGTGTTCGACGCGGTGCCGGGCCCCGGGGCGGGGTCGCAGGCTCTGGGCCCGTTCGATCCCCTCCAGGGCGAGGTCGGCGGCGCGGTCCCCGATGGCGTGGACCGCGAGCTGCCAGCCGGCGAGGTGGCCGTCCACGATGGTGTCGAGGAGTCGCTGCGGGTCGTCCTGGAGCTGTCCGGTGTGCGCCGAGCCCTCGTAGGGACGGGTGAGAGCGGCCGTACGGGCCATCATGCCGCCGTCGGTGTAGATCTTGAGCGCGCCCAGGGAGAGCCAGTCGTCGCCGAACCCGGTGCGCATCCCGAGGGCGAGGGCGCGCGGAATGCCGTCGGCGGCCGAGGTGGTGACGGGGCTCAGGGTGTCGGCGGCGGCCATGAGCTGGACCCGCAGCGGCAGTCGGCCCTCGTCGCGCAGGAGCTGGTAGGCGCCGAGCTCGACGCGGCTGTGGCCCAGGAGTCCCCCGCCGATGCCCGCTTCGGCGCAGGCGGTGACGCCCTCGGCGAGGCAGGTGGCGGCGGCTCGCTCGACGGCGTCGGCGAGTTCCCGCTGGGAGTACGGGGGCCGCAGGGCACGGGCGGCGCTCATGGCCCCCTCGGCGAGGAAGCCGTCCTCGTGGGGGACGCCGACCGGGAGCCGGTCGAGCACGGCGGTGTTGACCACGCAGGCGTGTCCGGACTCGTGCATCAGGAACACCTGGTGCCCCTGGGAGACGCGGTCCAGTTCGGCGGCGGTCAGGTGGCGTCCGAGGGCGCGCTGGTCGTAGCCGGCGACATCCACCCAGGAACCGGGCCCGGTCCGTCCGGAGACGGCCTCCGCGACGACGGCGAGGACGTCTTCGACCCGTGCGAGACCGGCGACGCTCGGAGTGGCCGCCTTCAGGCCGGTCCAGGCCAGGTGCACGTGGCTGTCGATGAACCCCGGCAGGACGGTGGCGCCCTGGAGGTCGATCACCTCACGAGCCGGGAGCCCCGTCACCGCGTCGTCCAGGCCCATGATCCGGCCGTGCCAGATCCCCAGGTCGTGGGCGACGGGGTGGTCCGGGTTCATCGTGATGATGTTGGCGTTCGTCAGCCTCGTGCAGAGCATGGAGGGTCCGTCCTCAGAGGAGTTCGGCCACGGGGGCCTCGGCGGCCGTGGCCGGCCGCTGGCGGGCCGAGGGCACCATCAGGGGTGTGCCGGTCTCCGGATCGTCGATGATCCGACAGGACAGGCCGAAGACGTCCTGGATGAGCTCGGCGGTCATGATCGTGGCGGGATCGCCCTCGGCGGCGACGATACCGCCGGGCCTCATCACGATGAGGTGGGTGGCGTACCGGCAGGCCTGGTTGAGGTCGTGGAGCACCGCGACGATGGTCTGCCCCTTGCGCTTGTGCAGGTCGGCGCAGAGGTCGAGCACCTCGACCTGGTGCGCGATGTCGAGGTAGGTGGTGGGTTCGTCGAGGAGCAGGATGGACGTCTGCTGTGCGAGCACCATGGAGAGCCACACGCGCTGGCGCTGGCCGCCGGAGAGGTCGTCGACGGGCCGTTCGGCGAGTTCGAGGACGCCGGTCTGGCGCATGGCCTCGGCGACGGCGGCCTCGTCCTCGGCGGACCACTGCTTGAGCATCTTCTGGTGCGGGTACCGGCCGCGGGCGACGAGGTCGCCGACGGTGATGCCGCCGGGCGCGGTCGAGGTCTGCGGGAGCAGGCCGAGCCTGCGCGCGACCTCGCGGGAGCGGTAGGAGGCGATGGCGGCCCCGTCGAGGTAGACCTGGCCCGCGGTCGGCTTGACCATCCGTGACAGCGCCTTGAGCAGCGTGGACTTGCCGCAGGCGTTCGGACCGATGATCACCGTGAAGGAGTGGTCGGGGATGACCACGTTCAGGGAGGTGGCGACCGTCCGCTGGTCGTACGTCAGGGTCAGGTCCTCGGCCCTCAGGCGGGCGGTGGAGGCGTTCTTCGCAGTCATGCGCGGCTCTTTCGTGACTCCGTGACCAGCAGCCAGATCAGGTACAACCCGCCGACGGTGCCGGTTGCCGTGCCCACCGGCAGGAGGGCGGGGGAAAAGATGCGTTGTACGGCGAGGTCGCTGCCGGCCAGCAGGACGGCGCCCATCGCGGCGGACGGCACCAGGGCCGGTCCGGACGACCGGGACAGTTTGCGGGCGAGCTGGGGCGCCGCGAGCGCGACGAACCAGATCGGCCCGGTGACCGCGGTGGCGAACGCGGCGAGCGCCACGCTGATGACGAGCAGCGCCGTCCGGCTCGCCGCGACGTTGACTCCGAGCGCGGTGGCCGTGTCGTCGCCCATCTCCACCATGGAGAGCCGGCGGGAGAGGAGCAGGGCGAGGGGAAGGAGGACGCCGACGGCGATGACGATGGTGTTGGCGTGGCTCCAGCCGCGGTTGCCGAGGCTGCCGATGAGCCAGGCCTGGGCCTCCAGGGCCTCCTGCCAGCTCGCCCGGGTGAGCAGGTAGGAGTTGAAGGCGAGCAGCAGGGCGCTCACGCCGATGCCGATGACGACGAGCCGGAACCCCTGCATGCCGGAGCCCATGAGCAGCAGGTACATGACGGCGGCCGTGCCGAGCCCGCCGATCAGCGCGCCGACGGCGATCTGGGTCATGCTGCCGTGCAGGGTGACGATGACGACGAGCGCGCCGGTCGCCGACCCGTTGGTGAAGCCGATGATGTCGGGGCTGCCGAGCGGGTTGTTGGTCAGGCTCTGCAGGATGGCTCCGCTGACGGCCAGGGCCGCACCCACACACAGTGCGGTCAGCAGCCGGGGCATGCGCAGCGTGTTGACGACGAAGTCGGCGGCGCCGCCACCGTCGCCGAACAGGGCGCCGAGCACTTCGCCGACGGACAGGCTGAAGTCACCGGTCGTCAGGCTGATCGTCATGACCGTCACCAGGAGGGCCAGCAGGATCACCGTGACGGCCACGGTGCGGTTCTGGACCCGGAGGGAGTAGCGTCCGCGCGGGGTGCGCAGGACGCTGCCGCTGACGATGCGGGGCGTGGGGGCGGCGGAGGTCTCGGCCTCGGGTGCGGCGCTCACAGCATGACCAACTTTCGGCGGCGGCACAGCGCGATGAACAGCGGTGCGCCGAGGAACGCGGTGACGATGCCGACCTGGATCTCGCCCGGTGCTCCGAGCACCCGGCCCAGCACGTCGGACCCGAGCAGCAGGACGGGCGCGATCAGCATGGAGTACGCCAGGACCCAGCGCTGGTCGGGGCCGACGACGAAGCGGGCCACGTGGGGAACGGCCAGGCCCACGAAGCCGATCGGTCCCGCGGCGGCGGTCGCGGCACCGCAGAGCAGCATCACGGCGGCGGCGCCGAGGGCGCGGGTCCGGCCGACGTTCACGCCGAGGGCGCGGCCCACGTCCTCTCCCATGCCGAGGGCGTTGAGGGAGGGGGCGATCCCGAGGGCGACGAGCAGGCCCACGACGACGAAGGGCAGGATCAGGTACACGACGTCGAGGTTGCGGCCCGCGAGGGCGCCCACCGTCCAGAACCTGAACTGGTTGAAGGCGCGCGGGTCGAGGAGCAGGACGGCCGTGTTGAAGGCGGTGAGCACGGCTGTGACGGCGGCCCCGGCGACGACCAGTCGGTCGGGTGTGGCCAGGGTCCGCCCGGAGGACCCGAGCAGGTAGACCGCGACCGAGGCGAGGGCGGCGCCGGCGAACGCGAACCATACGTAGCCCAGCGCCGTGCCGATGCCGAGGAACGAGATCGCGATGACCACGCCGGTGGAGGCGCCGAGGCTGACGCCGAGCAGACCTGGATCGGCGAGCGGGTTGCGGGTCAGGGCCTGCATGAGCGCGCCGGACAGTCCGAGGGCCAGGCCGACGAGGAGGCCCAGGAGGGTCCGGGGGATGCGGTACTCGTGGATGATGACGGAGGCCTGTGACCCGTCGGGGCTCCAGAGCACGTCCCACGTGGCGGAGAACGGGATGCCTCTGGTGCCCACCCACACGCTGAGCAACGAGATCAGGACGAGCGCGGCGAGCCCGACGAGGAGGCCGGCCCCGCGCGCAGCCGTCAGGGACCGGGACTTCGGCGGCACACCCCGGCCCCGGGCCCCGGCACCCGCTTCCGCCTGGCCTTCGACCAGCAACAAGTACTCTCCCTGGCGACAGTTGGCCGGCGGCGAATGAAAGGTGACGCACCGACAACAGGATGATACTTAGGTAAGCCTAAGCGAAGGCTTCCCGTCGGGTCAACGCAGCGAAGAATGGCGCAATCACGGCGAAAAGGCCACGCGGCGGGCGGCGCTCGGCCGGGGTGGCTTATTTAAGGTAGCCTTACCTAACTATTTGATCATTTTCATGCCTGACGGAGGAACACATGCTCGACGGAGGACCCACGGGGAGACAAGTCCTCCGGAAAGCGATCGGCAGCCAACGGCGCCGCGTCGCAACGGGGTCCGTCCTCGGCGTGGCCCACCAGGGCTGCGAGGCCTTGGTCCCCGTCGTCATCGGGATCATCATCGACCAGGCCGTGTCCACCGGATCCACCGGGGCCCTGCTGCGCTGGCTGGCTGTCCTCGCCGGCCTCTTCCTCGTCCTGTCCACCTGCTACCGGATCGCGGCACGCATCACCGACGGATCCGCGGAACACGCGAGCCACCATCTGCGCCTCGGCCTCGGCAGGAAAGTGCTCGACCCGCGCGGCGGCGCCGACAAGGGCCGGCTGCCCGGCGCGCTGACCGCCATCGCCACCGGCGACGCGACTCGCGTCGGAGCGACCGCCGCCGCGCTGCCGTACGCGGTGTCGGCGGCGGCCGGCCTCGTCATCAGCGCCGTCGCCCTGCTGCGCATCTCTCTGCCGCTGGGCCTGTTGATCCTCCTCGGCGTTCCGCCGTTGCTGTGGCTCGGCCACCTCATCAGCCGCCCCCTGGAACGGCGCAGCGAGGTCGAGCAGGACCGCGCCGCGCACGCCTCCGGCGTCGCCGCCGACCTCGTCGCCGGCCTGCGCGTCCTCAAGGGCATCGGCGCCGAGGCCGCCGCTGTCTCCCGGTACGAGCGCACCAGCCGGGATTCCCTCGCCGCCGCACTGCGCGCCGCCGGCAGCCGGGCCTGGCACGACGGCGCGCTCCTCGCCCTCACCGGCATCTTCATCGCGGTCATCGGCCTCGTCGGCGCGTACCTCGCGATGCGGGGTTCGATCAGCGTGGGTGAGCTCGTCGCGGCCGTCGGCCTCGCCCAGTACCTGCTGGGGCCGTTCCAGCTCCTCACCTACGTCAACGGCGAGTTCGCCCAGGGGCGCGCCTCGGCCGAACGGATCGCCGAGGTGCTCGCCGCGCCGCCCGCCGTCGTCGCCGGAA
The DNA here is from genome assembly GCF_053618675.1 of Streptomyces sp. NPDC055632. Taxonomy (NCBI): domain Bacteria; kingdom Bacillati; phylum Actinomycetota; class Actinomycetes; order Kitasatosporales; family Streptomycetaceae; genus Streptomyces; species Streptomyces sp. NPDC055632. Next base: position 2,704 of record NZ_JBSHHY010000061.1, on the reverse strand, counting down.
CGGCCGCGCTCGCCCGTCCCATCGCCGGACGGGTCCGCCTCAGCGGGGTCTCGTACGGAACCCTGCGCGGCCTCGATCTCGACGTCGCCCCCGGAAGCCTGATCGGCGTCGTCGCGAAGGACCCGGCCGCCGCCAAGGACCTGCTGCTGTGCCTCGGCCGCGAATCGGATCCTGACGAAGGGGTGATCGAGCTCGACGGCATCGCGCTGACCGACCTCGACCCCGGCGACGCCCGCCGGTCGATCCTCGTCGCCCACCACGACGCCGACCTGTTCGAAGGCAGCCTGCTCGACAACGTGCGGGCGGGCGCGGCCGACGGTACGGCCGACACCGGACCCGCCCTGGCCGCCGCCACCGCGGACGACGTGGCCCGCTCGCTGCCCCGGGGTGTCGACACACCGCTCACCGAGCGCGGCCGCTCGCTTTCCGGCGGACAGCGCCAGCGCGTCGCACTGGCCAGGGCCTTGGCCGCCGATCCTCCCGTGCTCGTCGTCCACGATCCGACGACCGCCGTCGACACGGTCACCGAGTCCCGCATCGCGGCCCGCCTGAAGCAGCTGCGGTCGGACCGCACCACCTTCCTGGTGACCACGAGCCCCGCGCTGCTCGCCGCGACCGACCGGGTCGTCGTCATCGACGGGGGTTCCGTCACCGCGGAGGGCAGCCACCAGGACCTGGTCACGGCCGACACCGCCTACCGCGCGACGGTGCTGGCATGACCGACACGAACGAGAAGGCCCCGGCCGGAGCGCGCGCGGGCCACGCGGACGCGGACCACGAAGGACGGACGATGAGCGGATCCACCACGGCGGATCGCGAACTGCTGCCCACGGCCACCGGCGCCCAGACCTTCGCCGTCCTGCGCACCCTGCTGCGTGGCAACCGCCTGCTGGCCGCGTCCGCGCTGGCCGTCCTCGTCCTCGGAACGGGCATCGGTCTGCTGACCGCCCCGCTGCTCGGACGCATCGTCGACCTCGTCGTCGACCGGCGCGGCCCGGCCTCGCTGACCGTACCGATGGTCCTGCTCGTCGTCGTCGCGGCGGCCCGCGGCGTCGCCACCGCGATCGGCAGCTCCCTCGTCGCCCGGCTGGGCGAGACGATCCTCGCGAACCTGCGGGAACGGTTCATCGCCCGGGCCCTGCGCCTGCCCCTGGAACGCGTCGAGCGGGCCGGCTCCGGCGACCTGACCTCCCGGGTGACCGGCGACGTCACCGTGATCGCACGGGCCGTGCGCCAGGCCCTGCCCGAGTTCGCCGCCGCCCTGCTCACCATCGTGCTGACCGCGGCCGGACTGGCCGTGCTGGACTGGCGGTTCCTCGCCGTGGTCCTGCTCGCCGTACCCGTCCACGTCCTGTCGGTGCGCTGGTACATCCCCCGCGCCACCTCCGTGTACGCCCGGCACCGCGTGGCCACTGGCGCGCTCCAGCACCAGCTCCTGGACAGTGTCGGCGGCGTCCGCACCGTCCGTGCGTTCGGTCTCGGCGGAACGCACGCCCATCTGCTGGAGCAGCGGTCCAAGGAGGCCGTCGACCTCGCACTGCGTGGTATCCGGCTGGTGTCCGGATTCTTCTCGCGGCTGAACCTCGCCGAGTTCATCGGCCTGGCCGGGGTCCTCGTCACCGGCTTCTACCTGGTCGACGACGGATCCGTCAGCATCGGCACCGCCACCGCCGCCGCCCTCTACTTCCACAGCCTCTTCAACCCGGTCAACGCCGCGCTCTTCCTCATCGACGAGGCGCAGTCCGCCGGCGCGAGCCTGGCCCGCCTGGTCGGCGTGTCCGAACTGCCCGCCGAGCGCGAACCGCACGAGCGGGGGGTGCCCGTGGACGGTTCCGTCACGGTCCGCGCCCTGAGCCACGCGTACGTGGCGGGGCACCCAGTCCTGCGCGAGGTCGACCTGGACGTCCGCAGCGGTGAGCGCGTCGCCCTCGTCGGGGCGAGCGGCGCCGGGAAGACCACCCTCGCGAAGTTGATCGCCGGTGTCCAGGAGCCGGCCGCCGGCACCATCGCCCTCGGCGGCGTCGACACCGGAGAGCTCGGCCCCACCGGGATCCGCCGGGCGGTGACGCTGATCAGCCAGGAGGTCCACGTGTTCGCCGGCCCGCTGGCCGAGGACATGCGCCTGGCCCGGCCGGAGGCCACCGACGAGGAACTGCGCGCCGCCCTCGACCGGGTGGGCGCCCTGGACTGGGCGCTCGCCCTGCCCGAGGGCCTCGCCACCGTGGTCGGCGAGGGCGGGCACCGGCTCACGGTGACCCAGGCCCAGCACCTGGCCCTGGCCCGCCTCGTCCTCGCCGACCCGCCCGTCGCGATCCTCGACGAGGCCACCGCCGACGCGGGCAGCGCGGGCGCACGCGTGCTGGAAACGGCCGCGCTGCGGGCCCTGGAGGGGCGTACCGGACTGATGGTCGCCCATCGGCTCCCGCAGGCCGCGACCGCCGACCGGATCGTGGTCCTCGACCAGGGGCAGGTCGTCGAGACCGGCACGCACGACGAGCTGGTGGCGGCGGGCGGACGCTACGCCGCCCTCTGGGACGCCTGGTCGGACAGCCGCCGGGAGCCCGAGGACGTCGGTGTGCTGCCCGCGCCGAGCAGGCCCGAAGCGCCGTCGGTGCCGTCCGCACCGGCCACCTGACGCGGGGCCGTCCGGTTTCGGGCCGAACTCAGAAGGGCCGTGTGTCCCTCCCCCACGGGAGGGACACAC
>NZ_JBSHHY010000060.1:13383-25028 GCF_053618675.1 Streptomyces sp. NPDC055632 | reverse complement strand
GCGCCGGGCCGTGGCGGGCCGCCGGCCGGCCGGGGCCCGGCGGGCGGTGTCGACCCGGCGGTGGTGGCCGGGCGGGGGTGCTCGGGCGGTGGTGGCCGGTCGGCGGCGGTCGGTCAGCGGCGGCGCCTGGTGCGCCGGACCTTCAGCTCCTCGAAGCGGGGGACGTCGCCGTCGAGGGTCCGCCGCCACGCCCGGGCGAAGAGCTCGGCGACCGGTTCGACCGGCACCAGGGCGGACAGGAACGGCCCGTACATCGGCAGCTTCCACTGCTCGACCGGCAGCCCGAGCCGCTTCTGCTCGGACCAGGCGCCGGGCAGGAACAGCGAGCGTCCCGCCCTGGCCCGTACGGCCGACACCACCAGGTCGGTGGCGGCCAGTTCGGCGCGGGCCGCCTTGAGGCGGGCCGGCTTCCAGCCCGTCCACCGGGCGGTGTCGCGGTCGGTGGGGTCGGGCAGCGCGAGGAGCATCAGGTACAGCGTCGCCGCGTCGGCCCCCAGGCCGTGGGTCCCGGCGACCTCCGCGACCAGGTCGGGCACGGAGCGCGAGGGGTCCTGCGGCCACCAGGTGCCGTCCTGGTCCGTCTCCCCGGCGGCGGGCGCGCCCGGGTCGGCGAGGAGCCGTGCGAACGCCGGGTCGTGGGCCCGCCGCAGGGCCGTCTCGACCCCGATCGGCTGCTGGTCGGCGCCGCGCAGCACCGCCAGGTACGGGTCGGAGCCGGTGGAGTCGAGCAGCGCGGTCCGCAGGGCCGGCTGGGGCTGGCCGTCGTGCGTGGCCATGAGGACCGCGCCGTACCGCTCGTGGTCCGGTGCCGTCTCGGTCGGCGTGCCCGCCACCTTCCGGAAGTCCGCGAGGCTGGTGTAGCGCCCGGCGGAGACGAGCAGGTCGGGCGAGGCGAGGCGCTGCCGTACGGCGGTGAGGACACCGGGCAGCGCGGCCCGCGCGGGATCGCCGGCGGGGAGCCGGTGGGCGAGCCAGGCCGCCAGGCCCATCGAGGCGACCAGTACCGATTCGGTGAACGGGTGGTCGACCGGCTGCACGGGCGCCGGCCGGTCCTCCGCGATGTGCCACGCCACGTCGGTGGAGAGCTCGGGCGACGAGGCGGGGTCGAGGAGCGCCGGGAGGGCCCGGTGGACGGACCAGTCGGTGAGGACCCCTCGGGTGGCCTCCGCGATCAGCCGGTCCGGGACCCGGGTGCGCCGTCCCACGTACGCGTTCCAGGCGGCGGCCGCCGACGCCACGTCGGGGCCCTCGGTCCACAGCAGCGCCGGGTCCTCGGGCAGGAGCGCCGCCACCACGGCCCGGCGCACCTCGACGGAGAGCGTGCGCAGTTCGTCGCGCGCCTGGGCCGCCTCGGCCACCTTCAGGCCGAGGAACGTGCGCAGCTCCGTCGGCAGGAAGCTGTTCCCCCAGTCGTCCACGTGGGGCATGCCGGCGAGGACGAGCCGGGCCAGCGCTCCGGGGACGCCGGTGAGCCTGCTGAACTCCTCGGCCGCCTCCGGGAGGAAGGGGGCCGCAGCGCGGTTCTCCGCCTCCCGCAGGAAGGCGGCCAGCCAGTCGGCGCCGCGCGTCCGGTCGCCCACCGGGGTCGCGACGAGCAGGGTGTACGGGGCGGGTGCCTCGAACCGGCCGTCGGGGGCGTGGAGGAGCGCCTCGAACTCCCGTCCGTCGTCGACGCCCCGGTCGTTCTCGGTGATCCCGAGGACCGCTCCCCCGCCGAACGGGAGGACGGTGCGGCGGGAGGTGCCGCGCTCCTGGCCGTCGGGGGTGTGCAGGTGCGGGGTGGTGAGGTGGAGCCTCACCTGGCGCCAGTGGTCGGTCGAGCCCTCCGTCGAGGCGAGGCCCAGGGCGTCGACCCGGCCGAGCACGTCGAGCAGGGCGGCCCGGTGCTCGTCACCGCTGCCGGGCGCGACGGCCCGGTAGGCGACCGCCGCCGGTTCGTTCAGGAGGGGGAGGAAGGAGAACGGGGAGTACGGCAGGGAGGGCAGGTCGTAGTGCAGCGTCCCCGGAGGGGCCGCCGCGGAGGTGCCGGACCGTGCCTCGGCCAGTTCGCCCAGGAAGCGGTGGGTCACGTCCGAGGCGACGCCCCGGCTGTAGTAGCCGGAGCCGGTGAGTCCGTCGAGCGCCTCGGCGAGCAGGCTGTCGTGGGGGCCCTCGGCGCGCGTCTCCTCGGGTTCGGTCGCCGGGTCGAGCCGGGCGGCCACGGAGTCCAGGGCCTTCTGCTGCGCCACGGCGAAGCGCAGCGCCTTCGCCACGCCCGCGACCAGCTCGGGTGCGGTGATCCCCGGCAGCGCGGCGGTCACCAGGTCCGGGACGTCCGCGGCACGTTCCGCCAGGACGGCCGCCTTCAGGAGGGTGCCGGCCGTCTCCGCGTCGGCGGCGCGCAGCACGTCCGAGCCCCGCGGGTCGCGCGGGCGGAGGGCGTAGAAGTGGGTGAGCGGCGGCAGGGGCGTGGCGGCGGTGCCGTAGATGTCGTTCCGGTCGCCGTCGGACGTTGTGGTGATCACGCCGTCCGGATCGGTGAGGAGCAGTTCCCGCCACTGGCGGGTCAGGGCCCTGGGCCGGTCGTCGCCGGGGAACGCCAGGGCGGCGACGGGGATGTCGGAGCCCTCGGGCAGGGAGACGTTGCGGCCGGCGGTGTCGTCGGCGCACCAGCCGTCGCCGGGGATCCGCAGGACGCGCCAGCCGAGCAGGCCGTCGACGGGGGTGCCGAGGGCAGAGCCGTCCACCGTCGGGGCGGGCCGCAGCCACGAGGACTGCGCGGCCAGTTCGGCGCCGGGGGCGTGGGCGCGGGTCGCGTCGGCGAGGAAGCCGGGCAGGGAGCGCCGGCCCCGGGCGTTCTCGGCGGGGTCGTACTCGGCCCAGCCGCTGTCGTCGTGCCGCGCGTCGTTCTCGTACCGCTCGGCGTGTTCCCACACCCAGTACGAGGTGCCGTCGGAGAGCAGCGCCCGTTCCCGGGGCAGTTTCGTGTCGCCGGCGTGCAGGACTCCGGCGCCGGTGGTGCGGCCGCCGCCGGGCAGCGGCAGGCTGGGGCGGTCGGAGCGGAGGGACCAGTAGCTGACCTCGGTGTCCAGGGTGAACACGCGGTCGGGCGCGGTGTGCCAGTAGCCCTGCACGGGGCTGCTGCCGTAGCCGGTCCAGAACACGAGGAGGGCGCCGTCGACGTAGTGGAAGCCGTATCGGTGGGAGGACTGGCCGGTGGGCACGCGCAGGTCGTGGGTGAGGACGGTGGATTCGGCGTCGATGACCCGCACCCGGGTGGCGTTGGCCACGATCAGGTGGGGCCAGGCCTCGAAGACGACGAGGTCGTCGAACTTGTTGCGCCCGGGGGTCAGGTCCGCGACGGCCTCCTCCCACGCCGGCCAGTGGAGTTCCTCCCACAGACCGCCGCGCAGGGTGCGCGCCAGGGTCTCGCCGAGGTCGGCGCCGGCGGCGGCCGCGACCTCCTCCGGTGCGAGCGCGAGGGCTTCGGCGGGCAGCCACGACAGGCGTGCGAGCGCCTTGGGCAGTCCGGGCAGTCCGGCCGCGACCGAGTCGCGGGCGACGTCGCGCATCCACTCGGTGAGCATCGGCCGGCCGCCGGCCGCGGCGGCGAGCCGGCGCATCACGTCCGCTCCGGAGGAGGCGTCGTGGTAGGCGTTCGCGGCGCGCCGGAAGGCGGGGCGGAAGCGGAGGTCGGCGGCGACCGCGGCCAGGTCGCGGGGGTTCTCCCCGCGCGCCCAGTCCGACAGGTTGAGGGCGGCGGCGTTCGTCCGGGGGCCGTCGACCGCCGGGTCGGCGACCGGGACGTCCAGCGAGAGCAGCAGGTCGAGCAGGTCGAGGTCCTCGACGCCGATCCGCAGGGCGTCCCGGCCGTCGGGGCGGGCCGCGAGGTCGGCGCGCAGCCGTTCGGCGGCCCGCTCCACCAGGTCGAGGAGGGCCGGCGGAGTGGGACGGCTGCCCCAGCCCCGGTGCCGGGCGGTGTGGAAGCGCTCCAGCCAGCCGGCCGCGCCGTCGGCGCAGCGCTCCTCCGGCGGCACGTCCGCGCCGGTCAGTCCGGCGTCCGCCCCGGACTCCGTGAGGATCCCCAGCCACAGGTCGCTGAACTCGCCGCCGTCGGAGGGCGGCATCATCTCCAGGAGCGTGCCCCGTGCGGCCGGGACGCGGCGGGCCAGGGCGACGAGGGAGGACCGGTGGGACTTCCACCAGCCGTCGGCCGCGCGCAGGGTGGCCGGCAGCGGGAGGAGGTCGGCGAGGTAGTCCTGTTCCGCCTCGGGGGCGGACAGGCCGGCGGCGCGGGCCAGGCGCCGCAGTTCGACGGTGGCCTGGGCGGAGGGGGCGAGTCCGCCAGCGGTGCGGCGCACGCACAGGCGCCGGAAGCGCTCGTACGCCTCGGCGGGCGCGAGCCGGGCGGCGAGTTCCTTGCCGTACCCGGTCAGGACCTTCACCGGAAGCGCGCCGACCAGGGCGAATTCGAGGAAGACGGCGTCGAGCCGGTCCTCGTCGACGACGAGGCCGTGCTCGGCCTCGCTGGTGCGGGCGCGGGCGAAGAGCTGTCCCGCGTACGTGGTGTTCTCGACGCCGAGGAAGATCCGGGCGGCCTGCTCGTGGAAGACCGGCAGGAAGTGCGGTACCGAGGAGGCGAGGCGTCCGGCGAGTTCGAGGCAGGCGTCCAGGGCGGCCTTGGGCTTGGTCCTGGCCTGCCGGGCGAGGCGGTCGAGCTCGGGGACGACCGCGAGGGCGTGGTGGCCGTCCTCGGGGTGGTGCACCAGGACCCATTCGGGGAAGCCCAGTTCCTGGCGGCGGCCGAGGCCCACGACGGCCGGTTCCCCGTGGAGTTCGAGGCCGAGGAAGCCGGCGGCGAGGTCCTCGGCGGGGCCGAGTTCGGCCGCGGCGAGGTGGACGACGACCCGGTCCTCGCCGAGGACGGGGTGGCGGTAGGCGCGGGCGGTCAGCTCGACCGCCGAGGCCCCCGCGTCCCGGGCGTCGGCCGGGAGCACGGCGCCTGCCGCGAGCAGCTCCGCGTCGTCGCGGGCTCCTCCGGGAGCGCCGTCCGTGGTCCTGTCGGAAGCGGTCGTGCCGGTCACGCGTCCCCACCCTCTTCGATCGTGCGGCCGGCGTAAAGCGCAGCGGCCATGCGCATTCCCTCGGACCAGGCCACCGGTCCGACCTCGTTCAGCCGCACGGCGCGGCCCTCGTCGTCGTGCCAGCCGAGCCCGCCGGTCTCCGACTCCCCGTCCCAGTACGGCTCGCCGATCCAGACGGACGCCTCCGTGGCGCGGCCGCCGTCGCGGACCTTGCAGGTGGCGTAGCCGCCGGAGACGCGGTGGCCGAGCGAGGTCGCGCGGGCCGCGAGGCCGAAGCGGGAGGCGAACTTCCCGCCCGCGTAGTCCCGTACTTCCGTGGCCGTCTCCGGGTGGGCCGCGGCCGGCCTCGTCCAGGTGGCCCGGTGGATCTGCTCCACCCGCTGGGTGATGCCGAGTTCGGCCGCGAAGTCCCGTACGTCGTCCAGGTCGGGGAGGAGCACGGGGTGCGGGAGGGTCACGGTGCGCGGGGAGAGCCGTACGGTCTCGCCGTCGAGGTCGACCACCTTCAGCTCGCCGTCGGCGGTGACGTCCCGCAGGAAGCCGACCTCGTCCGGGTCGTCGCCCACCACGGCCATGTCGCGGAGGGCGGACCGCCAGGCCTCGTCCGGCCACACGCGGGCGATCAGCCCGGTGGGCACGGGGAGCGAGGACACCATCCAGGTGTCGACCTGCGCCACGCACGCGGCCACGTGCCGGTCCAGCCATTCGGCGAGGCGCCGGAGCCGGTCGACCTCGGGATGGTCCCGCAGCGCCTTCGGCAGGGTCTTCAACTGCCGTCCCCCCGCGCGCCGTGCGACCACGCGCCCCTCGTCGAGGGTGATCTCGTACCCCTCGTCCGCCGTCAGCCATGCCATCGGCCGTGCCCCCTCCGCCTGTTCGTCAGAAATCGCGCAGCTCGAACCAAGGGGTCGAAAGCCCCTGGAACCGCGATATGAGGGGAGACTAACCAGGGCCACTGACAACGCGTGTTCGGGGCCCGGACAGGCGGTCCCCGCCCGGCCGGCCGGCCGTCGCACGGCCCTTCGCCACGCGGTGCTCCTCGCCGTACGGGGTCCTCACGCGCCACGGGCTTCCCGCCGCACGGCCGCGGCACACAAGATCTGACGCCGCGACCGTGCGGACGAACGGAGGGACCGGGTGAGGATCCCCGTGCTCTTCGGAGCGTCGGCGGCCCTGGTGGTGCTGTGCGCGTGCGGCGCGCCGCAGGCGCGTCAGGACGGGCCCGCCCGGGCGGGCCGGGCCCGTCGGCCCGGGACAGCCGAGGCCCCCTCTCCTGTTCGGGACCGCTGCCCGGGCAGGAGGGGAAGCGCCCGGACAGCGGCACCCGGCCCCTGCCCGGTCGGACGGGGTCCACTCGTCCCGGCACCCCGGCGGTTCGAACCGCCGGGGTGCCGGTGGGAGCCGGGGCGCGCGGTCCTTCGTCCCGCGGGGCCGGCGTGGTCGTTCCGGGGGCTCAGGACTCGTCGGGGCGCCGGCCGGGAGGGGTTCCGCCACCCTCGCCGCCGCCCTTCTCCCCCTTGTCCGTCCCGTGCGCCGTGCCCCGGCCCCTCTCGTCGGACCGGTGGGCCTGATGGGCCTTGAGTTCGGCGAGGTCCTGCGGGGTGGCCGCGCCCTTTCCGCTCCTTCGCTGTTCACGGCTCTGCGGACCGCTCATGGCGTCTCCTCACGTCGAAGGTGTCGAGTGGAGTCGGGTGGACCGGTGTCCTTCCGTACCGGTGTCCTCCTCGTGGCGCGTCTCCCCGTTCCGCCGGACGCCATGCCCCGGCGTACTCGCCCGTCGTCCGTTTCCGTGCCCCTCCCCGGCCGGTGGGGGCCCTTCCTCCGGCCGGTGGGGCGGGAGGAGGAACACGGGCGGTGACGGAGCATGGCCGGCCGCGACGGGGGTAGCGGCGGGGGCGTCACGCGCGAGATGGACGCGGAAGCAGCGGTACGAGAGGAGGCGGAACCATGGTCGACATCCAGGGTTTCGACCCGCGCACGGCGATCGTCACCGGTTCGGACTCCGGGATCGGGCGCGCCGTCGCGGTGCGGCTCGCGGAGGCGGGCCTCGACGTGGGCGTCACGTGGCACACGGACGAGGCGGGCGCCGAGGCCACGGCGGCGGAGGTCCGCGCCCGTGGGAGGCGGGCGGCCGTCGCCCGCCTGGACCTGACGGAACTGCCGGGGGCGGCCGACGTGATCGACCGGCTCGCGGAGGAGCTCGGAGGGGTCGACGTGCTGGTCAACAACGCCGGTACGGGCACGGCCGAGTCCTTCCTCGACCTGAGCCTGGAGAAGGTCAGGGAGGTGCTCGACGTCGATCTGACGGGGCCGTTCCTGTGCGCCCAGCGCGCCGCCCGCCGGATGATCGACCGGGGGCGCGGGGGCCGCATCGTGCAGATCACCTCGGTGCACGAGCACCAGCCCCGGGTGGGCGCCGGACCGTACTGCGCCGCCAAGGGCGGCCTCGGGCTCCTCACCCAGGTCATGGCCCTGGAGCTGGGCGAGTACGGCATCACCGTCAACTCCGTCGCGCCGGGCGAGATCGCCACCCCGATGACCGGCCAGGAGGACGAGGACGTCCGGGCCGCGTCCCGGCCGGGCGTGCCCCTGGGGCGTCCGGGAGACGCCCGCGAGGTCGCCGCCGTCGTCGCCTTCCTGGCGGGCCCCGAAGCGTCGTACGTGACCGGGGCGTCCTGGGCGGTGGACGGCGGGATGCTCCGCATGGGCCCGATGGCCGGCTCGCACCTGACGTCCGACGACTGGCGGCGGCCCTGAGGGGCCCGACAGGGCGGTGACACCGGGGGCCGTGGGGCGCGGGCCCGAAGGAACGCGAGAGGAGCCGCCCCGCCCCCCAGCGCAGGTGCGCGGGGAAGGCGGGACGACTCCTCGGCGGCGACGGCGGAAGGGGACGGCGGGGGACGAGGACGGCGGGGGACGAGGGCCGGGCCGGTCAGTCGCTCCAGCGCAGGACGGCGCCGAGGCCGCCCGCGGGGCCCGCCATCTCCTCCGGCACCACGAGCACCTCGGAGCCCGCGGCGACGCAGGCGCGCAGCAGCGCGTCGTCGGCGCGCGCCTCCTCCGGCCGTCCGATCCCCCAGCCCCTGGCCTCGGCACGGCCCGTGGCGATCTCGTCGGGGCCGGAGCCGACCCACACGGGGCGGCTCGCGTCGGAGGCGTCCCGGCCGAGGAGGAGGGTGGCGACCTGGTGCTCCCGGGCGGCCGCCGCCACGGCCGGGACCCCTTCGGCGGCCGGGCCGCGTCCGGTGTCGACGGCCGTCTCGCGGTGCTCTCCGGGGCGCCCGCGCGCCCTGCGGAAGTCGTCGAGCGCGCTCCGCACCCGTTCCCGGGCGTAGCGGGAGCGGGCCTCCTCGATCTGCCGGTCGAGGAGTTCGGTGGAGGCGCCGGGCGCGCGGCTGCCGTGGTCCACCTCGACAGCGACGCTCCGGAGGCGCTGCGGCAGCCGTTCCCGTACCGCCTTGCGCTCGCGCGCGTCCCCGGCCAGGACCAGGAGGGTTCCGCCGTCCTGCGGGCAGCGCCGGGCGAGTTCGCCGGCGATGACGTCGGCCGTCTCCTCCCAGGCGTCCTCGACCTTGTTGCTGTAGTGCCACTCGTACCGGTCCTGGGGGATGGAGCGGTGTCCCCGGCCCTGCCACTGCTTCCCGCGCGCCTCGCCCAGGTCCCGCGTGCCGCGGGAGTCCCTCAGTTCGAGGTCGGCGCCCTCGCGGTCGATGAGGGCCACCTGACAGGCGGGCTCGTCGCTCCGCAGGAGCACCAGGGGCGCGATGTGCGGGAGGTTCGTCCACGCGGCCCCGGCGGACGGCGGAGCGGCCGTGAGGGGGATGTCGAGCACGACCTCGCCCGCCGTCGCGAAGAGGGCGCGTCCGGGCGGCGAGCCGGAGACGGGTTCGGCGCCGAGGCGGTCGGCGACCGCGTGGATCGTGGCCGGGTCGGCGCCCTCGTCGACGAGCTGTGCGGCCACGGCGCGGTTGCGCAGCCGCTGTATCTGCGCCGCGTCCTCGGTGGACCGGTCGGTCTCGACGTAGACGGAGGCCCAGGGGCCGGGCCGTTCCAGGAGCGGTTTGAGGAAGTCGAGGTTCATGGTGTCCCCACTGGGGTCGGAACGTGCAGGGTGTCGGAGGCGGTCAGCGCTCCGTCCCGGGTTCCTCGCGCCGCCCGGACGGCTGCTCGGTTTCGTCCACCGTGGCGTCCGCCCCGGTGTCCACGTGCATCGCGGCCTCCTCGGCCGGCGCGGCCCAGTCGTCCGGGCCGACGTCCCGGGCGACCGTGCGGTTTCCCGTCTCCCTCGGGGTGTCGACCGGTGCGAGGCGGCCCGCCCGGGTGCTGCCGGCCTGCTCGTCGACGGGTTCGCCCGCGCCGCCCGGCAGGTCGCCGATGCTGTCGCCCTCCGGCAGCGGGTCCTCGGGGACCTCCTGGGAGAGCCGGTCGTCCAGGGACTCGCCCTCGCGCTGCTCCCGCTGGGTGGTGCCGTACCGGGTCACGCCCCGCGGGCGCTCGGGAGGCGAGTAGCCGGGGTTGGCCATGTCCTCCAGGGGGTCCGTCACGATCGCGTTGTCCGGATCGAGCGCGTCGGTGGGGCGGTTGTCCACGTCGGAGTGGGTGGGCTGGTAGACGTCGTCGCCGCGGGCCTCGTCCGTGCCGGGCTCGTTGCGGTCCATGAAGGTTTCCTTTCGGAGGTCGGAGATCAGGGGTCGGGGATCAGGGGTCGGAGATCAGGGGTCGGAGATCAGAGGTCGGAGATCAGAGGTCGGGGATCAGAGGTCGGGGATCGAAAATCGATGGTTGAAAGCCGGAGTCGGTGGCCGAAGGCCTAGGTGCGTGATCGGGGGCCGGGACCGGAAGCGCGCACCCCGGAACCGGCCGTCCCCACGGCCCGGGGGGCTGACGGGCGCCCGCTCAGTCGGTGGCCAGGATGATCGCGTACGCGAGGAAGAACAGCGCGCACAGGCCGACGACGATCCACAGGGCGAGGAGCGGGCCGACCGCCCAGCCGCGCCGGAGCGGCCGGTAGGGCCCGGTGCCCGTACTCGTTCCGGACTCGGCCGGTGGCGTCTCGCCGGGCGCGATTCCGCCCCCGGGGCCGGGGCGGGGCACGTCGGCTCCACCTTCGGCGCCGACGCCTGGTGTGTCACGGGGCTCCGGGTCGGGGTTGCTCGGTACGGTCATGGCGTCCATCTCCCTCCGGAATCCGGATGTCGCACGGCCGGTACGCGACTACCCGCCCGTGTCCGCCCTATCCGGCGTACGGCGGGCCGACCGCCGGCGCGACCGCGCGGCGTTCGGCGTCCCGGCCCGCCGGTCAATGGGCGGCGGCTCCGAACTCGGCGTGCTGGGTGCGCAGGGCGAAGTCGGGCTCCGCCCCGGGTGGTTCGCCGAGCGACAGGCGTCGTGCCTCGGCGGACGCCTCCCGATCAGGGCGTGGAACTCCTCGTCCGTGAGTCGGCGCCGTTCGGTTCTCGTCCGCTGCTCCGTGATCCGCACGGCGGGTCTCCTCACGGTCGGTTCCCTTCGTCCTCTCCCGCCCCGGCGACTACCCGAAACGGAACCGGACAGACAGTTCTCCGGTGGCCGATTCCTGTCGGTCACGGCCGATCACCGGGGCGGATGACCGTGCCCGCTCTGGGTAGACGCGGTTCCACCCCTTGGGGGGCCGTCGCGACCAGTGGCAAGGACAGGAGCAGGCGATGAACCTCACGGAAGACCCGGCCGCGCGCCGGTCGGCGAACGGAGAGGCGTACTCCGCGTCCGCCGCTCACGACCATGTGTTCGCGGGCACCGGATCTCCCGAGCCCCGGAAGGCTCCGCGGGAGGATCACCGAGCGGGGGGATCACGCGAGGGCGACGCGACCGCGCTGCCGCCGGACCACACCCAGGCGATCCTGGAGACGACGAAGCAGGTCGGGGCGGTGCTGAAGGCGTCGGGCTGCCCGTTCGCCCTGATCGGCGGCGTCGCCGCCTACGCGCACGGCATCCCAGTCCGGCTCCAGCACGACACGGACTTCGCGGTACGGCGGGAGGACGCCGAGACCGTCACGAGCGCGCTGCGGGAGCACGGGATCCGGATCGTCGATCCGCCCGAGGACTGGCTGGTCAAGGCGCGTTCCGGCGGTGAGGAGATCGATCTGATCTTCTCCCTCGCGGGGCGGCCGGTCACGACCGAGCTCCTGGAACGGGCCCAGACGCTCCCGGTGGACTCCGTCCACATGCCGGTGATCGCACCGACCGACCTCCTGGTCTCCCGGCTGATGGCGTTCTCGGAACACCACTGCGACTTCGGCACCCTGCTGCCGGTGGCGCGGGGCCTGCGCGAACGGGTCGACTGGGCGCGCGTGCGCCAGGAGACGGAGGGCGCCCCGATGGCCGAGGCCTTCCTCCATCTGCTCGAACTGCTGCACGTCCTGCCGACCCACGGCCCCGTGACCCACGGCGGAACCGGTCCCTCGTAGGTCGCCACGCCGCCGAAGCCACACGAAGAGGGCGGGTGACACGGCCGGATGCCGTGTGACCCCCCCCCCCGCCGAAGGGCCCCACACAAGTGGGGGTGTAGTATTAAAAAAAGTCGCGGGCCGCGACAAGAGAGGT
>NZ_JBSHHY010000060.1:0-13373 GCF_053618675.1 Streptomyces sp. NPDC055632 | reverse complement strand
CTGCCGGCCCGGCCCCCCCCGGCCCCGGCCCCCCCGGGCGTACCGGGCCCCTGGTCGGCCCCCCCCCCCCCCACCCCACACCTGGGGGGGGGTTTCCCCGGCGGGTGGCGTCCCCCCCCCCCCTCTCGCAGAAGGCCACCTCTCTTGTGGAAGGCCGTCTCGATCGTTCCGACCGCGCGCTTGGATACGGGTGGCGCGGAGAGACGGCTCTGCCACATGATCACGCCATGACGAGCCCTGCCGACTTCCGGGACCGGGCCGACTGGTCCGACGGCTACTACGAGCTGGCCGTGGAGGTCGGGTCGAGTGACGACGCCCGGGTCCAAGCCGTCCTGAGTGCCCTGTGGTCCGCCGCGGGCGTCCGCGGGTGCTTCGGGAGGACGGACCGTGAGCCCGAGGAGCAGGAACCCGTGCCGTGCACGGTCGGCTCACTGGCCGAGTTCGGCCACCTGCACGGTCGGGTGCGGCTGCCGACGGGCCACCTGGTCGTGTGCGGTTGTGTGGCGATCCGGGGCGACGACGGCAGCGACTGGCTGGACTTCTACGTCCCCGTCGGCGCGCTGGAACAGGCGGGCATCGCTTACTGGGACGGCCGGCCGTTCTTCAGGTCGGACGTGCTGGACGACTGGCTCGCCGCCATCGGAGCCGAAACCTTCAGGAGGGCCCCCTTCAGCCTGGGCATCGTCGGTTTCGAGGTCTCCGGTTGCACCGACGCATCGACGCTGGCCGGAAGGCTGCCGCGGACACGGGACATCGGGTACCTGTTTCCACAGGGCGACGTCCTGCGCTACGGCGCCGCCAACACCTGAGCCTTGCCGCCCCGGGCGGGCACGAGCCTGCGGCAGCGGATGAGGGCGCGGTCGATGTCGGCGAGGGCGAGCAAGGGATCATGGTGAGCAGGAAGGCTTCGTGAGGGCGATCAGCGGCTTCGGAGCTGCGGACCAAGGCGCCCAGCACCGTGTCCGGCCAGGTCAGAAGCCTGGATGTTCCGAAATCGCGGTGCGGGAGAGCCGTCGCGCTGCGATACTGCGCCGATGATCGACGTGCCTACCGCCGTACTGGATTCGTTGCACGGGCTCGCGTTCGGCGACGCCTTCGGCGACCGCTGGTTCGGCATCCTGCGCAGAAACGGTCCGGCGGCCCTGGAGGCGCGGACGCCGCCCCCGGAGCCGCTGTGGCGGTGGAGCGACGACACCGCCCAGGCTCTGGTTCTCGTCGGGGAGCTCGTCGAGGGCGGGGGCACCGTCGACCAGGACCGCCTGGCCCTGCGCCTCGCGGCGGCCTACGTCGAGGACACGCACCGCGGGTACGGGGCCTCGATGCACGACGTGCTGCGCCGGATCGGCGCGGGCGAGCCCTGGCGGGAGGTGGTCGCCGGGCAGTTCGGCGGCCAGGGCTCCTGGGGCAACGGCGCGGCCATGCGAGCCGCTCCGCTCGGTGCCTGGCACAGCGCCGACCTCGACGTGGCCGCCGAGCAGGCCGCCCTCCAGAGCACGGTCTCGCACCACCACCCGGAGGCGGTCACCGGAGCGGTGGCGGTCGCCCTGGCTGCGGCGCTGGCGACCCGCAGCCGGGGCGGGCCCGCCCCGGCCAGGCGGGACTTCCTCCGGGCGGTCGCCGAACGGCTCCCCGACAGCGACGTCCGGTCGGGAGTGCGGATCGCGGCCCGGATGCCGGAGCGCACCTCGGTCCGGCACGCCGCGGAGGTCCTGGGCTCCGGCTACCGGATGTCGGGGCCCGACACCGTCCCGTACGCCCTGTGGTGTGCGGCGGGGCACCTCGACGACCTGCACGAGGGCCTGTGGATCACGGTCGCCGGGCACGGCGACATCGACACCACCTGCGCCATCGCGGGCGGGGTCATCGCGGCCCGCACCGGCGTCGCCGCCCTTCCTCCTTCGTGGCACGCGGCCCTCGAACCACTGCCCCGGGCCGGGCGCGACACTGTGGCCTGACAGCACGCCACCGGGACGGAGCATCCGGCCCTTCCCGCCGGCCACGGCCCCGCCGATCCGGGCGGGAACGACCGTCCGTAGACCGCCGCAGACCGCCCGCCACCGAACGTGCCCGGCTCCGGCGGATGTCGCCAGGGCCGGGCACGGTTTTCCATGCGCGTACGTACGCGCCTACGGGCTGCTCGCCCTAGGGCCTGTCCGGCGGATCAGGGCCGGGGAGGCCGCGGCGTCCGGTGCATGGGGTCTCCCCAGGGCCCGCAAGGGCCTGGGGGAAGCCTCGCAAGGCGCCGGAGCGGGTCGACAGCGGAGCCATCGGGGCGTTTCGGCAACGCGGCGAGATGCCGTGCCGGGCGTCGCGGCCCCGGCCGTGATCCGCCGGACAGGCCCTAGGCCGCCGCCTCGCCCTTCAGGCTGCGGATGATCGCCGTCGAGAAGGCATCGAGGTCGCCCGGGTTGCGGGAGGTGATCAGGGGGTGGCCCCCGGAGGTGTCGACGACGACCTCCTCGTCCACCCAGGTGGCGCCCGCGTTCTCGAGGTCGGGACGGAGCGAGGGGTACGAGGTCAGCCGGCGTCCCTTGGTCAGCTCGCTGTCCACGAGCAGCCACGGTCCGTGGCAGATGGCGGCCACCGGCCTGCCCGACCCGGCGAAGGCCGCCACGAGACGGCGGGCGTCGTCGTCGGTGCGGAGCTGGTCGGCGTTCACGGTGCCTCCCGGGACGACCACGGCGTCGAATCCGTCCACGGAGGCCTCGGCGAGCGTCGTGTCCGGCTGGACCACGGATCCCGGGTCCTTGTCCGAGACGAGGGTCTGGACGCCCTCGTCCTTCTGCGCGGCGACCGTGACGCGGGCCCCCGCCTCACGGAGGGCGGCCACCGGCTTCTCCAGCTCGTCCTGCTCCGTGCCGTAGTTCGTCGTGAGGACGAGAACGTTCTTTCCGTCGAGCGACACTGTGCGTTCCTCTCTGGTGGGATTCCCCTCGTTTTCCGCGCCTCACCCTCCCCCAGGCGCCTCAAACCTCGCATGGCGGCCAAAAAGCGCAAACGACTCCCCCGCTGTACCACTCCGCCGCCGAGCCATCCGCTCGCGACTACCCAGAAAATCGTGTCAAATCACTCAAAACGGGAATCTTCTGTGAAGGAAGCTCGACAGACGGGCCCTCTCCGCCCCCTGTGGCACGGCAGCGGCGCAGGCCCATCGCCACCGTCGAAGGAACCTCATGTCCACCGCCGGAAACCGTTCCACCCGCTCCCGGGCCGCCGAACCGGCCCACGGTCCTGAGGCCGCCGGGAATCCGGGGGCCTCGATGCGCCGGGCGGCCCTGGACGGACTGCCCGAACTGACCCGCCCCACCACCGTCTCCACCGACGACGCCCAACCCCTCTCCGCCGCCCTCCTCACCCGCCTGACCCAACTCGACGAAGGCACCCCCGAACACGCCTACGTCCGCAACACCCTGGTCGAACTCAACCTCAGCCTCGTCAAATTCGCCGCCCGCCGCTTCCGCAACCGCGCCGAACCCACCGAAGACATCATCCAGGTCGGCACCATCGGACTCATCAAAGCCATCAACCGCTTCGACCCCCACCGCGCCGTCGACTTCTCCGCCTTCGCCCTGCCCACCATCGTCGGCGAGATGAAACGCTTCTTCCGCGACACCAGCTGGGCCGTCCGCGTCCCCCGACGCCTCCAAGAACTCCGCATCGACCTCGCCAAAACCGCCGACCACCTCGAACAACACCTCGGCCGCCGCCCCACCCGCACCGAACTCGCCCACCACCTCCACCTCACCGAAGAAGAAATCGCGGAAGGCCAGCTCGCCGCCCACGGCTACGCCACCCGCTCCCTCGACACCCCGGTCGGCGAGGACGGCAACGCCTCCGGTGCGAAGCCCCGCCATCTGGCGACCGCCGAATCCTCCTACGAGCTGATCGAGGACCTCACCTCGCTCCGACCGCTGCTCGACCGGCTCGACGAGCGCGACCGGCGCATCCTGGAACTCCGCTTCGGGGAGGAGCTCACCCAGGCCGAGATCGGCCGGCGGATCGGACTCTCCCAGATGCACGTCTCGCGACTGCTCACCCGCATCCTCGGCGAGCTCAGGGAGGGCCTCGAAACCGACGGCGCCCCTGCGGGAGGACCCGCGGACGAGGCTACGCACGGGACGGCAGGCTGACCTCCAGCCACACCACCTTCCCCGCCGCTCCGGAGCCCCTTGCCTCGTAGCCCCACGCCCCCGCCAGCTTGTCCAGGACCATCAGACCGTGTCCACCGGGCAGCGCGGGCGAACGGGGCGCGTGCGCACGGGGCGGTTCGGAACTGGCGTCGGCGACCTCCACCCGCAGCCCCTCGCGCCCGCGCCGCAGGACGAACTCCTCCGGTCCGCCGGCGTGCAGACAGGCGTTGGTCACCACCTCCGACACCAGGAGCAGCACGTCCTCCACCCGCTCCTCCCCCGCCTCGCTCCCCGCCGGTATCCACCCCCAGTCCGCCAGCGCCTCCGCCGTGAAATCCCGACAGCGCGACACCACCCTCCGCGCCCCGCGCAACAACAGCCGCCGCACCTGCATCCCGTCTCCCCCGCCCTCGCCGTCAGCCATGACGCTGTCGGGGCTCGGACCTCTCGTCCCCCACCTCTTCTTCGTGCACGAATGTCATGGGCTTCATCGATGTCACCGTTCCTCTCACACCATTTGCTCCTTTTACCTCTTTCCGAGAACTGTGGTCACATTCCCGAGATTTGAGGGATTACGAAAGGGGGTTCGGGGAAAGCGTCGTGCCCGCCGCCTCACGGGAGGGCGCCGCCACAGCCGGCGGGAGAATGTCCGCTACAGGATGGTTCGTCCTTGATGGCCGGGGAACCCGCAGCGTATGAACGGTCAGCGTGGACAGTCCGTGGCCACCGGCACCCGTCGTTACGAACTGACGGAGGACCCCGGGATGGCGGGCGCGTGCCGGGACCTGACGCGGCGGGCGCTGAGCGAGTGGTTCGGGGCCGCCGGCGCGCCCGGGCGGGTCGCCGCCGCGGACGCCCTGCTGCTGGTCTCCGAGGTCGTCACCAACGCGTTCAGGCACGGAGGCGTTCCGTACGAGCTGCGTCTCGACCGCGCCGGAGGCCGGTTGTGGGTCCAGGTCAGCGACACCAGCCCGGTGCGTCCCCGGCCCCACGGTCCGCACCGTCCGAGCCGCTCCTCGGGGCACGGCCTGTACCTCCTGGAGCGGCTGTCGGCCGCCTGGGGCTGTGTCCCGAGGGACGGCGGCAAGGCCGTCTGGTTCGAGGTGGAGGTGCCGCCCGTGTCCGGAGCCGACGAGCAACCGCGGCCGGAGGCCTGAGCGGCGGGCGGCGTTTACGGGGCGCACCGCGCGGTCACTCGCAGGGCATGGCCGGTTCCCGGCCGAGAACCGTCGGTGGGCGCGTCCCCGCCGTCTCCACCCGTCCCCCGCGATTGGACAAGCGCCATGAGGGTCGTCGTCACAGGAGCCACCGGAAACGTCGGGACCAGCGTGGTCAGGGCCCTCGCCCGCGACCGTACGGTCACGGACGTGCTCGGCGTCGCCCGCCGGGTGCCCGAGCTCCGGATCGACGGGGTCCGCTGGGCGTCGGCGGACATCGACCCCGGTGGCCCCGACCTGGCCGGGCTGTTCGCGGGGGCCGACGCGGTCGTCCACCTCGCCTGGAAGTTCCAGCCCACGCACGACCCGGTCGAGACCTGGCGCACCAACGTCCTGGGCAGCGTCAGGGTCTTCGAGGCGTGCGCCCGGGCGGGGGTGCACGCTCTGGTGCACGCCTCCTCGGTCGGCGCCTACTCCCCCGGCCCGTCGGACGGGCGGCCCGTCGACGAGTCCTGGTCCACCCACGGCTGGCCCGGCGCGGCCTACACCCGGGAGAAGGCCTATCTGGAGCGGTACCTGGACGGGTTCCAGCTCTCGCACCCGGACCTGCGGGTCGTGCGGATGAGGCCGTCGTTCCTGTTCAAGGAGGAGGCGGCGAGCGAACAGCGCCGCATCTTCGCGGGTCCGCTCCTGCCGTGGCGGGTCGTGCGACCGGGCGTGCTGCCCGTCGTGCCCTCCGTCAAGGGCCTGCGCTTCCAGGCCCTGCACACCGACGACGCCGCCGAGGCCTACCGGGCGGCCGTGGTGCGGGAGGTCCGGGGGCCGTTCAACCTGGCGGCCGATCCGGTGCTCGACGCCGACGTACTGGCCCGGCTCCTGAGGGCCCGTGCCGTTCCGCTGCCGGCGGGCGTGACCCGTGCCGTGCTCGCCGCCGCGTGGCGCCTGCGCCTGGTGCCCGCCGCGCCGGGTCTGTTCGACGCGGTCATGCGGCTGCCCGTGCTCGACTCCTCGCGGGCCCGCGAGGAACTGGACTGGACGCCGTCGTGGACCTCCGAGGAGGCCGTCGGCGAGTTCCTCGAAGGCCTCGGCCGGGGGGCCGGGCTCGGCACTCCGCCCCTGACGGCCGACGCGGCGCCGGTGGGCGCCGGCGGGAGCGCGGGAAGGTGAGGACGTGGCGGGGGGGGGGCCCGGGGGGGCCCCCCCCCCCCCCGGCCCCCCGGGCAACCCGGGGCGCCCCCCGCCCCATGGAAACCCCGCCCCCCCGCCCGGCGCGGGGGCGAGGGCGCGGGGGGGGGGGGGGGGGGGGGGGGGGGGGGGGGGGGGGGTGCGGGGGGGGGGGGGGGGGGGGGCGGGGGGGGGCCCCCCCCCCCCCCCACGGCTCCCGTGTCATCCGTGGACGACCTCGCGCACGTTCTCCACGCGGCCGCAGTCCGAGGCGAGCTGCCTGGCGCGCTCCTTCAGGAACGCGTCGCCCAGCTCGGCCCTGCGCTCGTCGGGGACGCTCTCCCGGGCGCCGTTGAGGATGGTGCGCTCCTCCTCGTCGAGGTGGTGGGTGACCGCCTCGACCAGGTCCTCCAGGCGCTTGTCCCACTCGTCGGAGCCGATGTCGTCGACCTCCAGGAGGGCGAGGAGGGCCTTGTTCCCCTCCTCGTGCTCCTCCGTGCCGTGGTCCACTTCCTCGTCGTCGACGTTCTTGAAGCGCTTGAGCGCTCCGTAGACCTCGGACTCCTCGGCCTCGCCGTGCGCGATGAGCAGGGCCGAGAACTCCTTCAGCGCGGCGGCGCGGTCCGCCTCGACGCTCCGCATCCGGCGGAACAGGTCCTCCATCGTGCGGTGGTCCTTCAGAATGGCCGCGACCACGTCCTGGTTCTCCTTGTTGCCCGCCATCGTGCCGTCTCCTCCTCGACCGTTCTTCCGTCGGCCCGCCTCTCCACGGGGCGGTGCCGTCCGGCGGGTACCCCTGCCGGGGAGAACCAATCGCGGAGGGCGCGTCCGTCGGCCGGGAGGGTGAAGGGGAGGGAAGTCCGCGTGTGCGGGGGCGTCGGTGACGCCCCTGGCCCCCGGCCCGGCCGGTCGCGGTGGCGTCAGGGGGAGACGGGGCGGCGCGCGGCGGTGAGCAGTTCCTCCCGGTCGACGAGCTTGACGCGGGGACGGCCCTGGGCGCGGCCCTCGGCGCGCTCGGCGGCGTCGATCGCCCGCCAGCCGTCGAGGTCGACGGCGTCGGGGCGGGCCGTGGCGGCCGACGGGCCGGCGGGGGCGGTCAGGCGGCCGGCTTCGAGGTCGTCGAGGAGCGTGGTGACGGTCTCCTGGGCGCAGGACTTGTTGGTGCCGATGAAGCCGGTGGGGCCGCGCTTGATCCAGCCGGTGACGTAGACGCCCGGCTCGACCCGGCCCCGCTCGTGCGGCACCGTGCCGGTCTCCGCGTCGAACGGCAGGCCCGGGACCGGTTCGGCGCGGTAGCCGACGGCGCGCAGGACCAGGGAGGTCCCGACGGTCTCGGTGTCGGTGGTGGGGGCGGCCCGTACGGTGCCGTCGTCGGCGCGGCGCAGCTCGGTCCGTACGACGGTCAGGCCGGTCACCCGGTCGTCGCCCTCGATCCGCGCCGGGCCGGTCAGGAAGCGCAGGACGATCCGGCGGCGGCCCGGAACGGGGGTGTGGGCGGCGAGTTCGGCGAGGACCGCCGTCTTCGGCGTGGCGTCCGCCGGCAGGTCCTCGGGCCATCCCTCCACGAGGACGTCGACGCCGTCGAGGGCGGCGAGCGCGACCAGTTCGGGCAGGGTGAAGGCGGCCTCGGCCGGTCCGCGCCGCCCGAGGACGACGACCTCGCGGACCCGGCTCGCGCGCAGCGCGGCCAGGGCGCGGTCGGAGACGTCGGTGCGGGCGAGGGCGTCGGGGTCGGCGGTCAGGATCCGGGCCACGTCCAGGGCCACGTTGCCGTTGCCGACGACGACGGCCCGTTCGGCGTCCAGCGGGTGGAAGGCGCCGTCGTGGTCGGGGTGGCCGTTGTACCAGGCGACGAAGTCGGTGGCGGAGGCGCTGCCGGGCAGGTCCTCGCCCTCGACGCCGAGGCGCCGGTCGGTGGCCGCGCCCACGGCGTACACCACGGCGTGGTGGTCGCGGACCAGGTCCTCGTGGTGCAGGTCGCGGCCGATCCGGGTGTTGAGGCGGTACGAGAAGCCCGGCTGGCCCTCGATGGCCCGGAAGAGCTCGGTGACCCGCTTGGTGTCCTGGTGGTCGGGCGCCACTCCCGCCCGCGCGAGTCCGTACGGGGTGGGCAGCCGGTCGTACACGGTGACGCTCACGCCGGGGTGGCGGAGCAGTTCGTCGGCGGCGAACAGTCCGGCCGGTCCGGCGCCGACCACGGCCACCCGCAGCCCGGTCGTCTCCGCGCGGCGCTGCGGGGGCACGAGGGCCATGGGCGTGCGGTCGGCGTGCGGGGAGGTGTCGTAGTAGGCGCGGTTGATCTCGAGGAACGGCAGCTCGCCCTCGGTGAGCTTGGTGTGCGGTTTGAGGGCGTCCACCGGGCAGGCCGTCGTGCACGCCCCGCAGTCGACGCAGGTGCGGGGGTCGACGTACAGCATGTCGGTCTGTCCGAAGCCCGGTTCGCCGGGGGCGGGGTGGATGCAGTTGACCGGGCAGGCCAGCACACACGACGCGTCGGCGCAGCACGACCGGGTGACGACGTAGGGCATGGGGAGCGGTTCTCCGTTCACGTTCACGGGGGCCGCCGGGACGGTTCCCGGTCGGCGGTCCCGCCCGGCGGGCGGGCGGGTGTGCTGCTCGGGCGGCGTACGCCTGCCGGACGAGGAGCCGGTGAGTCAGGCGGCGTGCGGGGCGGGTTCGCCCCGGAAGCGGGACGGGCGGCCGTCGATGCGCAGGGCCCGCCACACCTTTCGGGAGGCGCGGTTCATCAGGCCGATGTCCTCGGCGAGCATCCGCACGTCGGAGAAGAGGTCGCGGAGCATCTTCTCGCCGTCGGGCGACTTCCAGAAGATGTCCTTGATGACCCAGTGGGGGACGCCGATCTTCTCGGCGGTCTTCCGGTCGGGGACCACGATGACGTCGCCGAGGACGCGCATGATGACCGGGAAGGCCACCGAGAGGGCGCCCCTGCGGAACTTGCCGTAGCCGGGGACCTTGACGCGGAGGAACTCGTGGGCGAAGGAGATGTGCCGGGCCTCCTCGGCGACGTGGATCTGCATGAGCCTCCGCATCAGCGGGTGGATGTCCTCGCCGCCGCGCAGGATCGCCTTCTGGAGGTGGTCGATGGGCTCCTCGCCGGCGAGGACGCCGGTGAAGAACGACTCGGGGACGAGGGAGCCGGCCAGCGGCAGGAAGCGGCTGACCACCCGGAAGGAGCGCCGGCCGCCGGGCACGTCGGCGCCCGCGCGGTTGACGAACTCCTGGAACATCTGGGTGTGGTGGCACTCCTCCGTGGCCTCGTGGGTGAGGTAGCGGAACTCCGGGTTCTGGTTCGGCAGCGAGAAGAGGTAGTCCATCACCCCGCGGATGAGGACGTTCTCGAACTGCATGCCGACCTTGACGATGTTGGCGTACCGCCACAGGCCGATCTTCGTCCGGACCTCCAGCGGCTGCGCCTGGTACCACGGGTGGCCGCCCAGCGGGTCGGCCGCGGGGAGCACCCAGCGGGGGTCCTTCGGGTCGATGGCGAACTCGGGGTTGTCCCAGTCGATGTCGGTGAAGGCGTCGAAGTGGATGTGCACCGACGCCTCGGAGAGGGTCTGGAGCCTTTCGTAGTAGCTCTCCTGGCTGATGGTCATCGTCGTCCTCGATCTCTCGCGTGCGGTCTCCGGAGGGATGGTGGGCTCGGCGTCAGACCGCCGGGGCGTGGTCCTGCCGGTCGGTGGCGGGCCGTGTCCCGGGGGTGGTCCGCCCGAAGCGGAGGGCGGGGTCCTCGACGGGGGAGTCCCGCAGGGCCCGCCGGTCGCGGTAGTAGTCGTTCCAGATCCGCCAGGGGTCCCGGGTGCCCTGGCGGGGCATGATCGCGTCGCCGCGCGCGATGTAGCCGGAGGTCAGCGACTCGCCCATGACGGAGACGTCGGAGCGGTCGGACGCGGCGGCGACGGGGGTGGCGGTGGTGAGGCCGTGCCGGTCCATGTGGGCGATCAGCCGGCTGATGTACGCGCAGGCGAGGTCGGCCTTGAGGGTCCAGGAGGCGTTGGTGTAGCCGATGATCATCGCCAGGTTGGGGACGCCGTCGAGCATCACGCCCTTGTGGAGGAGGCGGTCGCGGGTGACGAGCGGCTTGCCGTCGACCGCGATCTCCATGCCGCCGGCGAGCTGCATCCGCAGGCCGGTGGCGGTGATGACGATGTCGGCGGGGATCTCCTCGCCGGACTTCACCCTGATCCCGTTCTCGGTGAACGTCTCGATGTGGTCGGTGACCACGGAGGCCCTGCCGCTCTTGAGGGTCTTGAAGAGGTCGCCGCCGGGCACCACGCACAGCCGCTGGTCCCAGGGCTTGTACGACGGGGTGAAGTGGCGCATGTCGACGCTCTTGCCGAGCCGTGCCCGTACGGCTCCGAGCAGCACCCTGCGCATGAGCCGCGGCGCCTTGCGGCACAGGGCGTAGAGGCCGCGCTGGAGCGCGATGTTGCGGGCGCGGCCCACGCGGTGGACGAGTCCGGCGGGGACGTGGAGCTTGCGCAGGACGGTGGAGACGGGGTCGTCGGCGGGCAGCGCCAGGATGTACGTGGGCGAGCGCTGGAGCATGGTGACGTGCGCGGCGGTGTCGGCCATCGAGGGGACCAGGGTGATGGCGGTGGCGCCGCTGCCGATGACGACCACGCGCTTGCCGGTGTGGTCGAGGTCCTCGGGCCAGTGCTGCGGGTGCACGAGGGTGCCGCCGAAGCGCTCCTCGCCGGGGAACTCCGGCCGGTGGCCGGCGTCGTAGTCGTAGTAGCCGGTGGCGCCCACGAGGAAGCGGGCCTTCCAGAGCTCGGTCGCGCCGGTGGCCTCGTCCAGGATCTCGGCGGTCCACCGCCCCTCGTCGCTCGACCAGTCCGCGCGGACGGCCTTGCGGCCGAAGCGGATGTGCTCGGTGACGCCGCGCTCCTCGGCGGTCTCCTGGACGTAGCGCCGGATGTCCGCGCCCTCGGCGAGGATCCTGGTGCCGTGCCAGGCGCGGAAGCCGTAGCCGAAGGTGTACATGTCCGAGTCCGAGCGGATGCCCGGGTAGCGGAACAGGTCCCAGGTGCCGCCGACCCGCGCGCGCCGCTCGATGACGGCGTACGTGGTGCCGGGGTTCCCGTCGGCCAGGTGGCAGGCGGCACTGATGCCGGACAGCCCCGCTCCGATGATCAGCACATCGACGTGCTGGTGCTCCATCTCGATACCCCTCTGTCGCCGTCCCGCGTGCTTCCGCACCGGTGCTCCGGGCTTCGGACGCCGCCGCCCGGTGCGGGAATTTACCTGTGTCACCGCGTCCAAGGTACCGGCGGTAACACACGATGCGCCACCCCCGGGAACCGATCGTGCGCGCCCTCTTGATCGGGCCGGGTACGATCCACGCCGTGGCGGAGGACAGACGAGAACGCAGTGACGGACGCCCCGACGGACGGGACACGCGCTGGTCCGGCCACCGGGCCGAGCGCCGCGACCAGGTCCTCGCCGCGGCCCTCGCCGTCATCGGCCGGGAGGGCCCCTCGGTCAGCGTGGCGGCGATCGGCGCCGAGGCCGGGATGCCCCGTTCCGTGGTCTACCGGATCTTCCGCAGCCGCGAGGACCTGGACGAGCGGATCCGCGCGCGCATCGCCGACGACCTGCTGGCCGCGCTGTACCCGGCCCTCGACCCGAAGGGCACCGTCCGGGAGGCCGTCGAGCTCGCCGCCGCCACCTACGTCGGCTGGGTCGCGGAGCACCCCCGGCTCTACCGGTTCCTCGGGGCCGGCTCGCCCGAGCAGGACGCCACCGGCTCCCGGGTGGTCGCGGGCACCCGCACGGCCATCGCCCTCCACCTGGCGCGGCTGCTCGACGCGTACGCCGAGCAGCTGGTCGACGGCGGGAAGGCGCCCGCGGGCTTCACCTTCAACCTGGCGTTCGGCATGGTCGGCCTGGTGGACGGGGTGGTCAACCAGTGGGCCGCCCGCCCCGAGTCGAGGAGCTCGCTCGACGACCTGACCCATTTCCTGAGCGACGCCCTGTGGGGCGTCCTCTCGCAGTCCACCCTGCGCCTTGGGCTCGTGCTCGATCCGGACCAGACGATCGGCAAGGCCCTGGACCCGCCGGCGCGGCCCCGGTCCTGACCGGCCGGGACGCCGGGCCGCTCCGTTTGCGGAGCCGTGGGCGCCGGGTTTGAGTGTGAGGGACCCCTCGCGCCGCCGGAGCCCGGACCCGTACGACGGACGGACGGCCGGTCGCGCGGTCCCGCAGTCGCAGGGCAAGGAGAGACCGATGGCACCCCACCACAAGTCGAACAAGGAAGTCGAGGGCGACCCCGACACCGGTCACGGACGCGGCCTGCCCCGGCGCCCCGACGAGAAGGAGCTCGACGAGCGCCTCGAAGAGGACCGCGAGGAAGTGGGCCTGCCGGTGGACCCGGACGACGGGGACCGGTAGGACCGGCCCGGTCGGTCGGGCGGCGGACGCCGCCCGACCGGTGGGTCAGGCCGGGTCCGGGGCCGGGCGGGGCACGAGGCGGACGTGGGCCACCATGCCGGGGACCTCGACGAGGGTCTGGGTGACCACGACGGCCGCCGCGACGGCCAGGGAGTCGGGCAGGGCCGGCGCCGGCGGACAGGACCCCGCCGTCGCGCAGCGAGCGCACCGGGTCGGCGGCCGGGACCTGGAGGAAGGTGACGAACAGCAGCGCCCCGAGGACCGGGTCGATCGCGTGCGCGAGGCCCGGCCCGAGACCGGGCGCCGCCCGCCCCAGCAGGGCGCCGGCGGCCATCGCCGCCGGACAGACCGCGACCTGGTGGTGCTCCATCAGCCCGACCGCACCCCGCGGCCCCCGCTGCGACACCCGAACCGCTCCCCCGTCCGCCGATTCCGACCGCTCCCCCGGCGGACCCGGGTGCCGTCCTCGCAGGCCGGCCGGGCGGCGGACCCGGGAACGGACGCGCGC
>NZ_JBSHHY010000059.1:0-25689 GCF_053618675.1 Streptomyces sp. NPDC055632 | reverse complement strand
GGCCCGAACTCATCGAGTTCGGGCCCGCCCCTCGTGTCCGGCCCCCACCCCACCAGAAGGGTGCCGGAAGTGTCCTACGCCGCGGCGGCCGCGGTACGGAGGCGGAGGGCCGCCTCGCGTTCCTGCTCCGTCAACCCGCCCCAGACCCCGTACGGTTCCGCCACGCTGAGCGCGTGCTCCAGGCAGCGGGCGCGCACGGGGCACGTCGCGCAGACGGCCTTGGCGGCCTCCTCGCGCGCCGTCCGCTCCTGCCCCCGTTCGCCCTCGGGGTGGAAGAACACCTCGGTGCCCACGCCGCGGCACGCCGCCGCCATCTGCCAGTTCCACTGGTGCTCCGCCCGCCCGGGCAGATGCGACACCTTGGCCATCCCGGTCGTCCTCCTCGAATCAGTTCGTGAATGCCTCCAATGTCGCGTCTGGCCGCAAAGACCACCTCGAAACGCCCGGGTTCGGAAAACACGTCGCCGTGTCCCCGCGGCGGCCCTCCCCGGAGCGCGGGGGCCTGCGGATCACCGGGACGGTTCGAACGAGATGTGCGGGGACAGGGCGCGCAGGAAGCCGGGCGCGTCGAAGGCCGCGCCGGCGGAGGCGACGCCGACCGTCCCGGTCCGGCCGGTGAGGACCCGGTCCAGCGCCTCCACGGCGAGCGGCGCGCTGACGGCGTAGATGTCCCGGCCGCGTGCCACGGCCCGCCGCTCCTTCCCGCCGGAGCGCACGAGGACGTCGACGAGGAACGTCTGGTCGGACCGCCCGTGCGCGTCGACCGCGGCCGGCGCCGGGGTGTCGGGGGAGGCCAGCTCCCGGGCCGCCTCGACCGTCATGTAGGTGCGCACCTCGGGAACGTCCACATGGCTGGGGACGGTGACGACGTCGGCCATGGTGAACTCCCCGATCACGGACCGGGTCCCCAGCGGTTCGGGGAAGCCCCACTCCAGGGTCGGCGGGGCGTCGTCGCGGTACTCCAGCCTCCCGCCGTCGAACACCACGCGCCGCCCGTCCCTGCGCTCCCGGGAGACCGCGCCCGCCGTGCGGGTCCCGGCGGTGGGGTGCCAGCCGCTCAGCCCGTACGCGACGTGCACCTCGTCCGCCTCCGTCCAGTCGCCCATCGCCGCCGTGACCAGCAGGTCGCCGAGGCCGCCGAAGAACGCCATCGCGGGGACCACCAGGGTGCCCGCCGCGGCGGCGCGTTCCGCGTAGCGCGCGAACGTGTCGAGGTTGGCCTCGATCTCCGCCGCCACGTCCACGTACGGGATCCCGGCCCGGAGCGCCGCCTCGATCACCGGCCCCGCGGTCGAGGCGAAGGGGCCGGCGCAGTTGACCACGGCGCTCGCGCCGGCCAGCGCGCGGTCCAGCGAGGCCGGGTCGTCGACCGTGGCCGTCCGTGCGTCGAGCCCCGGACGGGAGTCCGTGTACGCCCGCAGCTTGTTCTCGTCGCGCCCGGCCAGGACCGGGACGAACCCCCGCTCCAGGAGCTCCGCCACCACGAACCGCCCGGTGTGCCCGTACGCCCCGAAGACCGTCACGACCTGCCCCGCACCCGTCACGTCTCTTCTCCCGCCGCTCTTGATTGTTCAACTGTGAACAATCTTGGCGGGGGCGGGCGGCCGGCACCAGAACCGGAAGTGCCGTCCCCCGCACACTTTCGGACAGGGCGTCCGACGGGTCCTAGTAGGCGACGGGACCGGTCAGTTCGGTGAGGGGCCGGCGGTCGGCCCGGGGGATGCCGAGGAGATCGCGGGCCCGGTGGACGGCCGCGAGCTGCGCGGCCCCGTGCGGACCCCAGTCGGAGAGCTCCAGCACCTGCTCCGGGGTGGCCAGCGCCCGGACGGGGGCGCGGCCGGCGGCCGGACCGGCGGGCGGCGGGCCGAGACGGGTGAGGGCGGCGGCGTGGCGGACGAGCGCGTACGGCCCGTCCGGGACCTCCGGGCCTTCCGGACCGTCCGGGCCTTCCGGGCCGAGGAGGTGTCCGAGGTACAGGGGGCGGGTGGCCGTGGCCGCGGCCGCCCCGTCCGCCTCGCGGACCAGGGTGGCCCAGGGGTCGCCGTGGTCCGCCGGTCCGGGCGCGCCGCCGGGCAGGCGGGCCGCGCCGGTGGCGGGGTCGAGGAGGACGAGGACCCTCCCGTCCGGGGCGAACAGCCAGCCCTGCGACCGGTGGACCGGAAGGCCGTCCGGGACCGGGGCGGGGTCGAAGGGGTGGTGGTGGGGGGCCCGGGCGGTGCGCAGGGCGCCGACCCGGTCCAGGACTCCGGGGGCGATCGGGACGCCGTTCTCCAGGAGCGCGGGGCCGGCCCCCTCGACGCGGGCGCGCAGCGCGGACAGGACGCGGCGGGCGTCGCCCGGGATCATCAGACCGGGCAGATCGGCGGGCTCGACGAACTCCACGGCCTCGACCTCGTGTCCGGGCAGCCTGATCGCGGCGATCCGCTCCCCGTCCCAGACGCCCCCGTCGTAGACGTGCAGGATCTCGCCGGGGAACCGCATCACCCCGGGCGCGCCGAAGCTCTCGGCGGAGACCCAGTCGACGGCGAGGCCCCGGTCGACGACCGCCGTGACGCCGAGCTCCTCCCACAGCTCCCGGGCGGCGGCGCGGGCGGGGGACTCGCCCTTGTCGACGGCCCCGCCCGGCAGGAGGCACGAGGGTCGGTAGTCGACGCGCTGGACCAGGACCCGCCCGCGCACGTCGGTGATCAGTACGGACGTACCGGCCCACAGGGCGGCGGACGCGCGCAGGGCCCCGTACTCCTCGTCGGTCATCGACGTGCCGGGAGACTCGTCGGGGGCGGAAGGCGTCGTCATCTCTCTCCGATCGGTGCGGCGCCCCGGCGGGGCGGCGAGGAAGGGTGCCGTGGCGCGGGCGGTGGAGCGGGGTGACCGCGCTGCGGAAACCGTCTCGTTCCCCGGCGGTGCGACGGCCACACGCCAACCCCGGTCCGCTCAACGGACGAGGGGAGCGGAGCGTCACGCCCCCGCGCGGAGGAGCGGACCGCACGCCCGTCCACCCCGCCCACGCCGCAGGCCGACCGACACGGCCGTCCTGCCCGCGATCCCGGCGCACCGGAGCGTCCGTCCTGCCCGGGCCCCCGGCGCACTGGAGCGTCCGCCCCGCCCGCGATCCCGGCGCACCGGAGCGTCCGCCCCGCCCGCACACCCGCCCCGGTCCGTCGCCGCGCACGTCGTGCGGCGGCGGTGGCCGTACCGCCAGCCGCGCGCTCAGTCCACCCGGATCCCCAGGACGCACTCGTCGTCCTCGTGGCCCGCGAGCTCGGGATCGGCGAGCAGCGCGTCGATCAGCTGCCGCGGCTCCAGGGAGGAGGCGGCCGCCACCGCGTCCGCCAGCCGCGCGATCCCCACGGTCACGTCCTCGCCCCGGTGCTCGACCATGCCGTCGGTGTAGAGGACCAGCACGTCGCCCGGGCGCAGCGGCGTCGACGAGGTCTCGTACGCGTACCCCGGCAGCGCGCCGAGGAGCGGACCGCGCTGCTTGGCCTCCAGCGGCTCGGCGCGCCCGTCGCGCAGCAGCAGCGGCGCGGGATGGCCGGCGTCGGCCCAGTGCAGGACCTTCTCCTCGTCGAGGTGCCCGACCACCACCGTGGCCGTCTGCCCCGTCGGATCGCTGCACACCAGCTCGTTCAGCCAGGTCGTGATCTCCCCGGCGGACGCGCCCGTCTGCGCCAGGCCCGCCAGGGCGTGCCGCTGCTGCGCCATCCGCGCCACGGCCTCCAAGCCGTGCCCCGACGCGTCCCCGATGGCCACGAGCACCCGGCCGTCCGGCAGCAGCCGGCACTTGTACCAGTCGCCGCCCACCGCCGCGTCCGGCTCGGCCGGCCGGTAGGAGGCCGCCACCGTGAGGCCGACCGCCGCGAGCGCCTCCGAATGCGTCGGCAGGATCGCCTCGCGCAGCGTGTCCGCGATCCTCCGCTCCGCCTCCGTCTGCCGCCGCAGCCGGTCCGTCTCCCGCTCCGTCTCGGCCAGCCTCCGCCGGCTGCGGATCTGCGGCGTGAGGTCGCGGGCCACCAGGTTGAGGGCCCACGCCCTGCCGTCCGTCCCGGTGGCCGGCCGGCCCAGGAGGTCGAGCGTGCGGACCTCGCCGAGCACCACGAAGCGGATCCGGGTCCAGGCGGGCTCCTCGCCCGCGAGGACCGACGTGAGGAACTCGGCGAACGCCGTCAGGTCGTCCGGCAGCAGCGCGTCGCACAGCTGGTCGAGCGACCACGGCATCCGCACGTCGGCGTGGAGGATCCGGCTGAGCCCCTCCGACCAGGTCACCTTCCCGGAGAGCAGGTCCCAGTTGCCCCACCCCATCGAGGCGATGAACTGCGCGTCGATGGTCATCAGCTCGGCCGGGCTCTGCAGGGGCCGCCAGGTCACGAGGACCTGCTCGCCGCACCGGGCGGCGGTGTACAGCAGCGGGGTCCGGTGGATCCGGCCGAGCCGCTGCTCCGTGTAGTCCACCACCTGCCCGTTCAGGGGCTTGCCGCTGCCCACCACGTCCGTCAGGGCGGCAAGGAGGCCCGAGTCCGCCGCGCCCGGCCGCGCCTCCAGGAAACGCTGTCCGACCTGGTGGTCCGGCTCCTCCAGCCAGTCCGCCGACCGGATGCGGTTGCCGGCCACGATCCGGAAGTCCGGGATGCCGCCCGACTCGTTCCACAGCGGTTCGAGCAGCACGGCCGAGGCCGGGATCGCGGTGAGTATCGAACAGGCCCCGCGGGCCCCCGGCTCGTGGCTGCCGCACAGGCACGGCGAGACCTCGCCCGTCTCCGCCGAGGGCGGCAGCACCGCGAGGGACTGGACCGGCGAGGCCCGGTCGGTGCCGGTCTGCGCCCCCTGCGGGCGTTCCGCGTTCCGGCGTACCGCCGCGCGCAGGGAGGTGACCTCGCGGCCGATCATGTCCTTGAGGGCATCGACGCTGTCGGGCAGGGGAAAGCTCATCGTCCTCCTCCGCGAACCACACGACGTGCCGCTCGCCTCCGAGCACCGGCGCCGTCTCGTTCGGCTCCGCCGGCCGCTCGCCTGACGGCGACCCGCACGGCCACCAGGGCCCCGGCCGCCAGGGGGGCGGCTGCCCATCCCCGGCCGGTTCATGCACGGGTCCGGCCGCGCCCGGGGAAACCGGACCGCGACGGCCCCGGGGCCCTGGAACACGCCTCCGTCAGCGGCTTCTCAGTGGTTTCCCGGTGCCCTCAGCGGCCCCGGCCGGTGTTGAGCCGGGCGGCCCGGCGCGTCAGATGGTCCCGCTCCGCGAGGTTGGGCGCCTCGCGGGCCGCCACCGCGTACAGCCGCGCCGCCGTCGCCGTGTCGCCGGCGCGTTCGTGGAGGTACGCCGCCACCGCCGTGTACCGGGGCAGCGACCCGTCCAGTGCCGCGAGCGCCGCGAGACCGGCCCGGGGCCCGTCCGCCTCGCCGACGGCCACCGCGCGGTTGAGCCGGACGACCGGGCTGTCCGTCAGACGCGCGAGCTCGTCGTACCACTCGACGATCTGCACCCAGTCCGTCTCCTCGGCGGTGGGCGCGTCGGCGTGCAGCGCCGCGACGGCGGCCTGGGCCTGGAACTCGCCCAGCCGGTCGCGGGCGAGGGCCGCCTGCAGGATCGCGACGCCCTCGGCGATCGCCTCCGTGTCCCACCGGCTCCGGTCCTGCTCGGCGAGCGGCACCAGGGCGCCGTCGGGCGCGGTCCGGGCCGCGCGCCGGGCGTGGTGGAGCAGCATGAGGGCGAGCAGCCCCGCCACCTCGGGGTGGTCGATCACGGCCGCGAGCTGCCGGGTGAGCCGGACGGCCTCGGCGGCGAGGTCGACGTCGCCCGAGTACCCCTCGTTGAAGACCAGATAGAGGACGCGCAGCACGGTGGCCACGTCGCCGGGCCGGTCGAGGCGCACGCCGGAGACCGTCCGCTTGGCCCGGCTGATGCGCTGCGCCATGGTCGCCTCGGGCACCAGATAGGCCTCGGCGATCTGCCGGGTGGTCAGCCCGCCCACGGCGCGCAGCGTGAGCGCGACCGCGGACGACGGCGTCAGCGACGGGTGGGCGCACAGGAAGTAGAGCCGGAGCGTGTCGTCCACCGCGGGCACGGGCCCGGGAGCCGGCTCCTCGTCGACGAGGTCCTCGCGCCGGCGGCGGGCGGTGTCCGCCCGGGCCGCGTCGAGGAACCGGCGCCAGGCCACGGTGACCAGCCAGCCCTTCGGTTCCCTCGGCGGATCCGCCGGCCAGACGCGGACCGCCTCGACCAGCGCGTCCTGCACGGCGTCCTCGGCCGCCGCGAAGTCGGCTCCGCGGCGGACGAGGATCCCGAGGACACCCGGCACGAGGCCCCTGAGCAGGGCTTCGTCCATCAGTGGCACCACTCCGTGGCGGTGGGCGGCGCGGTCAGGAAGGGGCGCACCTCGAGCCACTCGTGGATCGGCTTCCCGCCCGCCCCGGGCGCGGCCGACAGCTCGCCCGCCAGCTCGACGGCGCGCTCGTAGCCGTCGACGTCGATCACCATCCAGCCGGCGATCAGGTCCTTGGTCTCGGCGAAGGGGCCGTCGGTTACCGGCGGGCGGCCCTCGCCGTCGTAGCGGACCCACGCCCCCTCGGGGGCGAGCGCCTGACCGTCGACGAACTCGCCGCTCTCCCGCAGCCGGTCCGCGAAGTCGTTCATGTACCGCATGTGCGCCGAGATCTCCTCCGGCGTCCACCGCTCCATGGGCACGTCGTTGACGGCGGCCGGAGCGCCCCGGTAGTGCTTCAGCAGCAGGTACTTGGCCATGGTGTCTCTCCTCGGAGGGGGTGCGGCCCATTGTGGTCGCGTTCACCCCCGGGACGGAGCGGGGCACGGGTTCTCGACACCGCTGGCCGAAGTTTTTTCGCCTTCTTCCACGAGCCGTTTCCACGAGCCCTTTCCCCGGGCCCGTGAGAGGGGCGGTCCCGTCCGGTGCCACCCCTCTGCCGGCCCGTCACCTACCGCCCCGTACGGCTTTCCGAGCGCCACGGGCACCGCCGCCGCGGCGGCCTCACCGGCGCCGGGGGAGGTGCGGGCCCCTGAGGGCGGCGCGGGCCGCGTTGGCGCCGGGGGCGCCGTGGACGCCGCCGCCCGGGTGCGCCGTCGCGGAGGCGAGGTAGAGGCCCCGGATCGGGGTGCGCGGCCGTCCGGTGCCCGGCACGGGGCGGAAGACCAACTGCTGGTGCATGTTGGTGGTGCCCTGGTTGATGGCCCCGCCCACCAGGGACGGATTGAGCCGTTCCAGATCGGGCGGTGCCAGGATCCGCCGGGCGCGGACGGCGGCGCGGAACCCGGGCGCCAGGCGCTCGATGCCCGCCTCGACGCGGTCCGCGATCGCCTCCTTCTCGCGCTCGTCCCAGCGCCCGCCGATGCCGTCCTCCCCGGCGTCGGACCGGATGTGCTGCGGGACGTGCGTGTAGCCCCACGCCGACTCCGTGCCGGCGGGGGAGCGGCTCGGGTCCGCCGTGGTCATCTGACCGAGCACGGTGAACGGCACCTCCGGCACCTGCCGCATGGCGAGCTGCCCGGCGAAGCGGGTGAGCGCGTCGACGCCCTCGGCGACGTGGACGGTCCCGGCGCGGCGCGCGCCCTCGGAGGTCCAGGGGATCGGGCGGTCGAGGGCCCAGTCCACCTTCACCGTGGAGAAGTCCCACTGGAAGCGGCGCAGGTCGGCGCGGAGCCGCGGCGGGAGGTGCTCCTCGTCGACCAGGCGTTCGTACAGCTGGGGCGCCGGGACGTCGGCGAGGACCGCCCGCCGCGCGGGGACCTCGGTGCCGTCGCCGGTGCGGACGGCGACCGCCCGGCCGCCCCGGACCACGATCCGCGTCACCGGATGCCCGCAGCGCAGTTCGCCGCCCCGGTCGAGCAGCCGCGCCACGAGCGCGTCGGTGAGCCTGCCCGCTCCGCCGACGGGCACGGGGAAGCCGTGGTCCTGTCCGAGCATGCTCATCAGCCAGCCGAAGCCGCCGCCGAGGGCCGACTCGGGCCCCAGGTCGGCGTGGAGCGCGTTCCCGGCGATCAGCAGCTTCCCGCCGTCGCCCGCGAAGTTCTCCTCGCCGAAGCGGCGGGCGGGCAGGAGCATGGTGCGCAGCAGCCGCAGCGCGTCGCCCGGACCGGTACGGGCGAGGAGCCGGGCCCCCGCCCGTACCGGCGGGAACGGGGTGAACAGGCACCCGATCAGATCGTCGGCGACGCCGCGCCAGAGCCGGTGCAGCCGCTCCCAGGCCGCGCCGTCGCCGGCGGCGAACCCTTCCGCCGAGGCGGCGGTCTCCCGGACGTCACGGCCGAGGACCGCGCAGCGCCCGTCGGCGAGCGGATGGGCCAGGACGGCGGGGGCGTGGCTCCAGCGCAGCCCGTACCGGTCGAGCGCGAGGTCCCGGATCACCGGCGACGCGGCGGCGAGCGGATAGAAGGCGCTGAACACGTCGTGGACGTAGTCGGGGTGGACGCCCCGGTCGCTGCGCACGGCCCCGCCCGGCTCGTCCCCGGCCTCCAGGACCACGACGTGCCATCCGGCGTCGGCGAGGAGGTTGGCCGCCACCAGGCCGTTGGGCCCGGCGCCGACGACCACCGCGTCGGGCGTCGTCACGGCCCGACTCCCTGCCCCCGGTCGGCTCCCCGTCCCCGGGCGATGGCGATCTCCTCCAGGCGTGCCAGCATCCCGCGGTGGCGCAAGCGGGTCATCGCGTCGACGACCGTGTTGTGCCAACGTGCCGCGGGACCCCGCAGGGGGTGCTCGTCGACGACGACCAGGGTGCCGTCGCCCCACGGTTCCAGGCGGAAGGCGATGCGGGCGGTGCCCAGGTCGGTCTTCGCCTCCAGTTCGAGGCGGCGGCCCGGCTCGCAGATCCGGGAGATGGTGCGGCCCCGGTACGACTTCGGACCGAGCTTCAGGACGAATCCCAGCTCCGCCCCGGGGGCGGGCCACTCCCCGTCCTCCTCCCACGTGTCGTGGGTGCCGACCACGAACCGCGAGTACAGCCGGCCGTCGCTCAGGACGGACCAGATGTCCTCGGGCGGGGCTTCGACGAGGCGGTTCCACTGTGCCATGGCTGCGATCTCCTCAGAGGGGAAGACGGGAGGGAAGTCGGAGGGGGCGCCGGGAGCGGATGCGGAGGGCACCGGCCACCACTCCGGCCCCGGCGGCCAGGGTGACGGCCCGGCGGCCCGCCGTACGGAGCCGCGCGTGCCGGCCGCCGGACACCGCGGCGGTGTCCCCGGACGGGTCGTGGAGGATGCCGGCGGTCTCCGGGGCCGTGCCCGGGGCGCCGAAGTACGTCTTCTCGGTACGCCGCCGAATCACGAGCCGTACCAGGTCGGGCGCCAGGGCGTGGGCGGCCGGCAGGAGCCGTGCGCCCGGTCCGACGACCACGCGCCGCCGGGGGCGGACCGCCGCGCCCACGACGGCCCTCGCCACCCGCTCGGGGGTGGCGACGGCCGGCAGGGACCGCATACGACGGCCCGTGCGGTTGGCCGCGTGCTGGAAGAACGGGGTGTCGACGCCGGTCGGGAGGACGGTGCACACGGAGATCCCGTGGTCCCCGGAGAGCGCCAGTTCCTGGCGCAGCACCTCGTCGAGCGTGATCAGGGCGGCCTTCGAGGCCGCGTAGGGGCCCTGGTAGGGCGCTTCGACGGCGCCCCCGAGCAGCGACGAGAGGTCGATGATCACGCCCCGGCCCCGGCGGCGCATCGCGGGGAGCGCCGCCCGCAGCCCGTGGAACACGCCCAGCACGTTGACCTCCCACAGCCGCCGCACGTCGTCCGGCGGAACCTGGTCGAGGCGGCCCAGGACGCCGACTCCGGCCGCGTTCACCCAGACGTCGACACGGCCGAACCGGTCGAGCGCCGCCTCGGCGACCCGGGCCGTCGCGGCCGCGTCCGTGACGTCGGCGGGAACGGCCACCGCCTCGGCCCCGGCACGGGCGGCCGCGCACTCCCGCACCACCTCGTCCAGGGCGTCCGCGCTGCGGGCGGTGACGACCAGACGCGCGCCGCGCGCGGCGAACGCCCGCGCCACGGCGCGCCCGATCCCGCTCGACGCGCCCGTGACCACGACGACGGTGCCGGGCGCGAGCCCGCGTTCTCCAGTCCTCATGCGTCGCATCCGACCTGTTCCGGAGGGTTCGTGCACCCGGGGTGGCCCATCGGAGCGGGATCGGGGCCCGTCCCTACGCCCGCTTCCCCGGCGCGTCACCGGACCGCCGTGCCCCGGCGCCCCGGTCGAACCCCTCGATCCGCCGCAGGTCGTCCTCGTCCCAGGCGCGCGTGTCCCGCGGCTCGGTGTACGGCTCCTGCTCCGGCGGCATCCCGCCGAGCACGGCCCGCTGCCGCACCGTCTCCGCGTCGAACTCGAGCCCCAGGAGCAGGGCGAGGTTGCTGATCCACAGCCAGACCAGGAACACGATGACGCCGGCCATCGTGCCGTACGTCTTGTTGTACGAGGCGAACTGGCTGACGTACAGCGCGAACCCGGCGGAGGCGAGCATCCAGATCAGCAGGGCCAGGAAACTGCCGGGGGTGATCCACTTCCACCCCTTGACCTTGGCGTTGGGGCTGGCCCCGTACAGCAGCGCGATCATGGCCGACACCAGCAGGACCAGGACCGGCCACTTGGCGATCGACCACACCGTCAGCGCGGTGTCGCCGATGCCGAGCGCGGTCCCGGCCTGGCGCGCCAGGGTGCCGGTGAACACCACGATCAGGGCGCTGACCACAGCGAGGACCATCAGGACGGCCGTCATCCCGACCCGTACGGGGAGGAGCTTCCACACCGGGCGGCCCTCCGGCATGTCGTACACCTGGTTGGCCGCCCGGATGAACGCCCCGACGTAGCCGGACGCCGACCAGAGGGCGAGCACCACGCCGACGACCGCCATGACCGAGCCCGTGCCGGCCTGGCCCTGGAGCTGTTCCACGGCGTTGTTCAGCATGTCGCGGGCCGGCCCGGGGGTGAGCTGCCGCAGGTTCTCCATCACCCGGTCGGTGGTCGACTTCCCGCTGATGCCGAGCAGCGACAGGAGCACCAGGATCGCGGGGAAGAGGGCCAGGATGCCGTAGTACGTGAGGGCCGCCGCGCGGTCCGTCAGCTCGTCGTCCTTGAACTCCCGCACCGAGCCCTTGAGGACCCCGAGCCAGGACCGGCCCTTCAGCTCGGTCGGGGCGTCCGGCGCGCGCCGTTCCACTTCGGGCCCCGGCCCGACCTCCTCGGGCGTCGGCGTCTCCCGCTCCGCGGCCTCGTCGCCGCGTTCTCCGTCTCCTGCATGGTGAGATGTGGCCATGCCCCTGCGGGTGCCCCCGCTCGGCGGGCATAAGCCCACGTCGTTCAGGCCGCGTCGGCGCGCCCGGCGTCCGTGCCCGGCTCGTCCCCGCCGCCGCGCGCGGACCCGCCCCGGACCGACCGGTGCCGCGCCGGGCGGCGTTCCGCGGCCGGCCGGCCGGGGGCCGTCACCAGCCGGAGGTGGCGACGGCCGGCGTGGCGCGAGGCCTTCGGCGGAGTCATCACCCGGTCCTCGACCCGGTCCATGAGGAACAGGAGCAGTCCCAGCAGGGGCAGCAGGAGAACGGCGATCGCAACCACGGCACTTTTCCTCCTCGTCGAACGCGTCGGCCTCGCCGAACCGCGTTTCCTCGCTCCCCGTGCGGGTGCCCGGATCCGCGTCCGACGCGCGACGGCTCGTGTGAAGGTTCTGCGACCGACGGATTCAGGGGGCCGCCGACAGCACGGCGACGCCCGGTCCGTCCAGGTCGTCGAAGGCCGCCGTCCGCCCGCAGACGGCCAGGAGCAGGGAGAGCGCGGGCCCGGTGACCTCCGGCCCCGTGCCCATGTCCACGTCGGCGTCGGTCGCGGAGAGCCGGACGCGGGTCAGCAGTTCCCTGGCCCCGCCGAACGCCGCCGGGGTCCGCGCCTGCAGCCGGAGCGACCGCACGACGGCCCGGGGCGGATAGGCACGGGCGAGTCCCAGGGGCCGGCGGATGTCCTCGCCGTGGACGACCTCCTCGACGAGCCGGCTGTCGAGGGGCGCCGGCGGCGTCGACCTGCGTGACGCCACCCGGCGCAACCGCTCCAGCGTCTCCCCGGGCGTGGCGCCGCGCTCCCGGGCCACTCCCCGGGCGTTCTGGCGGTCGAAGTCGAACCGCGCCCGGACGAGACCGACCACGAATCCCGGACGTGTCGTCCGGGCCGTGTCGACCAGATGGGCGGCCACGTCGTGCACGCTCCACCCGGCGCAGAGCGACGGCGCGTCCCACTGCTCCTCGCCGATCCGCGCGAGGTCCTCGACGAGCGCGGCGCGCTCCGCGTGCACCATCGGCCAGACGTCGTCCACCACGGCTCCTCCTCGGTCGGTCACGGTGTTCCGACAGTGAGGACCGGGGGGACGGCCCGAACTCATCGCCCGGCCGAAGTTCATCGCCCGGCGCGTACGGGGCCGGGCCACGCCGGGCCGGGCCATGCGGTGCCGGGCCACGCGGTGCCGGGTTCGAGCTAACCGGCGGCCATGTCGGGACCGGGCAGGAGCGTCTCGTCGAGGTGGTGGCCGAGCTCCCGCAGGCCACGGGTGACGGCGATCGCCCGCCTGCGGAGCTCGGTGACCTCCGCCGGTTCCCGGGCGCTCCGCGCGGGAGCCCGGTCGGTGCCGGGGTCGGGCGGGGGCGGCGTGGCCGCGAGGACCGCGTCCCAGGCCTCGCGGGCGATGCGCTCCGCCGTGGCGTCGTCGATGCGAAGACCGCCGTCCCGCGCGTCCCCGTCCGGCCGCTCCGGGGGAGCGGAGGAGCCGGCGGCGCGCGGCTCCTGCTCCTGGGCCGTACCCGTACGGTTCAGATGGGCCTCGATGGCTGCGCGCGCCGCACGGACGTCGGCCGACTCGGCCTGGTCCCCTTCCGGTTCTGTCGTCATGCGGGCACCGTAAGCGCGCGGGACCGGCACCGGGACGGCGCCACGCAGCGCGCCCGCCCCGGTTGGCCCGGACGCCGCTCCGGCACGGTCGCCGGCTCCCGTACGGAGTGCTCTCAGTAGGTGTGTCCGACGTGCGCGAGAGCCTGCTTCAGGAGCGCTCCCCGGCCGCCCGGCATCTCGTCCTGCACGGCGGGGGAGGCCGCCTCCTGCGGGCTGAACCAGACGAGGTCGAGGGCGTCCTGACGGGGACGGCAGTCACCGGTCACCGGCACGATGTAGGCGAGGGACACCGCGTGCTGGCGGGGGTCGTGGTAGGGGGTGATGCCCGCCGTGGGGAAGTACTCGGCGACGGTGAAGGGCTGGAGGGAGGCGGGGACGCGGGGCAGGGCCACGGGGCCGAGGTCCTTCTCCAGGTGACGCAGCAGCGCGTCGCGGACCCGCTCGTGGTGCATGACACGGCCGGACACCAGGGTGCGGCTGATCGTTCCGTCCGCGCCGATGCGCAGGAGCAGTCCGACGCTGGTGACTTCGCCGCTGTCGTCCACGCGTACGGGCACGGCCTCGACGTACAGGATGGGCATGTGGGCCCTGGCCATCTCCAGCTCGTCCGTGGACAGCCAGCCGGGCGTGGTCTCGGTCATATCAGACATCGCTTGATCATACTTACCCGGTCGGCTCCAGCGGAATGGGGCGGGAAGGCCACACCCCTCGTTCGGGTGACGCTTCCGGTGAACCCCCATGCGGCCCCCCGGTCCGCGAAGGGACGGGACGCGCGGGCCGTGCCGTCCGTATCGGCCGTGCGCCCTCGCGGCCGTCGCCACGGGCGGCCGGCCGCCGAAGGTGACATGCCGGCTTTGCGTCAGGCGCATACGATGTTGCTCATGCAGCAGGATGACGAGGATCTGGACGGTCTGGTACGCAAGCGGATCCGCGCCCTGCGGGTGGCGCAGGGCTGGTCCCTGGAGGAACTGGCCACCCGGGCCCGACTCAGTCAGTCGTCCCTCAGCCGCATCGAGAACGGCCGGCGCCGCCTGGCCCTCGATCAGCTGGTCGTCCTCGCCCGCGCCCTGGACACCACGCTCGACCAGCTCGTGGAGACCGCCGCCGCCGACGTCGTCATCAGCCCGATGATCGACGGCACGCGCGGGCAGATGCGCTGGCCGATCAAGGGCGAGCCGGGCATGACCGTCGTGCGCCAGCGCATGACCGACCCTCCGCCGGACAGTCCGTCCCGCATGCGCGCGCACCCGGGACGGGAATGGCTCGTCGTCCTGTCCGGCACCGCGACCCTCATGCTGGGCCACCGCCGCTTCCGCGTCGAGACCAACCAGGCCGCGGAGTTCCCCACGATGATGCCGCACGCGATCGGCGCGGAAGGGGGGCCGTGCGAGATCCTGGGCATCTTCGACCGCGACGCCCGCCGGGGCCACCAGCGCGACGACGGCGACCGCGACGCTCAGGCACCGCCCGGCCGGTGAGGCGGCACGGGACGGCCGCTTCTTGCGCCTCGGGCAGTGG
The DNA here is from genome assembly GCF_053618675.1 of Streptomyces sp. NPDC055632. Taxonomy (NCBI): domain Bacteria; kingdom Bacillati; phylum Actinomycetota; class Actinomycetes; order Kitasatosporales; family Streptomycetaceae; genus Streptomyces; species Streptomyces sp. NPDC055632. Next base: position 11,302 of record NZ_JBSHHY010000059.1, on the reverse strand, counting down.
ACGGGGCGATTGTCTTGCGTAAACGGGATGGAGTCGTGCCGCAGGCGCATGGGCGTCCTAGCGTGGAGACATGACCCACGCACACCCCCATGCCCACGCTTCCGACCGCCACGATCACTTCCACTCCCACGACGCGGACGACCAGAACGTCCAGGCCGAGATCCTCGACCTGGACGCGGAAGTCCTCGCCGAGCACATCGCCGCCCTCATCTCCTGGCTGCCCGTCCGTACGCCCCCGCGCGAGATCGTGGACCTGGGCTGCGGCACGGGAGCGGGCACCTTCGCCCTCCTCGACCGCTTCCCCGAAGCCCACGTCACCGCCGTCGACTCCTCGGCCGGGCACCTCCAGCGGCTGCGGGAGAAGGCGTGCGCCCGGGGCGTGGAAGGGCGCGTCCGCACCGTGCAGGCCGACCTCGACCGGGCCGACTGGCCCGACCTCGGCACCCCGGACCTGGTGTGGGCCTCGGCCTCCCTGCACCACCTGAGCCACCCCGACCGCGCCCTGCGTGAGGTCCACGGCCTGCTCGCCCCCGACGGGCTGCTCGCCGTGGTCGAACTGGCCGGCTTCCCTCGCTTCCTGCCCGAGGACGCCCCGGAGGACCGGCCCGGTCTGGAGGAGCGCTGCCACGCCGCGAGCGACCGCTTCCACGCCGAGCGCGTGCCCCACCGCGGTGCCGACTGGGGGCCGGTGCTCACCGGCGCCGGGTTCGTCCTCGACGGCGAACGCACGCTCACGGTGGACATCGACGCCTCCGGTGACGAAACGGTCGGCGCGTACGCCCTGGGCGGTCTGCGACGCATCCGCCGCAGCGTCGCCGACGTCCTCCCGCCCGAGGACCTCGCCGCGCTCGACCGGCTGCTCGACACCGACGGACCCCACAGCGTCCTGCGCCGCGACGACCTCTGCGTACGCACCGAGCGCATGGTCTGGGCCGCCCGCCGGAAGGACTGATCCGCAGCGCTTCCGGCGGTCGGCGGAGACGGCGAGCGGGACGGCGCACCGCCCCCGGCCCCGGGACCCGCCCTCAGCCCCCGGTCCCGTCGTCGACGGAAATGCCCAGGCGGTCGGCCACGGTGGTGAGGGCCGCCCCCAGGGGGAGTGCGACACGGGCGGCCGCGTGCCGGTCGCCCCGGGTCGGATCCCGGTTGACGATCAGCACCGGCTTCCCGGCCAGGGCCGCCTGGCGGACGAACCGGAGCCCGGACATCACCGTCAGGGAGGAGCCCAGGACCAGGAGCGAGGCGGCCCCGCGGACCAGTTCGCGGCAGTGCTCGACCCGCCGCGGCGGAACCGCTTCGCCGAAGAACACCACGTCCGGCTTGAGGACGCCTCCGCAGATCGCGCAGGGCACCACGCGGAAGTTCCCGACCTGCTCGTCGGTGAGGTCGGCGTCACCGTCCGGATTGATCCCGGCCGCCACCGGATCGAAGCCCGGGTTGGCCTCCTCCAGCCGTCGGGCGAGGTCGCCGCGCGGGCTGAACGTGCCGCAGGAGAGGCAGACGACCCGGTCCAGGCTTCCGTGGAGTTCCACGACGCCCTCGCTGCCGCCGGCCTGGTGCAGACCGTCCACGTTCTGGGTGATCACGCCCGAGAGCAGGCCGTGCCGCCCGAAGGCGGCCACGGACCGGTGCCCGGCGTTGGGGCGGGCGCGGGCGAAGGTGCGCCGGCCGAGGTGGCTGCGCGCCCAGTAGCGGCGCCTGGCCCGGGCGCTCGCGGTGAAGTCCTGGTAGGTCATCGGGGTGTGCCGGCTCAGGCTCCCGCCCTCGCCCCGGTAGTCGGGGATCCCCGACTCCGTGGAGAGGCCCGCCCCGCTGAGCACCAGCACGCCGCCGGCGCCCAGCGCGTCGACCACCGGCTCCGGGTCCGCGGTGCCCGGCGGCAGGTCCTCGACGGGGGTCCAGCTCAGAGTGGGGCGCATGCGCATGCCGCTAGGGTACGGAACGGCCACCGCCACCCGCCTCCGCGCGAGACGACGCACGACGGTCACCGGCCTTCCCGCGATCACCGGCCTTCCCCCGATCCCCGGATGCCCGGCCCGCGATTCCCGGAAGCCCGGACCGACGGAGATTCCCGGTCGGTCCGGCGGCGATTCCCCGGTCCGTCCGGCGGATATTCCCCTACCGGTCCTACGGAGACCCCGACCGGTCCTACGGAGACCCCGACCGGTCAGACGAGGCAGAACTCGTTGCCCTCCGGATCCTGGAGGACCACCGCGTAGTAGTCCATGCCGTTCGGCCGGTCCATCGCGTACAGGACGGTGGCGCCGAGCGCCGTCAGGCGGGACACCTCGCCGTCCACCCGCTCGCGGCGCAGCGCGAGCGGGACCTCGCGGCCGCCGCCGACCTTGAGGTCGAGGTGGACGCGGTTCTTGACCGTCTTCGGCTCCGGGACGCGCTGGAACCAGACCCGCGGGCCCGTGCCCCCGGGGTCCACGATGGACTCCGGGAGCTCCCCGGCGTCCCCGCCCAGCTCCTCCTCGGGAACGCCGATGGCCTCCCAGTACGCCCGCCAGGTGGCGTGACCGGCGGGCGGCGGATCGGGGACGTACCGCAGGGCCTCCAGCCAGAAGGGCACGAGGCGCTGGGGGTCCGCGCAGTCGATGGTCAGTTGCAGGGTCATCTCGGGGCGCTCGGAGCGCCCGGGGTGCTCCGGCGGTGCGGTTCGGTCCATGGCACGAGCTTCCCAGACACCACTGACAAGCGAACGTTTCACGCCAACAGGCCAGATGTGGACCACTGTTCGACCATCCCTACCCGTGAGTCACCTCCTGGTGGAGAATCACCGCAGGCGACGATCGAGGGGGAACCGTCCATGACCATCACCGCCGGAACCGAAGCGCCCGAGCTCGCGGGACTCCCGCTGCTCGGCTCCCTGTTCGACCTCAAGAACGACTCCCTGGCGACCTTCCTGCGCGCCCGGCGCGAGCACGGGGACGTCGTACGGATCACCGCGGGACCGCCCGGCATCCGCGCCACCGTCTACGGCGTCTTCTCCGCCGAGGGCGCACAGCAGGTCCTCGCCGGGGATTCGGCCAACTTCCGCAAGGACAACGCCTTCTACCAGGAGGTCCGCGAGTCCTTCGGCAACGGACTCCTCACCAGCCAGGACGAGGACTACCTCCGCCAGCGCCGACTCGTCCAGCCCCTCTTCACCCGCCGCCGGGTCGACGGCTACGCCGCGGCCGTCGCCGCCGAGGTCGCCACCCTCACCGGGGAGTGGCGGGACGGCGGCGCCGCATCCGTCGACGTCCTCCAGGAGATGGCCCGGCTCGCCCTGCGCGCCGTCGCCCGCATCCTCTTCGGCACGGACGTCGACACGGCCGTGCGGATCGTCGAGCGCAGCTTCCCCGAACTCGGCGCCTACGTGCTGCGCCGCGGCTTCTCCCCCCTCAACGTCCCCCGCACCTGGCCCACCCCGGGCAACCGCCGGGCCGCCGCCGTCCACCGGGCGCTGTACGAGGTCTGCGACCGCATCATCGCCGACCGCCGTGCCTCGGGCCGGGCGTCGGACGGGGGCGACGACCTCCTCACCCTCCTCATCGGCGCCGAGAGCGCCGAGGACGGCAGCTTCGACGCCACCGAACTGCGCGAGCAGGTCCTCGTCTTCCTGCTCGCCGGGCACGAGACCACCGCGACCTCCCTCGGCTTCGCCCTCCACCTGCTCGCCCTCCACCCGGAGGCGCAGAAGCGGGCCCAGGAGGAGGTCGACCGGGTCCTCGCCGGCCGCACCCCCGGCGCCGCCGACCTCGACGCGCTGCCCTACGTCACCCGGGTCCTCAAGGAGGCCATGCGCCTCTTCCCCGCCGCCCCGGTCATCGGCCGCCGCGCCGTCGCCGCCACCGAGATCGGGGGCGTCGCCGTTCCGGCGGGCGCGGACGTCCTCGTCGCCCCCTGGGTCACCCACCGCCACCCGGACTACTGGGAGGACGCGGAGCGCTTCGATCCCGACCGCTTCACGCCCGAGGCGGAGGCCGCCCGCCCCCGGTACGCCTGGTTCCCCTTCGGCGGCGGCCCGCGCGCCTGCATCGGCCAGCACTTCTCGATGCTGGAGTCGGTGATCGCCCTGGCGATGATCCTCCAGCGGTACGGGTTCGAGGCCGTCGACACCGAGGTGCCCCTCACCTCCGCGATCACCCTCCAGGCGGCGGGCCCGGCCCGCTGCCGCCTGATCCCCAGGGAGGCGTGACCCCCACGGCGACGAGCGCGGCCCGGCCCCTGTGCGAGGGGCCGGGCCGCCGCACGAGGGGCCCGGATATTCGGTGCCGTACCGGCCGGCGGAAGTGCAGACTCGTCCCATGGCGGACATGAACGCGTTCCGGGACGAGGTCGGCCGCTGGGCCGCCGGCGGTCCCGGCGGCGCGGCGGGGGAACTGGCCGTGGCCCTGGGAGTGCGGACGGCGGTGCTCCTGGAGGGGCCGAGCGACCTCGCGGCCGTCGAGACGCTGGCGGCGCGGCGCGGCCGGGACCTCGCCGCGGACGGCGTGTGCGTGGTGTCGATGGGCGGGGCGATGAACATCGCCCGCTACGCCGGTCTCCTCGGACCGCCCGGCCTGGGCCTGCGTCTGACGGGACTGTGCGACGAGCGCGAGCGGAGCTTCTACGACCGGGGCCTGCGGAGGGCCGGAGCACCGCCCGGCGGCTTCTTCGTCTGCGTGGCGGACCTGGAGGACGAACTCGTCCGCGCGCTCGGCCCGGAGGGGGTCGAGGAGATCATCCGGACCGAGGGCGACCTGCGGGCCTGGCGGACCTTCCTGAACCAGCCCGCGCAGGACGGCCGGCCCCGGCGGCAGCAGCTGCGGCGCTTCCTCGGCACGAAGAAGGGCCGCAAGATCCGCTACGGCCACCTCCTGGTGGAGGCCCTCGACACCGGTCGGGTGCCGAGCCCCCTCGACGACCTCCTGACGAGCCTGTGACCGCCGCGCGGCGGCGTACCGCGCGGGGCGGCGACGACCGTCACGGATCCCGGATGTCGAGGACGGACCGGGCCTTGCCCAGCAGGTCGGCGGCGGTCTTCGCCGCGTTCTTCCCGTCGGGCACGTCCACCCCCAGGGTCACGCGTTCCTGCCGGGAGGTGACCACGACGAGGGTCTTGGCCAGCCGCCGGGGGACACCCTCCTCCTGCCGGCTGTAGGCCTCGGTGATGACCGCCGCGTCGCGGCCCTGGTGGGTGGTGGACTCGACGGTCGCGACACTGGCGGCACCACCGGCCGGCGGAGAGGCCGACTCGTGCTCGCGCTTCCACCGCTCGGCGGTCGCCCGGGGCGTCTCGGTGGTCCCCTCCTTCCGGTCCACGAGCAGCCACACGTCGCCCTTGGGCGCGGTGTAACGGGTGCCGCGGTAGGCCCCGTCGTCGTTCTTCAGCTGGTCCTCCACGGCGATCGTCCAGTCGGCCGGGGCCGCGGCGGACAGGCGCATCCGGTACTCGTCGTACCTCTTCCAGCCGTCCGGCGACCCGTCGCCGCCCGCGAACCGGAGCACCAGGGTGACGACCAGGGCGAGGGCGACGGCCGCGGCGGCCCCGGCGCCGTAACGGCCACGCATCAGCCGTACCGGCAGCGGGGCGGGCGGCCCGTCCGACGGAGCGTTCGCCACCACGGTGGGGGTGCGCACCGGCGCGGGCAGGACCGGAGGAGCGGCGAGGGCGTTCAGGAGGGGCCGCGCGGCCTGGACGGTGAGGCGGCTCTCTGGCTCCTTCCGCAGCAGACCGGTGATCAGCGCCGTCATCTCCCGCGAACGCTGGGGCGGGGGGAGTTCCGCGAGGAGGATCGCCTGGAGGGTGGAGGGGGTGGTCCGGCGGCGGAAGGGCGAGACGCCCTCCACCGCCTGGTAGAGCGTCACCCCGAGGGACCACAGGTCGGACTCCGGGCCCGGCCGCCGCCCCAGGACGCGCTCGGGGGCCAGGTACTCGGGGGAGCCGATGAAGGACCCGGTCTCGGTGAGCTTCTGCTCGCCCTCGACCTGGGCGATCCCGAAGTCGGTCAGGACGACCCGGTCGTGACGGCAGACCATCACGTTGCCGGGCTTGACGTCCCGGTGCAGGACGCCGGCCTCGTGGGCCGCCTGGAGCGCGCCCAGGACGGCCTGCCCGATCCGTGCCGCCTCCCGGGGATCCAGGGTGCCCTCGTCGAGGACCTCCGCCAGGGACCTGCCCCGCAGGAGCTCCATCACGATCCACGGCCGGTCGTCCTCCACCACGACGTCGTGGAGGGTGACCACGGACGGGTGGTCGATCCGGGCCGCGGCCCGCGCCTCGCGCCGCATGCGCTGGTGGGCGGTGCGGCGCTCGGACGCGGAGAAGTGCTCCGGGACGAGGGGCTCCTTGACGGCCACGTCACGGTCCACGACCTCGTCCCGGGCCCGCCACACCGTGCCCATGCCGCCCGCGCCCAGGCGCTCCAGCAGCCGGTAGCGACCGCCGAGGAGACGGCCGGCCCCGGTCTCCGAGGGCGACGGCGCACCGGGCGGCGGACCACCGTCCGCCGGCCGTTCGTGCCGCTCTCCCGGGCTCTCGGAACCCGCCGCGCCCACGGAGCCTCCCGTGCCCACAGAGCCTCCCGTGCCCGCGGAGCCTTCCGTGCCCGCGGACCCCGCCGGACGCGGAGCGGCGGCCCCGGTCCGGGGCGGCGGCACCGGCGGCCGCAATCCGTAGCTGGTGGGCTCGTCCCCGCTTCCCCCGCTCGTCGCCATCTCCCTCTCACCCTCCTCGTCCCGTGTACCGCCCGACGCGGTCCCCCTGAACACCCGCGACGCGCGCGGGAGTTCCCCCGGCCGCTCGCCGTGATCCGACCCTAGGCGCCCACCGGCGCCCGGTCGTCCCGTCCTGGAACGATTCGCTCCTCCACCCCACGCGGTAGGGGCCGGGCGCCTGCAACGTCCGCGGTAGGCGCACCCCGTGACCGGACGGCGGCGCCGGAAGGCCCGGACGGCCCGGGAGCCGTGCGGCCCACGGCCCGTACGACCGCCGGGCCGTGCAACCAGCGTGGTATGCCGCTGGGTTGACGCCCGGGTGACCACGGGTGGCTAGGCTGCGGCGATGAAGCTCCGTCCTCCCCGCAGCCCCCTCGCCAACGTGCTCATAGGCGTCGCGATGACGGGTCTGGCCCTGCTCCTGGGACAGGACGCCGCCGCCCAGCGCTGGCCCGCCCTCGACCCGGTGGCCTACGCGCTCGTCGTCGTCGTCAACCTGCCCGCCGTGGTCCGGACGCGCTTCCCCGTCACCGTGTTCGTCCTCGCGCAGGGCGGCTTCGCGGTCTACGCGGCCCTGGGGTACTGGCCCGTGGTCAACTCCCTGGCGACGCTCCTGGCGACCTACACCCTCGCCTCGGAGCGCCCGGCCCGGATCTCGGTGCCCGGTGCGGCGGTCACCGGTCTGACCTGGCTCGGCGCGGGCCTGCTCGACGAGGTGAACGGCGGCGACCACGGCTCGCTGGCGGCCGCCGCCGGCCAGGCGGTGGTCTTCCCCGCGGTGCTGTGGTGGTTCGGCGCGCTCTCGCGCAGGGCCACCGAACTCACCCGCGCGCTCGCCGCCGAGCAGGAGGAACGGGCCCTGCGGGAGGTCGCGTACGAGCGGGGCAGGATCGCCCGGGAGCTCCACGACGTGGTCGCCCACCACCTGGCGGTGATCTCCGTGCAGTCGGGCCTCGCGCGGTTCGTCTTCGACAGCGATCCCGCCACCGCGCGCACGGCCCTCGACACCATCGCCGACACGGGCACCGAGGCGCTCGACGAACTCCGCCGCATGCTCACGCTGTTGCGCGAGGGCACCGACCCCCGCGCGCCGGACCGCCCGATGCCCGGCCTGGCACGCCTGGACGAACTCGTGGCACGGGTCGGGGCCGGGGGCACGCCCGTCGCGCTGACCGTCCTGGGGGCGCCCCGTCCGATCGGCTCCGGTGCCGACCTCTGCGCCTACCGCGTCGTCCAGGAGTCCCTCACCAACGTCCTCAAGCACGCGCCCGGCGCCACGACCGAGGTCGTCGTCCGCTACGGACCGCACCACCTGGAGGTGCACGTCACCAATGGAGGAGGGCGGTTGATTCCGGCCCGGACGCCCACGGGAACCGGCCACGGCTTGATCGGCATGCGGGAGCGGGCCAAGCTGTACGGCGGGCGGATCGACATCGGCCCGCGCGACGACGGCGACGGTTTCGCCGTGCGGCTGACCCTGCCCCTCACGGCGCGGGCCGGCACACCGTCCGTCACCGGCCGTCGCGGTGGCCCCGACCCGGACGACCGGCTCCCACCGGCGGCCCGGGAGGGCTGAGCCCGCCGTCACGACAGGAGGACCACCCCCGGATGAGCCAGGCGATCAGGGTCCTCGTCGTCGACGACCAGTTCCTCATCCGCGCGGGCCTGGTCGGGCTGCTGAAGGCGGCCCCGCACACGGAGGTGGTCGGAGAGGCCGTGGACGGCGAAGAGGCCGTGGCCCTCGCGGCGCGGCTCCGCCCCGACGTCGTCCTCATGGACATCCGGATGCCCGGCGGCGACGGAATCGACGCCACCGCCCGCATCCTCGCCGAGGCGCCCGACCCGGCGCCCCGCGTCCTGATCCTCACCACCTTCGACCTCGACGAGTACGTGTACGGAGCGCTGCGCGTCGGAGCCTCCGGCTTCCTGCTCAAGGACTCCGGACCCGAAAGGCTCCTGACGGCCGTCGCCGCGGTGGCCGGCGGCGACCACCTCTTCGCCCCCAGCGTCACCAAGCGCCTCGTCGAGGCCTTCGCCCACCGGGACGCCCACGCCGCGGAGGAGGCCCTCCGGGCCGGGGCGCCCGAACTCGACGCGCTGACCGGCCGGGAGCGGGAGGTGCTGCGGCTGACCGGCAAGGGAATGTCGAACCGGCAGATGGCCGGGGAGCTCCACATCAGCGAGGCCACGGTCAAGACCCACCTCAACCGCGCCATGGGGAAGCTCGGCCTGGCCAGTCGCGCACAGGCGGTCGTCGTGGCCTACGAGACCGGTCTCGTCGTACCGGGCCCCTGACCACGGAGGGATCCGTCCGGGACGGAGTCCGCTTTTCTATCTCCCATCCGCGTTGTTCATAGAATGAGCGGGTGGAAGACATCGAAGCGATCGCGGCGTTGCAGGATCCGGTACGCCGCCGCCTGTATGAGTACGTGGCGGCCCAGGGCCGCGAGGTCGGCCGCAACGAGGCCGCCGAGGCGGCCGGGGTGGCGCGCACGCTCGCCGCGCACCACCTGGACAAGCTGACCGAGGCCGGGCTCCTGGAGAGCGGCAGCCGCCGCCTGACGGGCCGCTCGGGGCCGGGGGCGGGGCGCCCCGCCAAGGTGTACACCCGGGCGCGGGGCGAGCGGTCGGTGTCGCTGCCCGCGCGCGACTACCGCACCGCCGCCGAACTCCTCGCCGAGGCCGCCGAGCAGGCCGGTCTCGACGCCGGACTCCGCGCGGCCGCGCGCCGCCGGGGCGAGGCCCTGCGCGGCCCGGCGGCGCCCTGCGGAGCCCTCGAAGAGGCCGTGGAGGTACTGGCCGCCCGCGGCTACGAACCGCATCTGGAAACCGCCGGTGACGCCGGAGCCGCCGGAGTCCCCGAGGGCGCGGCCGGAGCGGACGCCCGCGTCGTCCGGATGCGCAACTGCCCCTTCCACGCCGTCGCCGAGAGCTTCCCGCCGCTCGTCTGCGGCATGAACCTCGCTCTCCTCGAAGGGCTGCTCGGCACGGACGGCCCGTTGCGCGCCCGCATGGACGCCCGGCCGGGGGAGTGCTGCGTAGTGGTCGAAGCTTCTAAAAACAATGATGATTGACATAGAAAAGCGGGCCGTGCTGAGATGAGGCCATGACCGCCTCCCCGCACGCCGTCCACCTCGCCCAGCTCAACGTCGCCACGCTCCTCCACCCCTTCGACGACCCGCGCGTCGAGCCCTTCGTCGACCTGCTCGACCCGGTCAACGCCGCCGCCGACGGCGCCCCCGGCTTCGTGTGGCGACTCGTGGAGGAGGGCGCGGCCGACGCCACCGGCCTGCGCCCGGCGGGCGAGGACGTCATCGTCAACCTCTCGGTGTGGGAGAACCAGGAGGCCCTGTGGGACTTCGCCTACCGCAGCGGGCACCTGGAGGTGATGCGACGGCGCCGCGAGTGGTTCGCACGGCACGTCGAGGCCCACCTGGTGCTCTGGTGGGTCCCCGCCGGCCACCTCCCGACCGTCGACGAGGCCCTGGAGCGCCTGGCGGACCTGCGCGCGCACGGCCCGTCCCCCCGCGCCTTCACCTTCGCCTCCTCCTGCACCGCCGCCGAAGCCGTCCGGCACCTCCGGGACGCACCGCCGGCGGACACCGCCGCCGAGCCGTCGCACGCTCCCCGATAGCCTGCGTCACCATGACGCGCGCCTGGACCCTCCCGCTGCTGTTCCTGCTCTGCGGTTCCGCCGTCGCCGGCGCGGTCCTCGGGGAGAGCCCCGGCCGGGCCGCGGCCGTCCTGCTGGCGTTCGTGCTCCTGGCGGTGGCGCACTCGCCCCTGGTCTTCCCCCGGTCGGTCCCCGCGGAGGAGGCGCGGCGCCTCAGCGCGGTCGACGGACGGCCGATCGTCTTCTGGCGGCCGGGTTGCCGGTACTGCCTGCGCCTGCGCGCCCGACTGGGCCGCGACGCCCGCCGGCTGCACTGGGTCGACATCTGGCGGGACCCCGCCGGCGCGGCCGAGGTGAGGGCCGTCAACGACGGCGACGAGACGGTGCCGACCGTCTTCGTCGCGGGCCGGCCGTACGTCAACCCCGATCCCCGATGGGTACGCGCGCGGCTCTCCCCGCCCGAGTGATCACGGATCCCGGTCACACGGGTGTGCGTCCCGATCCGCGGGGCAGGCGGTCCTCCTGAGGCCGGAACGGAACGTCCGAGACGAAGGAGTGAGCGACATGGCGGAGAACGTGTGGAGCTACGGGCAGGCGTTCGGCCACCTGGTGGGCACGGACCTGAGCGGCTGGCGGGTCGAGGCGACCGACGGACACATCGGCAAGGTCGACAAGCACTCCGACGAGGTCGGTGACGCCTACCTGGTCGTCGACACCGGAGTGTGGATCTTCGGCAAGGAGGTGCTGCTCCCGGCGAGCACGGTCACCCGGATCGACCTGGAGGAGCACACGGTGCACCTCGGCCTGACCAAGGAGCAGATCAAGAACGCGCCGGAGTTCCACTCCGACAAGCACCTCGCCGACCAGCAGTACCGCGAGGAGATCGCCGTGCACTACCGGACGGGCGGGCCGTTCGGAGGCGGACCGCTCGGCGGCGGTCCGACCCCCGTCTGACCCGAGCTGATATGACGAGGCGGTCCCCGCAGCCACTGCGGGGACCGC
>NZ_JBSHHY010000058.1:0-32697 GCF_053618675.1 Streptomyces sp. NPDC055632 | reverse complement strand
GTGAGATCACCACGCCAACGACGAGGGGCCCTGCCTCGTCACCACCCCTGCTGACCAGCCTCTTTCACCCTCCAGCACAGGATGAAAGAGGCTCACTGAAGCGGTCGAACTCCTGGCCGCTCTCACCCCCGGCCTGACTGACACGGTGCGGACCGCATCGACGAAGGCGTACCTGATCCTGGACGGCACCCTCCTGCCCATCGACCGCATCGCAGCGGACCGGCCGTTCTACTCCGGCAAACACAAGAAGCACGGGATGAACGTGCAGGTCATCGTCGACCCCTTCGGCCGGTTGCTATGGGCCTCACCGGCCCTGCCCGGCGCCGTCCACGACATCCGCGCAGCCCGCGAACACGGCATCATCGACGCCCTCGCCGAGGCAGACATCCCGTGCTGGGCCGACAAGGGATACCGAGGTGCCGGTGGCACGGTCCGCATCCCGCACTGGGGACGGTGGGAGACCCTCTCCACAGGCCAGCAGGCGGTCAACCGGTCCCATGCGAAGATCCGGGCCCTCGTCGAGCAGGCCGTCGCCACCCTCAAGTCCTGGCGACTTCTACGCAAGCTCCGCTGCTCGACCACCCGCATCACCAGCCTCGTACAGGCCGTCCTCACCCTGCATCTGACCAGCTCAGAGTGAAGATGGAAAAGGCTCAGTGCATATGCCAGCTCGACATGCCACACGCTAGACGTGTTTTACGCCATGTAAATCGAACGGGTGAGCGCTTTCCGGCCAACTTGCGATCTAGCGGCGTTGGGCCATTCACCCTTTTTGCCTAGGTCCATCCTTCACAAGGGCACGCCTGCAAACATCAAGAGACCTCGACGCCCGACAACAATTTACGCTGGCCAGCATCGCCGTGAGATGAACTTGCATGTTGCATCCAGTAGCAATGCGGAATGCTTGCTTACCGATACGCACATCGCTTGCCCGGCCGGAGTGATCGTGCGATCTTGCTTCAGGCTCCCCGCTCAGTACGCAAGTAGTAACTCTGCGTAGAGTAGGACGCTTGAACGTACCAGGGGGCACGGCGATCGCAACGCCGTGCCCCCCTGACCTGTCGCAGTCCATCCCGATCTAAGGAGAACTTTTATGCGAAGGCGTGCGGGTATCGTAGCGGGCCTCTTTGCCACCTCCGCGGTGCTGATGAGCATCCCGGTGGCTCAGGCCAAGGTGTGTGCGTCCCAGTCCTGCTCTTCGGCCATCAGCTCCTGGCAGGCTGTGAGGATCTGCGACGGCGACGCCGATGGCAACGCAGTCGAGAGTAACTACTACCGTGACAACGGCAACCACGCCACTGTCCAGGAGCACAGCGGCAAGGACAACTGCGAGGACAGCGGCGCCAGCACCAACAAGGTGTACCGTCACCAGGCCCACCAGATCCGCGACTTCGCTCCGGACCTGTGGTCGAGCTGGGAGTACCGCTACTAGAAGTTGAAAGAGGGGCGCGGGCTCGAACGTTGAGGCCGCGCCCTTCTCTCGACTTCGCGTCCCGAACACGAGCCGGAGCCTCCGTATGCAGAAGACCAACATTGCCGGCGTGGACGTCCGTGACCTTCGCTACGAAGTCACTGGACGTGCCATTCTCAAAGGGGTGGACCTCTCGGTAGGTCACGGTGAGAGCATCGCCATCACCGGTCCCAGCGGGTGCGGGAAGAGCACTCTTCTCAGTTGCCTGTCCGGCCTGGTGGAACCCACCTATGGCAGCATCACCGTGGACGGGCACGTACTGACCGGGATGTCAGCGAGCCGACGAGCGGGGGTCCGGCTTCGTACCATTGGCATGGTCTACCAATTCGGTGAACTTCTTCCCGAACTGAGTCCCTTGGAGAACGTGGCGCTGCCAGCTCTCATGGCCGGCGCCCCGCCGGGCCAGACGTACTCAAAGGCAAGAGCCCTGCTCGACGACTTGGGGGTGGGCCACGTGGCTGCCGGAGAGACGGGAATCGTCTCCGGTGGCGAGCGCCAGCGCATTGCCGTAGCCCGCGCGCTGATCGGTGACCCTCGGCTGATTCTCGCTGACGAACCGACCGGCGCTCTGGATGGTGAAGCGTCACTCACCGTAGCTGAGCTCCTCTTTTCACTCCCTGTACAACGCGGCTGTTCATTGGTGGTCGTTACCCACAACCCAGAGATCGCAGCACGTGCCGACCGCCTGTTGGTCATGCGAGGCGGGCAACTGCACCAGAACGGCGTGGTCGACCGATGACGAAGACTTCACCGCAGTCGGCAAAAGCACCTGCGCCTGTATCAAGCTCCACCCCAACATTGGCGTTGGGGAAACGAGGTGGACGCATCGGGCTTGCCTTGGCCGTGGGCCGGTGCGGTGGACGTGGCACAGGTGGGGGTATCCACCGTGCCTCTCTTATGTGCGCAGCATTCCTTGCCGTCGTCACGATGTGGGCACTCGTAGCCGCTCATGCCGTGTACGGCGAACGTGATGCCCGCATGACAGCACGCAACCCGATCCCTGTGGTCGACGGAGTCACGGACTCCACGATCGCGCGATGGTGGGAACGACCCGACGCGGTCAACGAAAGGGCCGTGTCAGTCATCTACATCCGCCCCATTCGCACCGCGGTGACCCCGCCCCCAGGGCTGAGCACCTGGCCGAAGCCTGGTGAGGTGTACCTTTCACAAGCACTCCTCGACGAGGAACCGGAAACAAGCACCAGGTACGGCAAGCTCGCGGGAACTATCGGTCCGCACGGTCTGGCCGACGCCTCTGAACTCATCGCCTATGTGAACCCCGCCCAGCCAGACTTCTTCGACGAGGTCTTCGAGCCCACATCCCGCATCCAGGGATTCGGCAACCCCGATCGGCGCATGTTCTTCGTGGCGTCTCACCAGTTCGACAGAGGGCTTGCCGAGCTGGACCTTCTTATCGCGATCATGGCGGCACTGCCCTGCGGTGCACTGATCATGGTCGCTGTCCGCAGCCGGGCGGAGACACGCGACCGCCGCCTGGCTCTCCTGGATGCGCTGGGAGCGCCCACGGTCACACGTGCGCTGGTCGTCACAGGTGAAGCCTGGATGCCGATCGCCGCAGGCGCGACAGTGGCAGGAATCATCCTTGGCTCAGTCGCCTGGATTTTCTCGCCCACGCTTCCCTTCACGGGCTATCAAGTGTGGTCCTCCGACCTTCGGATCGCCCTACCGCAGTTGCCCCTGGTCGCTCTCGCCGTATTCGCGGCCCTGGTACTGCTCACCGTGCTGGCCAGCATCCGCCGGCCCACACGCAAGGGGGCCCGTCCTGCACGAACGGGTCACGGCAGGACGCGCTGGCCTGTCTGGGTCTTCCTTCTGGGATTCCTCGTCACAGCCTGGGGCTCGCAGGAACGTGGTGCGAGTGGGCGCATTGCCTTCGTCATCGGTGCGGTGTTCACCCTGGCTGCCCTACCGCATTCCGCAGGACAAATCGCTCGTATCATCGGACGGCGGGTCGCGGAGCGCGGCCGGAAGTCCGGAGACCCTGTCCGCATCGTTGCCGGTCGCTGGCTCCAGGCCCGCCCGGCTACATTGGCGCGGCTCAGTGCGGCCCTGATCGTCGGACTGGGCATCGTCACTCTCGGCCAAGTCCTCACCACACAATTCGCGGGGCCAGTAGAGGCCGCCCGTGAGCGTTACCAGACATCCGGGGCCGAACTTGTACAAGTACGGTCTCGCAACATCCCTGCGACCGCCCCTGCATTCGTCAAAGCCGTCGGGCCAAACCGGGTCCTGAGGTACTCACCGGAGAGCCAGCCCCAACAGGGCGAACCGCAAATCAGACTTACCGGAACCTGCACCGCATTGCGGCACCTCGGTGAGCTGCGCACATGCCCCTCGACGCCCCAGAAGCCCGAGCAGGTGTACACCAGCCTCAGCCCGGCCGGCGTCCAGATCTTCCGTGTCCAGGACTTGACCAGCGCTCCGGTCACTTCCGTCTGCCATTGCTCGGCTCCGGAAGACGGAGACAAGGTCATGTACGGCTTCCTTGCCGTCAACCAGAACGGAGTCACTGGCCTCAATCGCATCTCGGAAGCGGCACACACGCATCTCATCGGTCCCATGACAGCTCTCCCAGGACAGGGCTGGGTCCTTTCCTCCGTAGCGCAGGCGGCCCAAATCCGTTGGATGCTCGACATCGCCCTCCTCGGACTGCTCGCCCTCGCCGCCGCAGGCGCTCTGGGCGCGGCAGGCATCTTCCTCGAACAGGCCAAAGCCCTCGGGCCTCTGTCCACATACAGAACTGATCAAGTCTTCTACCGCCGCATCGCCCTATGGAACCTGGCCCTCCCGCTCAGCGCCGTAGGAACGATCGGTGTCCTGGTAGCGGCTGCTCTGGGCGGACTACTGATCAATCTGGGCAAGGGAGGCTGGATGTCGGCACCACTTCTGGCGGTTGGCCTCGGCTCTGTTGCCCTGGCAGGGTTGGGGGTAGCCGCCGTGTGCGGACGAGTGGCCGGCCGACAGGCAGTCACCTGGAAACCACAGGGTGACTGACCTGTCACATGGGTGAACCTTTTCAGCCCGGGCCTTACTGAGCCGTTTTCATCCTGTCTTGCAGGGGTGATGACGCAGGTCAGCAGGGTGGTGTGACGAGGCGAGGCTCCTGGTCGTTGCGGTGGTGTTCTCTACGCACCACGCTTCGCCCGAGGAGCCTCGCTTGGTCCCGTATCGTGCCACGCTCGACGTCCCGCATGAGCTGGTCGAGCACGTCTCATGGCTGATCTATGCCCGAAGGTGTGAACGCGGCACACGATGGCGCAAGCCGGGCTGTTTCCACCAGGCTCTGCCGGCACTGGTGCACCTACGCAAGAACGAGACGCTGCCCCAGCTCGCGGCGGGGTTCGGTATCTCCACCGCAACCGCCTGGCGGTACGTGGACGAGACCCTCGAGATCCTGGCGTCCTGGGCGCCCGGCCTGCAGGAGGCCCTCGTTGGCCTGGGCGAAGGAGACTTCGTCATCGTCGACGGCACGCTCGTCCCTATTGACCGCATCGCCGCGGACGAGCCGTACTACTCACAAAAACACCGCGAGCACAGCCGTGAACGTCCAGGTCGCCGTACGACCGGACGGCACCCCGCTGTGGTTCTCCCGCGCGACGCCGGGCCGCACCCACGACCTCACCGCGGCCCGCGCCCACGGCATCGTCCAAGCCTGCCTCACCCGGCAGATCCTCGTGCTCGCCGACCGCGCCAACCAGGGCGCCGGCGCCACCTTCCGCACCCCGTACTACCACCACAGCGAACAACCCTCCCACTACCAGCAGTTCAACCGCGACCACGCCCGACTCCGAGCCCCGGCGAACGCGCCTTCGCGCAACTCAAAACGTGGCGGCTACTGCGGCGAGCCCGCTGTTCCACCCGCCGCATCGGCACGGCAGTCCAAGCCGTTCACACCCTGCTGACCTGCACGTATTCAGGATGAAAATGGTTCACTGAGCGGACCGGTCTGCCCATCTCTGTCGGAATCTCGCCAGCGAACCTGCACGACAGCCAGGCCCTGATCCCGCTGGTGAAGGGCATACCGCCGATCCGGTCCCGCCGCGGGCCCCGGCGGCGCAAGCCGGGCAAGCTCCACGGCGACAAGGGCTACGACTACTCCCACCTGCGGCGATGGTTACGCGAGCGTGGCATCACCCACCGCATCGCCCGTAAGGGCGTCGAATCTTCACAGCGGCTGGGCCGTCATCGCTGGACCATCGAACGCACCGTGGCCTGGCTCGCCGGCTGCCGCCGACTCCACCGACGCTACTGAACTTGATTGAGTGATGTCGGGACAGTTCGCCTGACAGCAGTCTGGCTGCTCCGGTAAGTCCTGGGTCGTGAGATACGCGCAGGGTGGTGGGCTGACCGACGCCGAGAGGGCCGCGCGGGAGCGGATCCGGTTGCAGGCTGTCGTCCGCTTCGAGGCCGGTGAGAAGAACCGAGGGGTCGCCGCTGCGCTGCGGGTGAGCGAGCGGTCGGTGGAACGGTGGCGCCGGGCCTGGCACGAGCACGGCCAGGCCGGCGTCCTGTCGCAGGGTTCTTCGGGGCGTTCGCGGCTCAGCGAAACGCAGATCGCCAGGCTGGAGCGGGAGTTGGAGCGTGGCCCGCTGGTCCACGGCTGGGCGGACCAAAGGTGGACGCTGGCGCGGATCAAGACGTTGATCGGCCGGCTCTTCCACGTCTCCTACACAGTCGAGGGCACATGGCGGCTGCTGAAGCGCCACGGCTGGAGCTGGCAGCAGCCGGCCCGGCGCGCCATCGAGCGGGACGACGACGACGCGGTCGAGGTGTGGAAGAAGGAGACCTGGCCGCGGGTAAGACGTCGTTTCTTATGGTGAAGGCAGGAGCGATTGCGGGCGCCTATGTGGCGATCCACCCGGCTGTGTTGGAGTAGGTCTCGTAGCTGTAGCGGGTGCTGCGGTCCCATTCGTCACCGGTGAGGTGCTTGTATGCGTTGTCGGGTACGTAGAGCAGGGCTTCGGCCCAGACGAGGTCGCTGGCGTACGGCATGAACCGCTCTGGGTCTCGAAGTACGCGCTCGAATTCCTCACGGCCAGCCGCGACAACCGCAGCCCGGGTGTAGAGGAACTGATCACTCGACAGGCCATCGCCGTATTCCCTGCGGTCCAGCCTGTACAGGGCCCAGGAGAGCTGCTCGGCGAAGCCGACCACATCATTGTACAGGGCCGTTCGTCAGGCGGGCTATCAGGGCAGCGGCAAGCTCATCACTCTCGGGGTCGGGGACAGAGGGGCTGCACGCTTCGATGAGCTGCCAGAAGGCGTTCTCGTTCATGTAGGAGAGCATGGCGGAGGGGTGTGACAGATCGGAGTGTCAGGTGCTTGCCCTGGCTAAGGGCTGTCCCGCAACGTTGAGGCGGGCGGTTGAGTGACCGAGAGGTTCGCCGCGTATCCTCCTGTGGTGCAGATGCCCCGGGACCCGTCGAGCGTCGCCCATGCGCTGACGGCAGCGTTTCCGACCCGTCTTGCCGGCGACGTGCGCAGCGTCCTAGCGGTCATGCCGGAGGCCAGACTCGCGTCGATGATGTCCTTCGAGGTTGTTGAGGTGCGGGGCGAGACCGTCGCCATCCCGTCGCGCATCTACAACGAGGAACCGGGTGTCGGCTCGGATGGGCAACTGTCCAGTACACAGCAGGTGATTCTGCACTGCCTGTACTCCCGGCACCACGATGGCCGGGTTCGCCAGCGGCACCTTGAGCGGATCGTGGCGTCGGGCGAGCCGTGGGTGGTCCCGTTTGTAATGCAGTTGGCCGGCGAGTACGTGCTGGAGATCATCGAGGCGATCGGCCGGGGTCTTCCCGGGCTCGCGGTCCCGGGCTCGGCCCAGCGCCGTGCCTACGGTGAGTTCATCGCTCGGAATCCGGCCTTCTTCGCGCGCACGGAGCGGCGCGTGGTGAGCTACTGGTCGTGCTACTACCGCTGGAAGTACCGAGCGTTTGGGACGTACCCCGGAGGCATCCTTTTGGAAGCCTTCCGAGCCGCTGTGGTGGAACAGACGGGCGCGCAGTGGCCGCGACACACTCCGCGCCCCGCCGACGGACGCATGTGAAAAATCTGCAGAAGTTCGGCTGTGGTCCTATCCAGCAAGGTTGAGGTGTGCAGGCGGGCGATGCCGCGCATGGCGTGGTGGACGCCGTCGCCCTTGAGCCGGCAGTCGCGGAGGATCTTCCAGGTCTCCTCGCGCCAGAGGCGGACCGCTTCCGGGTCCTGCTCGACCGCCCGCTTGTCCGGACGCGGGAAGGACAGCCCCCACCGTTTGAGGTACTTGCCCACCCCGGGCTCGGTGAAGCGGACCCGGTACAGCTTGAAGATCAGCTCGCCTATCTGGCCCCGCGTCCACAGCTGACCCGAAAGTCCCAGATCGGAGGGAATGTGGTCGAGGACGGCCTGCCGGACGGCGGCCTGCTCGGCCTCCCCGAGCACCTGGTGCACCCCGACCGGCTTGCCCCGCGGCCGCATGACCCGCGCATCCTGCCCGCCGGCCCGCCACTTCTCCCACCAGATATCGACCGCTTTCAGCGACACCCCGAAAACCGCCGCCACGTCCTCACGGTCCCGCCCCGCCACCAGCGCGGCCACCGCCCGCAGCCGAAGAGCCTCCTGCGCCGACGGCGACAGATGCCGCGCGTCCCCCACCAGATCGCTCACACACCACCAACGACCCAGAACCCGAACCGTTTCGGATCAATATGGTGCTACTGAACTTGATTGGGTGATGTCGGACCGACCGCCGTCAAGTGAACGGTCCGACATCACCCAATCAAGTTCAGTAGCTGGGACAGCCGCTGCCTATCCCTTCCACTCCGCGACGTCGTACACGGCTCGGCCGTCGGGTCCGGAGCCTGCGATGCGGGCCCAGGCGATGTACTTGCCCTTGGCAATGATCTTGCTGTAGCCGCCCTGGTTGCCGAGCTTCCAGAGCTTGCCGGTGACGGTGTCGTAGACGTACTCGCCCGCATCGCCGGAGGCGCTCCCGTTACCCCAGACGACAAGGGTGTCGGTCGAGTGCAGATGCATAGTGGGCGGGCCGACGTGGCCGAGTTTGATCGTGACGGCGGTGTTGGTCTTCACGTCGAGGATGTGGAGCAGGGAGCTTTGGGTGGGGCCGGAGATCACCCAGGAGATGTGTCCGGCGGAGACGCTGAAGGTGGACAGGATCTGGTCCTTGTGGACCAGAGGGCCGGAGACGACCTGGGTGTCGCGGCCGGCGGCGTCGCGCTTGCGGATCTCGAAGCGGTCCGGGGCGAAGGCGGTGTCCACGTCGTTGGACCGGACGTAGTAGAGGTCGTCGCCCAGGACTCGCGGGAGTTTGGCCTTGTCGACGGCTGTGGTCAGGCCGGCCCGGCCGTCGAGGGTATTGGTCATGACCTTGGAGGAGATCGGTGTGGTCTCGGCATTGGTCAGCGGGTAGGCCGTCTCCCAGTACGCTCGCTTCTTCCCTACCGCGACGGCGTAGCCGCCGGCCGGCGGAGGGATGCGGTTGGAGACGGCTGCGGAGTCGCCGAGGAGCACGGTGGACTTTGAGGCCGGGTTGTAGGCGAAGACGCACCAGTCGAGGTTGTAGAGGTTGGTGCTCGCGGTTTCGCTCCACACCACCGTTCCCTCGCGCTCTGCCGCAGCTGCTGTCTGGCGGGGTGAGCGGGCGCACTTTTTCCCGGACGCCTGAGGGAACGGTGTGAAGGATGCCCGAGTGTTCGTGACGCCTATCTGTTCTTCCGCGAGGTGGATTTCGCCGTCCGTGACGGTTGCTCTGGCGGACACGGAGGTGATGGTGGAGCCGTTGGCGGTGAGTGCCAGGACTCCGGACTCCTTGCCGTTGCTAGTGGTGTTCTTGGTGGTGTACAGGCGGGTGCGTTGCTGATCCGTTGCCGACGGCGCCGAGGCGGAATCCAGGGTGCGGACCACACGGAAGGACGCGGGCTTCCCCGGAGCCGCGGACGGCGTCGGTGACGCGGATGGAGCCGGGGGCGACGCCGTCGGGCTGGTGGGCTTGGTTGACGGCGTCGCTCCGGGCTCCTGGCTGGTGCAGGCGGTCAGCCCGACGAGCGCAAGCGCGAGGGCGGTGGGCAGCGTCAGGCTGGCGCGCATGTTAGTAGGCGTATCCGTTCGACTGGAGGAAGGTGCCGGTGAAGTCACGCGTGTTGTACTCGAAGGACTTGTACATACCCGGCCAGACAGAGGTGGAAGGGTCGACCCACTTCCCGTACCGGCCGTCAGTGTGGTAGCCGTACGCCGCGATCCAGTGGCCGATCGTTAGGTGGTCGGGGTGGTTGTTGTAGTGACGGCCCTTGGCGAACTCGACGGTGTCGGCGGCGATCGGTTTGGCGTTGCCACCGATGCTGTGCATCATCGTCTTCACCGCGTTGTCCGGGGAGGGCGAGGGGATCTGGACGTAGTAGTTCTCGCCGCGCCAGCGGTTCAGGCCGAAGACGAACTTCTTCGACGACCAGTCCGTCCAGCCCTGGGCGTTGGTGTCCATGTGGGCGCTGTTGGCCAGGTTCTCCTGGCTGAAAGCGTTGCCGTTGTAGCGGCTGCTGATGAACCCGTCGATCATCTTGATCATCATCGCGCCGGTCGCCGGCCCGCAGTAGTAGCTGCGGGCCTGGGCGTAGTGGGTGACGGGCAGTACCCGCGAGCTGGCGGCGGTGGCGGCGGTGGCGCTCGCGCCGGTCGCCTGCTTCTGCGCCGCGGTGCGGGTCAGGTTGTACTTCTGGAGGAACTGGCTTTCCTTCTGGGCGAAGGCGTCCTGGCTGATCTCGCCCTCCTGGGCCTGGACCCAGGCGTCGGTGAGAGCGATCTTCTCCTTCGCCTACTCCGAGAGCTCGATCTGCTGGTCGGGAGCGGTGACGCCACTGCCCGTCCAGTTGCCCTCGATGCCTCCCTGAGGCTGCTCCCCGTCCACCGCCTGTGCGCTGGTGCCGCCCGCCGTGACGAGTAGCGCCGCACATATCGCGATGGTGGTGCCGGATCGGATTCCGCGTAACTTCATCGGGTTTCCCCCTCCGCAGATGACTGCGCTCGTGGATGTGTTCCGGAAAGGAAGGCAGCCTCCACCGCACAGCCGGCATGCGGGTTCCCCCGCCGCCTCCCCCCGAAGATCCCCGGGATCCAAACACGCCCGTCACAGGAGTCGCAAGGCTGTTCCGGCGGAACAGCCCGGTTCCGGACCCTCCGGTTGTCACCGCGCGTAGAAAACCGGCTACCAGGGGAATGGGTTAACTTGCGTGCGATTCCAGTGGTACCGAAGGCGTCACGCGGGTGAACCGGCAAGATCGACTTTGAGTCCGGTGACAGCTTTTCAGCCTCCTGGACTTGGCTGGATCCTTCAGGAACGCCAGTCCGTGAGACACGCTGCTGCCCTCCACTCTTTTCCGGATGTCACGGCCGATGTTCGGTCAGGGGGCGAGGTCCAGAACGCGGACGGGTTCGCCTTCCCAGCGCTGGGGGTTGGTGGTGGCGATGATCGCGCCGTCGGGTCGGTCGGGGGTGGGCTGGGCGGTGTGGTAGGTGTGGGCCTGGGCCCAGGTGGCGTGTGGGGCGATGGCGAGGGCGGCGGGGAGGTCGAGGTCGAGGACGGTGATGCCGGGCAGGGCGGCGAGGTGTTCGGCGGTGCCGGGGCGGGTGCGGTCGGCTTCGACGAGGGCGCAGGCGGGGGCGTAGAGGTGCCAGCCGGGTTCGGCGTGGGCGCGGTGGATGAGGCGGGAGACGAGGATGTTGCCGGTGCCGGCGGCGGTCATTGCGGTCTCGTCCAGGACGATGTGGGTGGTGTCGTTCACGGGCGCTGTGCCTGGGTGAGGCGGCGGTCGAGTTCGTCGTCCAGGGCGGCCTGTTCGCCGGCGGTGGGGGCGTAGCCGTTCCAGGTGTTCAGGGCGGCCCGGGCCTGTTCGGCGCGTTCGGCGCGTTCGGCGGGGGTCAGGACGGTCTCGGCGAGGCGGGCGAGGTAGGCGCGCAGGGACAGGCCTTCGGCGGCGGCGACGGCGGCGAGCCGGTCGCGGGCTTCCTCGGGGATTCGGATGTTGGCGTCGGACATGGTTCTCCTTCCCATAGGATCAGGGTACGGGTACGTACCCGTACCCATCAGAGGTGAGGGGGAGGAACTGGTGAACGACCACGCCGTGGCGGAGCTCGACGAGACCGAGCATCAGCAGGTCCTCGCCGAGTTCCTGCCGCTGTGGACCCGGGACGCGGTGCCGCAGCAGCGGCCGGTCGTCGTCGTAGTTGCCGGGCCCCCCGGAGCCGGGAAGACCGGTGTGGCCGATCTGGTGGAAGCGGCCCTGGCGCGCCGCGGCGGGGCCGTCAGGGTGTGCCGCGACCTCTACAAGACCGCCCACCGCGCCTATGGCACGCTCCTGGCCGCTGACATCCGCACCGCGGGCGTACGGGTGCGGCCGGACACGAGCCGCTGGCAGGCCGGCGTCGAGGAGTACGTCCGGGCCCGCCGGTTCGACGCGGTCGTGGAGTCCGCCCTCGCCGACGCCGGCGATTTCCGTGCCTCGTCGGCGGCCTACCGGCGCTCGGGTCACCGCATCGAGATCGTCGTGGTCGCCACCGCCGAGGCGTGGGCCCAGCTCGGCACCCTGGACCGCCTCTTGGACGGAGCGGCCGTAGGCGGGGACGCGCGGTACGTGGACTGGGACAACCTCGACACCTGCACGGCGGGTCTGCCGGTGACGCTGGCGGTCGTCGAGGCCGAGCGGCTGGTGGACCGGGTCACCGTGGTCCGCCGCGATGGCACTGTGCTGTACGACAACGAACTCGTCGGCGGTGTGTGGCGGCGCCGGACGGCCGCGGACAGGGCCGTCACCTACGAGCTGCGCCGGCCCTGGAACGCTGCGGAGACCACTGTCTTCCACCACGCACTCACCCGTGCCGAGGTGCGGGTGCAGCGGGATCTGCCCGAGGACGAGCGTCTGGCCGTGCACCGCGATGCCCGGCGTGCGGCCGAGCCGGTCCGCCGCATCGCCCAGGCGCGCCGGCGCGCGCCCGGCGTCGACTACCACCGGCTGTCCGCCGACGAGCACGCCTGGGTCTTCGACGAGCTGATCGCCCCCTCCTATCTGAACGGCATCATCCCCCGGCCCGATCCGCGTGCGGTGTACGTGCTGGGCCAGCCTGGCGCGGGCAAGCTCCTGGCCGCACGGATGGTGCGGCGCGCGATGCGGCCGGGCACCACCCACCTGATCGGCGACAACCTCAAGGCCCAGCACCCCGACTACTACAAGCTGCTGCGTGACGATCCCCAAAGCGCCGGAGCGGCGATCCGCGCCGACTACCGGGCCTGGTTCACCCGCGCCGAGGATTACGTGCGCGAGCGGCGCGGCGACGTCCTGATCGAAGGTGCCCCGGGCAGCGTGCAGGAGCTGTTCGACAGCGCGCTGCCGTACGCGGCCGGCGGCTACCCGGTCGATCTCGTCGTCCTGGCCGTCCGCGAGGCCGACAGCCGGCAGGCCACCGCCCTGCGCTACGCCCGCGCCCTCCAGCGCGGCGCCACCGGCCGGTTCACCAGCTGCTCCGGGCACCGCACCTGCTTCCACGCGCTCACCGACGTCGTCACCTTCGCCGAAACCCACCCGCAGATCGCGTCCATCACCGTCATCCGCCGCGACGGCCACGCCCTGGTGCGCCACGAGCACGGCGCCGGCACCGGCCGGGCGTCGTGGGCGCTGGCCGCCGAACGCCTGCGCCCCTACACCGAGCAGGAGGCCACCGCCTTCCTCCGCCTCCACCACGGGTTGTGGCGGGCGCTGCCCCGGCACCGCGACGAACTGCAGGAGATGGTCGCGCTCGCCCGCCCACTGATGCCGCCGGGGATGCAGCCGGCCTGGATCGACCGGCCGCACCCCTCAACCTGGCCCCTGCCCGTTCCGCTGGGAGGGCCGGTCTACGGCTCGTTGAGCTCCCTCAGCCGCGCCGCGTAGACCTCGGCGATCCGGGCCGTCTCCTCCGGGTCCGCAGTCGCGAGCTGCTGTTGATCGGCGAGCGCGGCCTGACGGCCGGCTTTCAGCTTCTCGACCCGTTCCTCATCCGGAACCGGCGCGCGATGCTCCGCGACGAGCTGGGCGGTGTACCAGTTCACCACCTCCTGGATGTCTTCCACGGCCGCCAGGTCCTCACCGCCCTCCAGGCCGGAAGAGCCGAAGGCCTCGGGGTCGGTCATGTGACCACCCTCCCTAAAGTTGATCTTGTAATGGGAGTCGTCATTCTCCCCGCCCTCCCCCGCCGCCCGTCGCCCGCGCCGCCCGGACCCGGGGGGTGAAGGGCGGGAAGGCGCGCTGTGTTCACACCCACGATCGGGGATGCTGGCGGTGAAGGCCCGCTCACGACACGTAGGTTGGGCCTGTTGATCAACACATTCGGGGGTTGGCGTGGGGCGGGATCTGCAGGCGCTGTTCAGCAGCAACGACCGGGGCGTGTCGACGGCGGAGGCGTTCACCTCGCCACCCGGACAGCGGGCCTCACCCACCAGGTCGCCGCCCGCCGCCTGGTTGAGCGGCCCTTCGTCGACGAGACCCCCTTCGCCCTGTGGCCCTACTCCCTCCACGGCCTGATCCGCTCCACTCTGCGCGGCGCCGACGACGCCACCGACGACCGATGGACCCCCACCGACTGGGAAGCGGCCGCCGTCCGCGCGCTCGCCGCGCTCGGCGAGCAGTGGGCGGCCGGACCCGAGCGCGACCGACTGCTCCTGACCGGCTGCCTGCGCCAGGGCCTCGCTCTCGCCCGGGACTTCCGCCTCGAGCTGGGCTGGCTCACGGATGCCGCCTGGGCCTACGTCTCCGACTCCGTGTGGGAGCCGGTCGCCCCGCCCGCCCGCGACGGCAACGGCGACGGCACTGGTTTCGGGGTGGAGTCGGCGGCCGAGGCGCTGGCCGAGCTGCTCAGCACCCTGGCCCGCCGCCAGCACGAACACCGCTCCGTCACCGCCGACCGGCTCACTGCCCTCACCTCCGCCGGACTCCTGTCGGACGAGCTGCAGGAGATGGCCGTCTACTACCTCGCCAAGGCCCAGCGCGATCTCGGCCGCTCCGCCGAATCACGCCGCGGCATGCAGTACGTCGCCGACGGCGGCGGCCGCCTGGCCCCGGCTGCCCGCCGGGGAGAGGCGCACCTGGCCCGCCTCGCCGGTGACTTCCCCACCGCCCATGCCCTCGTCCTGTCCCTGGGCTGGCCCGGGCGCCACCACCGCGTCGACGGCGACATCTGGTGGCCCCACGGCGACATGCACCGCGCCGCCACCGCGTACGAAGCGGCCCGTACTGAGGCCGAGCAGCACGGCGTCGCCGGCGAACGCGCCACCTGTCAGGCCCAGTGTGTCCTCGCCCTCGCCTTCACCGACCCATGCCTGGCCGACGACGAACTCGACCTCGCCGAACAGCTCCTGACCGGACTCGACCTGCGCGCCACCACCCTCACCACGCGGATCGCCGCCCTCATCCGCGACGCTGGCACCGATACTGACGTCCCCGGCCGCGCCGAGGTCCTGCGCGTCGAGATCCGCACCACCGGACTCCTGGCCCCGGAGGCGCTGCTCGACCTCGCCCTCGCCTTCCACCACGCCGTACGCGGCGACGCCTTCGGCTCCGTAGCCGTCGCCGAGCTCTTGGAGCAGCGCGAGGGCGGCGACTACGCGTACTACGCCGACATCGCCGCCTTCATGACCGGACGGCCCGCACCGTCGACGACCGTACGGTGGATCGAGGACGAGGAGACCGTCCGATACCGGTGGCACGAGTTCGTCGCCGCACGCCGTGCCCTCGTCTGGCTCTAGTGCCCTACGCGCCCGGGCTCTGGCTCGCGAGCAGGAGAAGTCGATGCTCGAGGTCACCGAGGCGCTGGGCATGACCGAGAAGGCTGCCCGTGCTCGCCTCCTGCACTACGAGTACTCGGGCCACTGACTGGCTGACCGGACCGGCCGGTGGGGAGCCTCGTACGGCCTCGTCCTCGCGGGTGAACCTGGAAACGGCGAGACGGAGCGTTTCTTCAACAGTCTCCAGCGGCACGCGCAGCCGATGACCGCCCCGGCCCCCGGCGTGTCCGCGCGCCCAGGTCCGCTATGCCTACGGTCGTGACCACCAACCTGCTGCGCGGAGCTGCCGCGTTCTGCCTCGCCCTGACCCCACTCGCCCTCCCCGCTCCTGCCGCGGGCGCGACCACTGCGGTGGTGCCTGTTCCAGAGGTGCTGCCGCTGGAGGACGCCGTTGACAAGCTCCCCGTCGCCGAGGAGGACCGCACCGGCTACACGCGCGATTCCTTCCGGCACTGGAACACCGGCCTGGACGCGGCCGACGGCTGCAACACCCGCAACGAGGTCCTCCTCGCCGAAGCCGTCCAGGAACCGGCCGTCGCGGCCGGCTGCAAGCTGACCGGCGGAAAGTGGCTCTCCTACTACGACAACGTCGAGGCGGGCGAGGCGGGCAAGCTCGACATCGACCACATGGTCCCCCTCGCCGAAGCCTGGGACTCCGGCGCCAGCGCCTGGGACGCCAAGCGGCGTGAAGCGTACGCCAACGACCAGGGCGCCGCCGCCTCCCTCGTCGCGGTCACCGCGCGCACCAACCGCTCCAAGGCGGACCAGGACCCCGCCACCTGGATGCCGCCCCTGCCCGACGCCCACTGCCGCTACATCGGTGAATGGACCGCCACAAAGCTGCGCTGGGACCTCGCGGTCGACCAGACCGAAGTCGAGGCGCTGAAGGTGTACGCCGAGGCCTGCGAAACCACCGTCGTCCACTACAACCCCGCCCCGTAGGCCAACGGCGGTGGCGTACCGCGATACGGCCGAAGCCGGAGTTGACAAGCCCAGGGTTCACGCGCGAGCGCGGACCGTCTTCACCGACAGTCCGACCTCGGCCGCGATCGCCTCCCAGGTCAATCCCCGGGCGCGCAGCGCGCGGATCGTTTCCGCACCGACGTCGGGGGCCGGGCGGTTCAGCCGCTGGGCCTGGAGGTGGCTGCGTCGCTCGTGCTTGGGGATGCGGCGCAGGATGGTGCGGCAGTCCACACCCACCACGCGGCCGATCGCGGTCGCGGACTGCCCGGCCCGGTAGCGGGCCAGGATCTCCTCGTCCGAGAGCGCCAGCATCATCCGCACGCCTCCCGACCTCGGCTGCGCGGAACGAGACGGCGAGACGGAGGCTTCTCCGGCCGGGCGGCCGCGCCAGTCGGCGGCCGGGATCCGCGCCCGGATGGTGTGGACGGAGACGCCGAACTCGCGGGCGAGCACGTAGGCGCTCTCCCCCGCCGCATACCGGCGGCGGACCTCCTCAAAGACGAGCACCCGCCGAGACCGCGGCCGGGGGCCCGGGGCACGGCCGCGGATCAGATCGTCGGGGATCCTGCGCCGGATCGTGGTGGGATGCACCCCGTAGAGTTTCCCGAGCTCAGTCATGGTGGCACCCTGCACGTACCGGGCGACGATCTCGTCCTGCGGCAGGAGTTCGCCCTGCTGCTCGACAGATAGCCGGGCCGCTTCCTGCTTCGAGCGCCGCTGGCCCGGCTCGAGCCGGGCCACCACCGCCTCGACCGAGATCCCCAACGTGGCTGCCACCCGCTGCTGCGGCATCCCCGAGCGGTAGAGGCGCACGACCTGAGCCCTTAGCACCTTTTCGTACGGCTCCTTGGCCCGGCTCCGGTGGCGCTGCAGGGCGGCGGCTGCCGCGTTTCGCCGCTCCTGCACGGGCACGTGACGCTGGACGGTGGTCTTCGAAACTCCCAGCTCTTTTGCCACTGCGGCGATGCTGGTGCCTTCGCGGTACCGGCGCCGGATCAGCCCCGACAGCGCCTTCGAATCCCTCACCATTACTCCTACGCCTCCCGGGAGACAACGAGGGGCCCTGGAGAAGGGTGCGCCGACGTCCGGTGCTCGGCGAGGGCGCGGCGCGCGTGCGCGGCGATGCTGAAGGCCTGCGGCGACCTGAACACCTTCTGCCTCGGCTGCTCCCCATCAACGAGGCAAAAGCAGCCTGATCTCCGAGAGTGCCTGGGCCCGGCGGAGTCACAGCCGGGCTCAGGCAAGAGCGCCCTCTCCTACGGCAAGGCGCGGCGGGGTACGGGAGCTGTCTGTGGCCAAGCGCTCTCTTCCTGCTGCATGTCGTCGGCGAGCAGGTGAGCGAGGAGGAGCCCGGTGGCGCGGCGGCTGAGGGTGGTGGCGGTGTCGATGAGGCGCAGATGCTGATGGGCGGGCAGGGAGAGGGCGACGCTGGACGCCCGGCCGGGTAGACCGAGGGAGAAGGCGACGCACAGGGTCTTGTCGGAGTACTCGAGAAGGTCGAACTGGGCTGAATGCGGCCCGGGGCCGTCGAGTTCTTCGATGAGCGCGCGTCGGCTGGTGATGGTCCGGCCGGTCAGCTGGACCGAGGGATAGCGGGTGAGGTGGTCCATGCGTGAGGAGAAGTCGAGCTGGGCCAGGAGGCTCTTACCGTTGGCGCTTGCGTGCCCGCTGCCGCTGAAGGGGGCAACTTCTTCGACGGGGGGAGCGCTTGTGCTGGAGGCGGACTGCTGGACGGTGATCTCGCCGTCGGTGTAGGTACTGAGGTAGACCGCCGCGCGGAGTTCGTCGCGCAGGGCGGCAAGTGCGTCCTGGAGGAGCGTCCGGTCGGGGTCGGGCCGTGTGGCCAGGGTCATCAGCGGGCCGGGGAAGTGGGCACCTGCACTGGTGTCGATGAACCGCTCGTCGCGCAGCCAGTCCAGGAGCCGGACGACGGCGTTCATCGGCATCCGGATCCGTCGGGCGAGCGTACGGGTGTCGATGCCCTCGGTGTCGTGGATGAGCAGGAGCATGTCGCGGGCCCGTTGGGTGGTCTGCCAGCGCATGGGGACTAAGGCGGGGGTGGTGCTGTGGCGGGCCATATCGGTGAGGATGGCCGGGCGCAAGGCGCTCGCTGTCCACGGTTCGCCCCTGAGGTCGGCTGAACCGTGGACGATGAGCGGGCGTGTGGGGGCGTCAGCGTGCAGGTCGGGTACAGGCAGGGCCAGCCCGCCGGCGAGTGCGGTAAGCCGGGGCCGTTTCGTCTCTCGCGTTGGGTGGGGAGGCGGGATGGGTCCGCACTGGGTGGGCAGGACGGGGGCGGGGACGAGGACGAGTCCGTCTCGCCCCGACTGCCTTTCCTGGTGTTGCGGCCTGGTGGCCGAGGAGATCTTCGAGGCGGTGCCGGGCTGCGGGTGAGAGGTGGGAGCGATGGGTTCCAGGTTGGCCTGGAGGAGTTGAAGAGGGATGCCGAGGAGTTGGCGTAGTTCTTCGAAGAAGGAGGTGTCCTCGATCTGAGGGGATGCATCTGAGGCGGGCCGACGGTCGCGGGCGGCGGCGAGCAGGCGCTTGGCGTCGCCGTGTCCGTGCCGGGCGGCTTCTTCGACGAGGAACCAGGCGTCGTCCGTCCGGTCGGTGCCGGTGCGCAGCACGACCAGGGCGAGGCGGATCATTGCTCCGGGATGTCCGGCCGAGGCTGCCGCGCCCAGCCAGCCCGCTGCGGCGGCCAGCTCGCCCCGGCCGAGTGCCTTCGATCCGAGCCGGTAGTGCGAGTTCGCCCGCTCCCGATCCTGTGCGGTCAGTTTGTACGAGTGGGTCAGGGGCCCGAAGTCCCCGTCGGGGCGGTCCCAGAAGTCCGGTGGTCCGGTGAGCTGGTGCATGAGCGCCAAGAGCTCGGCTCCGGCTTCTGACGCCGGGCGGCCGCCGTCTTGGTTGAAGCGGCTCACAGCCCTCACCTTTCCTTCTCCACGCGTCGTGTCTTCTTCTTGCGGTGCCCGTCCCGGATGTATTCGCCGAGCCGTCCTCGCAGCTCGAGCAGGGCCAGGTACCGGTCCCGGTGGACTCGGTCGGCGCCTATGCCGAGAATCCTGGAGATCTGTGTGTCGGTCAGGCCCTGGCTCTGCAGCTGCACCACTTTGCGGGGCCGGCTCAGTGGCATGGCGTCGATCGTGGGGACGACCAGTTCTTCCAGCGGATCGAAGTCGTCGGTGGGCTGCCGCTGGCCGGGGATCGCCACGGTGAGCCCGGTCTCGTCCACGAAGTCGAGACGCATCTGTGCCCGCAGTGCGTCGATGGCCAAGTTCCTCGATGTCCTGCGCAGGTAGCCCGCCAGCTGCACCTCAGGGCCCAGCTGGCCGTCCATGACCCTCTTGGTCACCTTCAGGTATGCCTCATGGGCAACGTCCTGGCATGCCTGGTAGGAGAGCTGGCGGTTGGTTTTCCTGCGCAGGATCCGCGGTTCCGCCTCCATGAACGTCGGGTAGCACTCCCGCAGCCGTTTGACCAGGTCGGCGTCGATGGCCGGGCAGGGCTCGCCTGATGCCTCGTCTTCCACTACCACCGGCCGTGCTCCTTCGCCGCCAGCACCGCCTGGCCGTCCGTGCCACTGCCCTTGCCCGCGTGCGCAGTCACCGAGGCCGCAGTCGGGAAGGGCCGGAGTGTGCCGGCTTGGACGCGGACGGATCCGTGCGCCGGGTCGTCGGCATACACGGGTCCGGGGTGGCCGAAGGCAGGACGCTGTGTCAAGGCACCGTGCGGTCGCCGGTCCCAGCACGCCTGCACCACGACGGTCGCTGTCTGCGCGACGGCCGCAATGGCCGAGGCGCGCCCGGCCCAGTCCAAGGACGGCATCATGCGAGTCGTTCTCCATCTGAGGTTTCAGAGGCGCGTGGGATGCGCCTTCGCCCTCTTGACGGTCGAGCACCCCGCGTTCTCCTGCCGAGACCGAAGAAAACTGGAAATCTTCGAGATGAAGGAGAAGGTGATCACTTTTGATCGGAAAGACTCTTGAGTGAACGGCCTCGCCGAGGCCGCCGGCTTGAACAGCCTGTCAGGTGCGGGGTCGCCGGATGCGAGATCGAGCCGGTTGTGTGCTCGCGCCCCGGCAGTCGCCCGTCGGTAGGTTCGCCGGCCCACGGGAGGGGCTCGCGGCGGCTTGTACCACGAAGGGAAGCTTTCCTCTCGAGGATGAGGAAATCAGGAGAGAAAAATTTGCCGCAACCCGTTATGGATCTTGAGGTGGCTCGAATTAGACCGATTTGCGAGGCGCAATCTCCGCGAAATGGTCGAAATGAAGTTCGCTTCATGGATTGGCGCTGGCACGCTGCGTGAGGCTAGGGTCGACGGCGTGAGTCACGAAGGGATCGCACCCCTGTAACTCGGGACTCACGCCGCCTAAAACACCTCAAGCACAGGAAGGCCAGTCATGCCCTTTATCCCTGCCCTCGGCAGGACCAAACCCGCACGTGGGGGCCGGTTCCGCGTTAGTGACACTAGCAGGCGTGACGAAAATACCCAACGTCACGATCGACTGGTTCACACCGGGTTTATCGCGATCCCGGCGACTCCGATCGTCGTCATCGCGATCCCGAACTGGAACCCGTGGGACACGTGGCAGTCGTGGATCGCGTCGGCGGTCCTCACCGGTCTGATGGTCATCAGCCGTCTGGTGTGGAACTTCGCCACCCAGCGCCACCTCACCGTCTGATTCGTGCGCCGGGGGCGCGTCACCGTGCCCCCGGCGCATTACCGGCCAGTGCGCCACAAGACGAAAAGGTGGAACTGCACCGGCCCGGCGTGACGAAATATCCCTCGTTCAGAGGACGTCCAGCTGCGGCTCTGTCCGCAGGAGAGGATCTCCCCGGTGTCCAGCCCGGTTCCCGACCGCTATTGCAGCCACTGCCATAACCCCCTGCCGCCCCGCGCCCCGGGCCGGGGCCGCCCGTCCGCTTACTGCGGCCGCCCCTGCCGGCAAGCCGCTTACCGCGACCGGCACAAGGACCGGCAAGTCGAACTGACGCAGAACCCCAACCCCGAGGAAAAGCCGCCCAAGCCTCCTCTCGAGCTCCTCCACGCGCACCTGTTCGGCCTCGCCGAAAACCTCAACACCGATGCCCGCCACCTCGTCCGGCTGCTTCAGCCCGGCCCGCTCGCCTCGGCCGTCGAATACGTCGAGACCGCCGTCCAGATCCAGCGCCGTCTCGACGCCCTCGTCGCCGGCCTCGTTCTTCTCGCCCGCACCCGCCACATCCCCTGGGACGTCCTGGCCCATGTGATGAAGGCCAGCCCGGAGACCTTGCGCAAGTCCTTTCATATCGACAAGGTCGAGCGGTTGCTCGTCACCGAGTCCGAGAAAGCAGAAGCGATCGTGGAGACCCTTCGCGCAGCCGAAGACATCGCCGCACCCGAAAGCCCCCCTCCCCCAACCGTGCGGACCACGCGCCGCGTGTCCAACCAGCTGGCCCCCGTTCTCTCCCAGCTCCACCGAAGCAGCGGCATGCCGCTGCGCGCGCTGAGCCTGCGCGTACGCGTCTCCGCCAGCTACCTCAGCCGCATCCTCGCCGGCGAGAAGATCCCGACCCTGGAACTCACCGAACGCATCGGCCAGGCCCTGGGCGCCGACTGCGAGGTACTCAGGAAGGTCTGGGCAGACGAGAAGGACCGCACACACAACTCTTCCCCCGACCCCGCGACCGGACGAGGAACAGTCCCGAACTCACTGGTGACCGCAGTCCGCTACCTCCACCGCCGCGCCAACCGACCCGCTCTGCGTGTCCTCGCCGCCGCTACCGGAAACGCACTCACCGAGGCCGAGATCAGAGACGTTCTCCGAGGAGCGCGCCTGCCGGACTGGAACACCCTGCAAATGATCATCCTGGCCCTCGACGGCGAGCCGTCGTTCTTCCACCCGCTGTGGGAACGAGCCGCCCACGACGCCGAAGCAGCCGGCCCCACCCAGTCCAACACCCCCCATGCCCGCGTGGGCCGGCTGATGTCGGCCTTCGGCGGAGTCCTCGGAGAAAGCGACCGATACACCACAAGCCGCCGCTCCCGCGAACTGCGACACCGACTCGCCATGACACGCCAGATCTGACAAGCGATGCACTACGGGGACCACCCGCACACGGTGGCCCCCACTCGCTTCCCGGGTGATCAGGCATGTCGCAGCAGCGCATCGATACCTCGTCCGCTACGGTTCCGGCGCGGCCAGACGCCTACTATCGCTCGTCACCGCCGCCCAGGCCCACGCCGCCGGACAGCACCGCGGCCAAGGTCTTCCAAGGCCCGCGCATCATCTTCCGTACGAACGGCCTGTCGCCGTGCCGGCAAGGGGGCATGGCCCTGCCAGCGGGAGAACGCCATGCCGAAGATGCAGTCCACCGCCGCTCAGCACGCCCGCCGTGATGCCCGTAGGGGTCTGAGATACACCGATGCCCTGCGCGCACGGCGGAACTCCCCCGCGCCGAGGCCCGGCCGTCCGATGAGGCGAGTGAAGGGCCGGTGGGTCACTCCCCTCACCCTCTACTTCATGTGACCTGTGCGTTCTCGCAGAGCACGCCCATCGTCGGGCATCTGGGTCCGTCGGACCGAACCGTCTGCAGGGGCGGGACCGACGGCCGCCTGGTGTTGGCCGGCCTTTTCGGTCCGCGGGACCGGCGTGATCTCCGGACGGTCCCAGGGACCGGGGCAGCAATGGTGGCTGGAGAGCCGGCGGGAAGGCGGTGCGTGCTTCCGGAGGGCAGGGAACCGGCCACCTCGTAGTACCGGAGTAGCCAATCTCCGCTTTTTGAGAAGCAGTTGGCCGGTTGCACCCCCGGGCTGTCTGCCCTCTCAGGCACGATACGCAGCGAAAGTGATCGACTACTTAAAGCAACATTTGGGGGAGAGATGGCCCGGAACTCCGGTTTCGCCGAAATGGTCTCCATGCTGCACAACGCTGTCCTGCACGGGGACCAGGGCCTGCGCAAAGCCCTTACCGAGAGCCTTGAGAAGATCGACGAGTCCGGTCGCGACGCCCAGGCGGCCACCTCCCGGA
Source organism: Streptomyces sp. NPDC055632 (assembly GCF_053618675.1). NCBI lineage: Bacteria > Bacillati > Actinomycetota > Actinomycetes > Kitasatosporales > Streptomycetaceae > Streptomyces > Streptomyces sp. NPDC055632. The sequence continues at coordinate 9,426 of NZ_JBSHHY010000058.1, read as the reverse complement.
CCGTCACGGAAGGACTCACCCAGGTCTTCGACGAGGTCAACCTGCTGCGCAGGGACGTCAACAAGGCGGTCAAGCCCGCCTCCGGTGACCTCTTCGCCAGCAAGACCGAGGAGGTCACCGGCCTGCTGCGCGCCGAGCTGACGGAGCTGCGCACCACCCTCAACCGCCTCAACGGCCTCACCCTCGCCCCGCCTCCTCCTTCCGCGTCCGGTACGCCCGCCGCCTTCACCAGCTCCGAAGGCCCGAGCACGCCTCTGCAGCCGGCGATCCCAGCCCAACGCGGCCCCGACTACGAAGACCTCACCACCGCCTCCCCCTCGGCGCCGGCGCCCGCGCCCGTACCCGCGTCCGGACCGGAGGCCGAGGGCGGGCAGGAGCCCGGGGCGCAGACCGTCGGCGCGACCGAGGCGCAGGAGCCGGACAACGGCCCGGCCAGGGAGGAACCGGCAGCCGAGACCACGCCGGAAGCGGCCAAGCCAGCCCTGTCGGAGGAGGCTGTGCGCCAGGCCATCCGCGAGGTCCTCGCCCAAGAGCTCGCTCCCCTCTTCGAGCAGCTCACCACCCCGGCCACCACGACTGAAGAGCAGCCGGACAACGCCGATCAGCTGCGTGAAACGGTCCGCGACGCCGTCGGCCAGGTCCGGGAAGAACTCGCCACCGTGCTGGAAACGACCCGGACCGGCTTCGCCTCCCTCGCACAGGAGATCGCCGGGCTGCGGACGGTCGTCGACGAGCTCCAGGCCCGCCCCGCAGAGACCTCCGAGCCAATCAAGGTGAGCGAGGAGCACACCACCCTGCTGCGGACCGCGGCCCGTATCTCCTCCGCCGACCTGCGCTGCCACCGCGACACCTGGGAGTTCCTCACCACCCGCACCGCCGGCCACCCCCACTTCCGCGTCCCGCCCCGCGTCACCGAAGAGGCCGACGAGCGCGTCTTCGCCCCCCTGTCCGGCCGCTCCCTGATCGCCCTGCTGATCAGCCTGCACACCATCACCAGCGCTCCGTCCGACAACAGCGGCGACCACGAACTCGCCGCCACGCTCTACGAGCGGATCGAGCAGCGCCTGACCCGCCTCGGTCCCGGCGAGGGCGCCCGCGTCATCATCGCCCTCGACGACCGCGTCACCCCCGAGCCGGGCACCGACGGCGACGACCAGGACGGCGAGAACGGCGGGACCGGGACGCGGCTCGGCTGGGGAGCGTAGAGGAAAACAAGTACAACGGTGTCCGGCCCGCAAGGACGCTCGCCCGGCCTGACGCAGCGCGGCCGCCGCCGCTTACCGTCCGGCCTGCCGAACTGCTGTCGGCAGGCCGGACGGCGCTCACACGAAGAGATCGGCGGCTCCGCCTTCGTCCGGAGCCGGGCCGTATCGAGGATCTGAGGAAGGGAAGCCACCTCATGGGGGCGGTGGTGTAGTGCGCGGTGTTCTGGGTGGGCGCGGTCGCGGTGACGGTGCGGTGCGTCAAGCAGGGGCGCAGCGGTGCTGACCAGGTCTGGTCCTCGAAGTGGAAGGCGTTGGCAGGGGCTTTGGCCGTAATGGTCTTCCCGGTCATGGCATCGGCCCGGATCGTGCCGGACGGTGCGCGTTTCTTCCTCGAAGGCCTCGCGGGGCTGCTGCTCGTGGGCTCCGCCGGCTCCGTGGCGGCCGGATGGGTGGCGGCACGCCGCAGTGATGCCCATACGCGAGCGGTGCGCAGTGGGCTCGGGCTGCCGGTCGAGCGCAGCCTGTGGAGCCCGTGGGTCCTGACGGGCTTGTGGAGCGCCGCCGGGATCCCGTTCACGGTCGCCGAAGTGCTCGCTGGGCAGGTACATCGAGGCGCACTCCGCTCCTATGGCCGACGGCACCTGGGCCGAGGCGCCCGTGATCGGCCGGCTCTCCGTCCTGAGCATGGCCGCCTTCGTCGTCATCGTCATGCTGCACGGCTTGGTTCAGCACCGGCGCCGCACCCGGGAACGGCAGCGCGTACGCGACGCCGACCAGCAGTACCTCGCCACCCAGCCGTGAACCGGCAGCCCCGTCTCACGGTCGACCGGTAAACAGAAGACCGAGGTGACGAACTCATCCGCTTTCCCCACATGAAGATCGGTGCTGACCGACGGGGGTCTTGCCCGGGTTCTGCATTGTGCTTCACCATCTGTGATCAAACAGATACTGCGAAGCCGGGGGTGGCGATGTCGTCGGGCACGGGCGGGGACTACTGGTCGGACAAGGCGCTGCCCAGCGTCTTCAAGCATGATCTTCTCAAGCGGTACCTTCCGCAGTTCGGCGGCATGACCAGCACCCAGTCGCACGACAAGCGGGTCGTCTACCTCGACGGATACGCGGGTGAGGGCCGCTACGAGAACGGCGAGCCAGCGTCCGGCGAGATCGCCCTGCGCGTCGCCTCCCACCTGCGCGCCAAACCGGGGCTGACGCTGGAGTGCTTCTTCTCCGAGGCGCATGCGAAGTCGTTCGACCGGTTACGCGAAGTCGTCCAGCAGTACCAGGGCCGCGGCGTACGGGCCCACGCACACCACGGCGAGGTCGACGGCGTCCTGGACCGGGTCGTCGAGCGGGCCGTGCGCGAGCCGCTATTCCTCTTCCTCGACCCGTGCGGGCTCGTCCTGCCCCAGGACCGCCTCGTGAACGTGCTCGCCCACAAACGCCCGCAGGCCCGGCCGGCGACCGAGCTGCTGATGAACTTCAGCATGATGGCCGTCTGGCGCCTGGGCGGACACGTCCGCTCCCCCAAGGGCAACGAGAAGTCGCTGCAGCGCTTCGACGACGTGTGCGGCGGGACCTGGTGGCGGGAGTACTTCGCCGACGCGGTCGCCTCCCGCAACAAGGACGGCGCGGCCGAGGACGCCATCGAAGCGGTCGCGGCCGAGTACGCCCGGCTTCTGGAGAAGCGGACCGGGATGCTCGTGCAGTCGGTGCCCGTCTCGCACTCACCGCGCCGGCGCGCGGTCTACCGGCTGGTGTTCGCCACCCGCAGCCCGTACGGACTGTGGGTGTTCGGCGATGCCGTGGCCCGGGCGCGGGCCACGTGGTGGGAGACGCTGGAGGAGCGCGAGGAGGACGACGGCCTGTTCTCCCTGGCCTCGGTAACCCGCCCGGATCCCAAAGAGGTGGAGACCAGGGCGGTGCCGCAGATCGCGGCCAACCTAGAGGCTCTGCTGGCCCGCAAGCGCAGCCGGATCAAGCTGGTCGACCACACGCTGGAGGTCTTCGGCTCCTACTACGGACAGGTGACCGAACCGGTGGTGCGCCAGGCCGTGCGGCTCCTGCACCAGCAGGGCAAGACCCCCAGCGATGGCGTGGGGGTGCGCCGGATCCGGGAGATCACCCTCGAACCCGGGAACCTGGTGGCCTGACGCCGATGGCCGGACCCGATCGCCCGGGCCCGGCCATCTTCATCCGTGCGGGTCAGGCCGCGACGGGCAGCGGCATCTGGTCCCAGGTGCGGCCCTGCAGCAGGCGCCCGCCGGCCTTCGGGGTGCGTCCGCCCCACTGCTTGAAGAAGAAGGCGACACCGGCGTCCTGGCAGGTGTCGCGGATCTCAGTGACCCAGCTCTCGTCCAGGGGGCGGTGGCCGGGGCCGGACTCGCCGCCTGCGATCACCCAGTGGATGCCGTCCAGGTTCATTCCCGGCAGCGGCCCCAGCAGCGGCTCGCACGACAGGAACCGTACGGCCGCGGGAACCTCACGCAGGTCGTCGATCCTGGGCAGCTCGTTCTCGGTCTCCACCGAGACGCCCATCCAGACATTGGCCGGCCAGTCCAGCTTCGGTGCGACCTGCCGCAGGCGCCGGGCCCGTTTGGTCAACACCTGGTAGGTGTGCTGCGGGGTGTCGGCCATGACCTGAAAGACTTGCCGGACGTAGTCCAGCGGCACCCGCGCGTGGAACAGGTCGCTCATCGAGTTCACGAACACCGTCCGCGGACTCTTCCAGCCGTAGGGAACGTCCAGGGTGTCCGGGTGGAGCGTCACCTTGAACCCGGGCCCGGACGTGCGCGGATCACCGTCGTTCTGGTACTTCGCCGCCCCCATCGCCTTCAGGCGCTTGGCCAGCGTCAGGGCGTAGCAGTTGTCGCACCCGGATGAAACGCGGTCGCATCCGGTCGTCGGATTCCAGGTCGCCTCGGTCCACTCGATAGAACTGCGGTCGCTCACCGGTCTCCTCCCGCCCTCATCCCCATGGCCGTCCCGGGCGGGGCGGCCGTCGTGTGCTGCCTAACGACGTCCTGCGGGCCGGGACACCGCGGCATGTACGCCACTATCTCCGCGTACCGAATCGCTTCTCGTAACCTCACGTGTCGAACCTCCACTTAGGAACCTAGCCCCTCTGATCGAACCGGGTCGATACAACGGCCACCTCGTCACACGGTCCCGGACACCAGACGTGCGCCCGCCGGATCCGGGCAGCGGGAACGCTCACCTGGCCTGCCACAGGGTAGGAACGGTGGGCAGCACCGGCCGCCTGGCGCGCTCGGCGCGGGCCCCGGCGGACTGCTGCCGCACGAACGGCTTCGGCGGCCTGCCGTTGCTGGACCCGGACATCCTCGAGCGACGCCACCACCTCGTCCTCCTGGGCGAGGGCGGTCCTACGGCAGCGGATGGTCAGGCATCAGGGTCGACTTCGGGGCGCGTGAACCGCACAGGCTTGCCCAGCGACCGGGCGTAGGTGATTTCGGCTCGGGTGCTGTCCCCGATGTAGTCGCCGACGATGAGCACCTCATCAGCGAGCCGGATCTTCGCCCGGTGCAGATCGTCGAGCCGGACCTTCAGCGCTGCGGCCTGGGCAGGATCGGACCAGAGTTCGTGCCGTGACTTCATGTCGATGCCCAGTTTGACGACGATCTTTCCTGCTTTGGTTTCCCGCAGATCGGCTTCGCTCATCTCGGTCATGAAACGGGTGGAGCCGCAGATCACGACAATGCGCGGGAGGCTCAACAGCTTCTTCACGGCGGCGAGCTTCTCCTCCGGGGTAAGCGGCTGCGGGTATGACACGGGTTCCTCCTGGCGGTGTGGTCCAAAGGGTGCTTGCGAAAAACGAGAACGAAGGCCCACTTGGCCTGGAAGCCCCGGACGACGAAAAACTGCCCGCCGGGCGGCCCTTCATCCGGCCTGCCGCAGCGCGGATACGGCGGGCGGCACCGTCCGTCCGGCGCGTTCGGCGCGGGCCCGCAGGATCGCGGCGACGCGGACGGCTTCGTTGGCCTGATGCTCCTGGGCGCGAACATCCCCCAGCGGTGTCGGCACCTTGTCCCCCTGGCTGGCCGTCCTCGGGGTCGGGAAGACGGTGTCGCAGAGCGCAGGACCGTGACATCGCCCAGAGTCATACCTTCCTAGCTAGGGAGCTGGGCAGGCCGAGGCCGGTTCTCGTTGATGTGTTGCCAGTCCGCGACAACCTCGAAATTGCGACGGACGGGCAGGTTACGGGTGTCCTCTAGTTCCTGTCGCGCGAAGTACAGGCGGAGCTCCGACCTGCCGACAAGATGATCGAGTGCTGCCCGGAGTTCGTCCGTGCCCCAATCAAGTTTCTGGCTAAGCGTCCGCAGCGAGGTGTAGATAGGGCCATGGCTGCTCCACAGGCCGGCGAAGTGCAACAGCAGAGATTCCTCGGCCGCGCCGTCGATGCTGGGCTGACCACGCTGCTGCCGTTCGAGGCGCCGGAGCATGAACTCGACCTGAGGAGCGAGCAGACCAAGCGCGCGCTCGCGCGCGATCCGAGCCCGCGCCATGTCGAGAACGCGCCGCGCATTGGCAATGCACTCCTCCCGGGACGGAAGGCTCATCGGTTCTCTCCGGTTCAGTCGTGGACATCCGCCGACACATACTGCCGTCGGGCCAACGAGAGCCCGCTGCGCCAGGTCACGTGGAGCCGCCGTCTGACCCAGAGGATTCGGGCTCGAGAGTCGTTCCCTCAGAGAGATCAGGCCGGAACCAGCCGTCTGGGAGACTCATCCGACCTTGCGCAAGGTTGGCGCACCGTCCACACCAGTCTGGCCGCTACGTTCGGTGCGGGCCCGGCGGATCGCGGCCGCACGCACGGCTTCGGCGACTTGACGCTGCTGGGCACGGACGTCCTCGAGCGACGTCGGCACCTCGTCTTCCTGGTCCTGTTCGACGTCGGGGAAGGCGGTGGCGGCGAGCTCGCGCCGGACTTGCTCCTGGCGTTCGACGGCAGCGGCGAGGGCCGGGTTCTCCTGGCGGGGCGGTGCGACCGCGCGGTGGGCTTCGAGGGCACGGTGGTAGCCGGCCGATGCGCTCTCCCGCGTCTTTACCGGCCCGGCCGGAACGATCTTCCGCGAGACCGGATCGTCGGCGGCTGCCGGGGCGGTCGTCGTGGTGGCGGTGCGGGCGGTGGGCGCCAGGACGTGCACGGCGCAGACGTTCGCGTCGGGCACCGCGCTGTTGGCGGCCTCGATGAGCTTCGGCGTGATCCAGCGGGTCTTTGTACCGTACGCGGGGGCGTCGGGGATAACGTCCAGGCGCCCGGACTGCTCGTCGTACGCGACGGCCTTCACGTGCCTGGCGAGTTCGGGCGCGGCCGCGGTGAGGATGGTGTCCCACTGGGCCAGGACGCTGCCGCCGGCGGCCGGGGCGATCAGGCCGCGCTTGGTCATCATCATCCCGATCGCCGTGCCGAAGGCGAGCGGGGCGCGGCCGTCGCGCCGTAGAGTCATGCCGGTGCACCACTTCGGCCTCGTGGCGCGGGCATCGGTGAGAAACCGGAGAAAAAGTAGCCGAAGCGCAGATGCACCCCGCCACACCGGGTCACTCCAGGACCGCGGCGAAGGCGCGGGTGACTGCACCAGCGAGGGTGATGACGGCGGTGAAGGCGACGGTGGCAAGGATTAGCGATCCGTCCTGAAGCAGGGCGGACTGTCTGCAAGAGCCGCAGGTCGAGCGCCCAGCGGTCCTGCCGCCCCGACGACGGTACGGGCCGCGCCGAGTGGTCGGCGGATTCCCCCACTGGCCGCGCTCCAGGGTGGTGACGTTGGCCAGGCGCCCCATGAGCGCATTTCGAGCGGTCTCGCGTATTCCCGCACAAAGCCCCGTTGGTCAGCGGCGCAGTCCGGTCCACGAGGGCTATGCGTCGAAGCGGCTCCAGGGAAAGTCGTAGGCCTTCAGCTGGGCGAGGGTCTTGCGGTGGCGTGCTCCGAACGCGGCGTCCGCATGGTTCTCGTCGGCGCTGATACTGGCCAGCAGGCCAGGAGCCGCGTAGAACAGGTGGCCCCCGTAGGCGGGCATGTAGGGGCGGAGGGGGACCAGACGCAGGGAGCTCCGCAGCGGTTCGAGGCGTTCGGTGGGCATGACATAGGTCCAGGCATTGAAGGGTGCGATGCCGGAAGCCTGTTTGAGGGTGAACTGGAGAAGGAAGCGGCTGAGGGGTTCCGCTTCGAGGATCGTCTCCGGATCGTCATCGTCATAGGGGTCTTCGGTGAGCCAGACCGGGGGGTCCACATCCTCCGGGCCGCCTTGGGGCGGCCAGGGAATGGACCAGTCCGCGCCCCCCTGGTTCTCCACCGCGAAGACCAGCCGGCCGCCGTCCCGCCTTGTGATGTGCCGTGGGTGCAGGAGCATCGGGTGGCAGAAGCGGTATAGAGCGGGGCGTACGCGGGCCAGGCGGTGGAAGGCGGCGAGCGCCTTCGGCAGAAGAGCGAGGATGTCGTCCGCAGGGGCGTCGGGGTCCGGCGGCGCGTCCTCGGCCGGGTACCAGCCCAGGACCAGCATCTCCAGCGCGCGCACGGGATCCGTGTCGACGTGGTCGACCCAGTCGACGGACAGCGGTGGCCCCTCAGGAGACGTCCCGGGGGCGGGCGGGGTTCGGGACGCGGCGGTCCAGGCTCTCAAGGCCGCGTCGCCCGCGTCCGCGCTCGTGCCGTCGCCAAAGGGCCTGGCTTCCTTGTTATCCATGCTGTGCTCCGTGCGTTCGTGCGAATCCTGGCACAAGGATCCGACAACGCGATCGCGGGACGAGTGGGCCGGCCGCTCGCTGCCGACGTGCCTGAGACGACCGCCCGCTGGAGGTGGTGCGGGCGGGGCTCCGGGACGAGGTTTTCGGCGGACCGTCATGGCTGCGGTCGGTTACGTTGGCCGGGCGCCCCCGATGAGCGCATCTTCGAGTGGTCCCACGTACTTCGCACGGCGCGGGACCACTCGCCGCTCAGTTCTCCCAGTCCTCTGCGCAGAAGGTCGGTTCGCTCACGGATGTATCTCCTGTCCTGGTCGCGTCCAGGTACAGGTTGGGGCCGTCGGGAACGGCCGCTCCGTTCGGGCTGAAGCGCAGCCCCAGGTCGCGTTCTTCGACGTGCTGGATGAGGGCCGCGTCAAGGACAGAGGGTGTGATGCCGACCAGCGGGATGCCTTCGTAGCGGAGCTGGGGTCCGGTACGGCCGTGTACGGTCACGGCGCCCAGCTGCGGAACGCCGTCCGGGGACCAGTACTGGGCGGTGACGCCGGCGCCCTCGAAGTGGTCGGTGTGGAGGGACCACTGCCCGGACTCCTTCCAATACCAGAAGGGGAAGGCGCCGGTTCGTCCGGCCGAAGCCTCATCGAGGGCGGCGGCTACCTGGCGCGGACTCATGCCGAACTGGAGCGGTCCCACCTGCTCCAGCGGAGTCCAGTCCCAGCAGAGGCGTTCCTGGTCGGGCGTCACCGGCCAGGATCCCGGGTTCGCGACCAGGTCACGGACGTCGTACCCGGCGATGACGGAAGCTGCCGTATCGTCGGCGACGCCGGGGGCGGTGAACAGAGCACTGGTGATCACGGTGTCCTTCCGTCCGACGTGCCCTTCCGGTAGCCATCCCCACTTCTGCCCGGTGGCCATGGAGACACCCCACGCCGCGATCTGCGGGTTCCCACTGCGGTTCGTCGTCACCTCGGCGCCCCACCGGGCCGCGAGGCCGAGAATTTCGGTGCGAGCCTCGGAGGGGACCCGGCCGATCAGCTCGACATCGTCGAGCCGGACGAACGGACCACCCGTCGCATCAACCTGGACCGCGACCAGGTGGTCGTCCTGATCGTAGACAGCGCTCACATGGCAGTCGTCGTACGAAGTCCAGCGCCAACCGTCGACCGTGCGCTGTCCGCCGCCGTTCCACCTGCCGCCCAAAGCGGCCTTCACCTCCTCATGCTTCATCCCGAACCGCAGCGGCCCCACCGCCGCCAAAGGATCGAGCACCCACCGCGCCCGCTCCCCCGGCTCTTTGCGCCACCAGCCCATCCCGCCCCCTCCCCGACGCTTCAGGCATCCGCTGCCTGATGATCATCCGGAGCCTACGTATCCGCTCTGACAACACCGCCAGCCCGCGTCCTCTGCCGTCACCCGTCTCGGCAGCAGTTACTGAGGTTATAGGCGTGATGTCGTGAGTGTGAGGCCGGTCGCGGTAAGGCAGCCGTCGATGACGTCGCTTCGGTACTGAATCTGGCGGAGACC
>NZ_JBSHHY010000057.1:0-32847 GCF_053618675.1 Streptomyces sp. NPDC055632 | reverse complement strand
CGCCTGTACGTCGAGTGGCCCCCACCGGACGGTGGGGGCCACTCGACGTACAGGCGGGACAGGGTCCGGGATTCAGCTCTGTTCGTTGCCCTCGCGCAGACCGCTGGTGATCTGCCGGAGCAGCCTCCTGGCTTCGTCACGGGTCCTGGCGGCTTCTGTCTGGTCGGCTGCGGCAGCGGTGTACCGCTGGGGCAGCTTCTCCACCCGGCTCAGGGCACGGCGGAGATCCTGTACGAGGCCGGTGAGCACTGTGTTGATCTCTGCGCCGCTCAGCCCGGCGTCCGCCGTCTGCTGTTCGGTGCCGGCCTGTGCGGGCACGACGGGCTTGGTGTAGCCGAGACGCTTGGCCGTGACCGTCAAGGCGGCCGCGGTGACCTTCTTCCCGCTCGTCTTGACGTCGGTGACGATCTCGACGGCCTTGTCCTCGCCGCTGTCGAGCGCGAGAACGGGAATAGGGCCTTGGCCTGGGAGGCCTTGGGGAGTGTCGAAAATTTTCGACACTCGGGGAGCGGCAAGGACGGCCTGGAGGGCTTCGACGGCTTCGACGGCCTCGATGGTCTCGATGGTCTTATAGAGGTTGTCCCGGCTGGTGTACAGGACCTCGTCTGCGTAAGCGGCGAGTGAGGTGCGGCCACGGGCGGTGCAGAGATCCTGGTCCACCAGGATCTTCAGCGCGGCGCCCTTCTCGATGGTCCAGCGGGCCTTGGCAGCCTTGACGCTGCTGGCGGCATGGTCGCCACCGGGCCGCAGTGGTCCTTCACCCGATCCGGCCCGGGAACGGCGCCCCGCCAGGTGTACTGACCCGAGAACGATAGGCGCGGTCACGGGTGGAGCAGGATCATGCTCCGCGCTGCGGCGCCCTGAAGGTTGGCCTGCAGCGGTGGTGGGAAGTGGGCCGGTATGCACCTCTGCGTAAGGGCAGGGGGCAAGGGAGGGGACTGGCATGAGCGGCACGGACGGTGCAACGGATGGTACGGGCGGGGAGTGGATGGACCTGGCGGATGCGATCACGCTGCTGCGCGATCAGATCGCCGAGTCCCAGCGCCGCATCGCCCGTCCTACGGGCAATGGTGACAAGGGTGTGCGGTTCACGCTGGAGGAGATCACCTTGGACCTCGGCCTGGAGCTGACCGAGGCCAAGGGCGTCAGCGGTGGGCTGAAGTGGAGCGTGATCAGCTTCGGCGGGAAGAAGGAGAGCGGCGCCAAGGCCAGCCACACCCTGCACGTGAAGCTGACTCCCCGGCAGACGGACGGCGGCAACATCGAAGTCGGCGACGAGGAGTAACCCGCCTTTGGGACGGGCGCCAGGAGCAGGGGATACGGGGGAGTATTTGTGGAGTTCGACCGCCGGGTAAAGATCCGGGTGGCACGCAAGGGCAAGGACGCCAAGGGGTTCGGGACGGGATACCTGGTCGCACCCAGGCTGGTCCTGACCGCCGACCACGTCCTGGACGGTTTGGACCCGGACGGCGGGCCGGACGCGGTGACCGTGTGCCAGCCCGATCACAGCGAGCGGGAATACCCGGCGTACGTGCGCTGGCGCCAGCGCGACGGCGAGGTCGACGCCGCGCTCGTGGAGATCGACGCCGACTGCCACTGGCCGGTCCCCGAGTCCCTGTCCGACCTGGTCACCAGGCCGCCCCAGCGCTACGGGCGTCTGATCGGCACCCGCTCCCACCAGGTGTCCCTGACCGGCTTTCCCCGCCTGCAGAAAGACACCGATCGAGGCCGCCTGGACGAGCACCTGGAGGGCCGGATCACTCCGGGCACCGGGGCGCTGGCCGGCCGCTACGAGGTCACCAGCACCACCCCGGTGCCCGCGGGCACGCCCGTTCCGGGCGGCACCCGTTGGTCCGGCATCTCCGGCGCGGCCGTTCTGGCCGACGACGGACATGGCGGCGACCTGCTGTGCGGCATCGTCCGCTACGACCGTCAGGCCGACGGGGGCACCCGTCTCACCGCCACCTCCATCAGCCACCTCCTCACCGACCAGGACGGCCAACCCTCCGAATTCCGCCGCCTCATCACCCGGCACACCGGATGGGAGCCGGTCCTCGAACCCATCGAACCCGCCCCCCTCCTCAAACCCGCCACCGCCGACCGCGACCTCCACTCACCCGCCGCCCTCCTGCGCGCCGACACCGAAGCCGTCACCTTCCACGGCCGCGACCGCGAACTCGCCGACCTGCACACCTGGTGCACCACCGACTCCGCCAAGATCTCGATCCGCGTGATCACCGGCCCCGGCGGCCAGGGCAAGACCCGCCTCGCCCGCCACCTCACCGACACCCTCAGCCGCCAAGGCTGGGTCACCGGACACCTGCGCTCCGACCTCACCGACCACGACACCCCGCCCGCTTTCACCCCCCTGACCACCGCCTTACCCCTGCTCCTGGTCATCGACTACGCCGAGACCCGCCCCCGCCTGCTGCGCCGCCTGGTCACCCACCTGCACACCACACGCCACCGCGTCCGCCTGCTGCTCCTCGCCCGCTCCGACGGCGAATGGCGAACCGACACCCTCAGCGCCGTCGCCCCGGTGCGCCGCCTGCTGGCCTCGGCCCCTGTTGTCCCGCTCGGCCCGCTCCAGCCCGCCGCCCCGACCACCCGCGACCGCAGCGAGGCCTTCCGCGACGCCGCCCGCGACCTGGCTCTCCTACTGCCCCGCATCCCCAGCGTTCCCGGCCACGACTGGACCGTTCTCGCCGGCACCCTGCGGCCCGCCGACAACCTGGCCCACCCCCGCTACAGCAACGCCCTCACCCTGCAAATGGCCGCTCTGGTCACCCTCCTCCAGCACGGACCCCGCCCCGTCACCACCGCCCCCGGCGACCCCGCGGAGAAGATCCTGCTGGAGCATGAGGAACGCTTCTGGAAGGACAGCGCCGACGCCGACGCCTTCCAGCTCGGCCTCGACACCGCCACTCTGAAGGCCACCGTCGCCATCGCCGCCCTGTGCGGCGCCGACAGCACTGATGCGGCCGCCCGCGTCCTGACGGCCCTCCCTGCGGTGCCCGCCCCCAAGATCGCGCACACCGCCGCCTGGCTCGCACGCCTGTACCCGGCCGACCCCGACCGCTACTGGGGCAGCCTCCAACCCGACCGCATCGCCGAGTACCACGCCGCCAGTGTGTTGATGAAGGGCGACATCAATCTGCCCGCCCTCCTCACCACCGCCGATCCTGGCCAACAGGCCCAGACCGTCACCGTCCTGGCCCGCGCCGCCATCGCCCACTACAACGCCACCCGCACCACCGAAACCGACCACCTCCTCCATACTCTCGACACCGCCCTCGACACAACACCCCTCACCTACCAGGCCACCCGGATCGTCACCGCCGCGCTCCCCTACCCCTCCCGCGTCATTGCCCCGCTCGCCCTGCGGCTCACCGACGCCCTCGCCCGGACCAACCAGCAACTGGCGGCCGACAACCCCGCCGCCTTCGAACCCGCCCTCGCCAGCTCGCTGTCCATCCTCGGCAACTACCTTTCGGACGCGGGGCGCCGCGGTGAGGCCCTGGCCGCCACCGAGGAGACGGTGAAGATCCAGCGCAGGCTGGCGGCCGACAACCCTTCCGACTTCGAACCCGAGCTGGCCGAGTCGCTGTCCAACTTCGGCATCCGGCTGTCCGACGCGGGGCGCCGCGGTGAGGCCCTGGCCGCCACCGAAGAGGCGGTGAAGATCCAGCGCAGGCTGGCGGCCGACAACCCTTCCGACTTCGAACCCGAGCTCTCCGGCTCGCTGACCAACCTCGGCAACCGGCTGTCGGAGGCGGGGCACCGCGGTGAGGCCTTGGCCGCCGCCGAGGAGGCGGTGAGCATCTACCGGCGGCTGACGCAGGCGGACCCCGCCGCCTTCGAACCCGACCTCGCCATCTCGCTGACCAACCTCGGCAACCGGCTGTCGGACGCGGGGCACCGAGCGCAAGCCCTGGCCGCCACCAAGGAGGCGGTGAGCATCTACCGGCGGCTGACGCAGGCGGACCCCGCCGCCTTCGAACCCGCCCTTACCACCTCGCTGTCCAACCTCGGCAACCACCTGTCGTACGCGGGACACCGCGGTGAGGGCTTGGCCGCCACCGAAGAGGCGCTGGAAATCCGGCGCAGGCTTGCACAGACGGACCCCACCGCCTTCGAACCCGCCCTCGCCGACTCATTGACCAACCTCGGCAACCGGCTGTCAGAGGCGGGGCGCCGCGATGAGGGCTTGGCCGCCACCGAAGAGGCGCTGGAAATCCGGCGCAGGCTGGCGCAAGCGGACCCCACCGCCTTCGAACCCGCCCTCGCCGACTCGCTGTCCAACCTCGGCGTCTACCTGTCAGACGTAGGGCGCCGAGCTGAGGCCCTGACCGCCACCGAAGAGGCGCTGGAAATCCGGCGCAGGCTGGCACAGACGGACCCCACCGCCTTCGAACCCGCCCTCGCCGACTCGCTGACCAACCTCGGCCTCCAGCTGGCGAAGGCGGGGCACGGGGCTGAGGCCCTGGCCGCCACCAACGAGGCGGTGGACATTTACCGGCGGCTGGCGCAAACGGATCCTGCCGCCTTTGAACTCGCCCTCGCCCGCTCGCTGTCCAACCTCGGCGTCCACCTGTCGGGGGTAGGGCGCAGCAGTGAGGCCCTGGCCGTCGAGCAGGAGGGGGTGGGCATCCTTGGGCGGCTGACACAGGCGGACCCCGCCGCCTTCGAACCCGACCTCGCCACCTCGCTGAGCAACCTCGGCCTCCAGCTGGCGAAGGCGGGGCACGGGGCTGAGGCCTTGGCCGTAACCGAAGAGGCGGTGGAAATCCGGCGCAGGCTGACGCAGGCGGATCCAGCCGCCTTCGAACCTGACCTCGCCGACTCGCTGACCAACCTGGGCAACCGGCTGTGGGACGCGGGGCGCCAAGCCGAGGGCCTGGCCGCCACCAAGGAGGCGGTGGGCATCTACCGGCGGCTGGCGCGGGCGGACTCCGTCGCCTTCGAACCCGACCTCGCCCACTCACTGTCCATCTGGGCCTTGCGCCTGGCAGACGGAGGCGACCTGTCCGCGGCGCTCGGCGTCATAGGTGAAGCCGTGGAGTGCTACCGGCGTCACATCGCCGAGATGCCCTTCCTGCTTCCACGGCTCCACGCGGTTCTCGATCTCCAGGTGTACGTCCTGGACGCGCTCGGACGCCCGCAGGACGCGGCGCTGGTCCGGCGCTGGCTGGAGGAGAATCCGCTGCCGCCCAGCTCCCACAACTGACCAGTTGTGCGAGTTCCGCAGGGCATCCGAAGCACCCCCGGTTCGTCCGCGTCTCCGTTCGCAGAACACCCCTCAAAACCCCGGCGTTCCGAGAGGCCGTTTTCATCCGATGTTTCGTCCTGAGGTGGGATGTTTCGGGCGCAATCCGAAAAGCATGCGGAACACCTCGTCCCGAGATGAAACATTGGGCGAAAACGACCTCTCAGGCGCACGATGAGCGAGCAGAACTGGCTATCCTCTGGCACCAACCGCCACGACGATCAGGGGCTCGGGCTCTGGAATCATTCGCGCATGGAATTCGAACTCGCACCGCCCACAGGCATAGGCGCCCTGGCCATCGGCATGCCCTACGCGGCAGCCGACCAGGCACTCGCCTCGTTCCGCGACCCCTCAACGATCTCGGAATCGGACCGGCCCGGCAGGTTCGTCTTCCGTCCCAGCGGTCTGATGGTCAGCATTCACTGCTCGCGCGGCGAGCTCGAAGCGATCGAGCTGGGTCGACCCGCCGGCCGCCAGGACACCGTCCGATTCCGCGGTGTCGACATCTTCGGCCTTCCCGCAGCCGAGGTGGTCACCCGGATGCGAGGGCTCACGACCATCGCCGAGGCTGAGGACGACCCGGCCTCTTTCGTCGCACCCGACCTCCTCCTCAGCTTCTGGCGCCCCTTCGAGGCCGACGACGCACCCGACGAAACACAGGGCTACTTCTTCAGCTCGGTCCTCCTGGCCCGTCCCGGCTACTACGACACCCCTGCGGAAGCTGCCGCCAGGCTCCTGGCCGCAGGACACCAGGAGCCCTGAACCTCCTCAAGGCGACTACCGGGCCGAAGAAGTCGCTGGCCCGCACGAACGCGGCCTGCCATCGTGTGGTCGTGCCGAACGAACTGACGACGCAGCCGCCGATGCCGGACTCGAAGTGGTCGGCCGGATCGCTGCGCATTACGAGCCGGACGATCACCGCTGACGAGATCACGGCGGTTATCCGGCTCGCTCCGGACGACCACCACGAGCACGGACACGTCGCGATTCCCTGCACGGACACCTTCCCACGCGACTTCTCCGTCTGGACCCTCAAGAGCGGTCTGGGAAATGACCGCTGGCCCGATGAGCACGCTGCAGCACTGGTCAAACGCCTTGAGGGCCGCGAGGAAGCACTCTCACGCCTGGCGGCCGACTGCGAACTGGAACTCTTCCTCGGCTTCGGCAGCGAAAACGGACAGGGAGGGTGCGCGCTCCCGGCTCAGCTCCTCAAGGAAATCGGGCTACTCGGCCTCAACATCGTCTTGGACCTCTATCCGCCGACGCCGGACGATGAACCGTGGCGCTGATCGTGATCTGCCTCTACGAGAACGTCCCTCATGTCCCTCAAGCCGCTGCAGGGCTCTGACCTGCAACGCAGGAACTTTCACCCGAGACAACCACCGTGCGAAGTGCCGTGACCCGGTACAGGAGGCGTACGTGCTCGACTTCGTCGGCGTACTCGCGCAGCTGGGGGCCGGTGGTGTCGCCGGGGGATCGGATCGCCGATGTTGCGATGTGCCGCCTGCATGACGGCGGACCGCTTGAGGACGTATCGAGGATGGGTTCTGCGGGGTCTGGGCCGGCTGGAAGATCGACTACGAACCGACGGATCACCTCCTGACCGCGGTCTGGATCTGTAGATCGACAGCACGAACGGCTGCGGTTCGTAGAAGGTCCCGTCGCGGAGCATCGCAAAAAGGACGGCGGCTGGTGAGCCTTTTCTACTTGGCCGCCAGCACGACCGGCCGTGCCCGGCAAAGCGCCCGGAGGGGCGGCGGCCGGCTGTGAATCTGCTGGTCACAGGCCCGCCACCGAGCGGTGCGTTCTCTTGTCGGCATGCCCTTGACCAGTACAAACGGGAGGTCGGAAGGGCCGGTGGCCGCAGTCGGCGCTCGTCAGCCTGGCCTGGGAACCGGTCAAGATCACCTGTCGGAGGGCGCCGAGGTTTCGCTCCAGGTGGCCCGCACGGGCTCATCGCCCGGTCCTTCCCTTGAGGAGAGGGCACGTGGAGCTCACGGAGGGAGGACATGGAGCCACATCGGAGGACGGGGTGTGCGTTGGCGACGGACCTGGACCGTTTGCCGTCGAAGCCGGTCCGTCCGCCGGAGGGGTAGGTTGCCCCCGGACATGGGAAACGAGCGGAACGAGGGGCCAGTGACACAACAGGACGGCAAGGAGACGGGTGCCTTGCCTTCGG
The DNA here is from genome assembly GCF_053618675.1 of Streptomyces sp. NPDC055632. Taxonomy (NCBI): domain Bacteria; kingdom Bacillati; phylum Actinomycetota; class Actinomycetes; order Kitasatosporales; family Streptomycetaceae; genus Streptomyces; species Streptomyces sp. NPDC055632. Next base: position 25,402 of record NZ_JBSHHY010000057.1, on the reverse strand, counting down.
CGGTGGTGGACTGCGCGCTGTACGAGGACGGTCACCGGATTCCCGGGCAGGTGAGCCTGGAGGCGATCAAGAAGCGGATGGACCCGCAGGCCGGGCGGTTCGCGTGGATCGGTCTGTACGAGCCCACCGCGGAGCAGTTGCAGGAGGTCGCCGACGCCTTCGGCCTGCACCCCCTGGCCGTCGAGGACGCCGTCCACGCCCATCAGCGTCCCAAGCTGGAGCGCTACGGCGACATGCTGTTCCTGGTGCTGAAGACGATCGTCTACGTCGACCACGAGAAGGTCACCGCGACCAGCGAGATCGTCGACACCGGCGAGATCATGGTCTTCGCCGGCCCCGGCTACGCGATCACCGTCCGCCACGGCAGCGCGCCCCCGCTGGAAGGCGTGCGCCGTCTGCTCCAGGAAGACCCCCGGCAGCTGGGCCGCGGTCCTGCCGCCGTCCTGCACGCGGTGGCCGACATGGTCGTCGACCGCTACATCGACGTCGCCGACGCCTTCGCCGGCGACGTCGACACCCTGGAAGCCGAGGTCTTCTCCCCCGACACACCCGTCGACGCCGCACGCATCTACCAGCTCAAGCGGGAACTGCTGGAGTTCAAACGCGCCGTCATGCCCCTCACCGGCTCCCTGCAGCGCCTGAGCGACAACAGCGTGCCGGGGATCCCGCCGAAGGTGGCCACCTACTTCCGGGACGTCACCGACCACCACCAGCGCGTCATCGAACAGATCCTGTCCTTCGACGAACTGATCACCGGCATGCTCACCGCAAGCATCGCCCAGCTCGGCGTCCAGCAGAACGCCGACATGCGCCGCATCAGCGCCTGGGCCGCCCTCATCGCCGTCCCCACCATGATCGTCGGCATCTACGGCATGAACTTCGAGCACATGCCCGAACTCGCCTCCCCCTACGGCTACCCAGCGGTCTGGCTGACCATGATCACCGTGTGCACGGTCGTCTACCGCGCCCTACGCCGCAACAAATGGCTCTAGGGGTAACACCCCACCCTCCAGCGGAATGGGCTGCGGCAGAGGCCGTCGGTGACGAGGGTCGGCGCCGTGATCCACTTCCCTGCCAGGAGGAAGTCGTGAACAAGTTGTCGGTGGTGCTGAAGCAGGCCTGGATCGACTGGGCCGTCCTGATCTGCATGGTGGTCACCGCTGCCCGCTGCAGGAGTCCTTTCCTGGTGGTCCTGTTCACTGCGGTTGCTCTTGCGGTGGCGGTCATCGCCACGCGAAAGACCTGGCAGATCCTCAGGACGCTCCAGGAGCGCGGCGGGGCATAACGGTTCGAAAGTCCCTTGCCCTGCCGGTTTCACTCCGGTGCCGGAGCGGTGTCGCGCCGCCGAAGGTCCTGTACCGCCAAGGCCGCGCCCCGGCCGTCGGCCAGCATCGCCCAGAGCCCGAACGGGACCGCGAGCCACCGCCAGGCACTGTGGAAGTGCGTGATCACGGCGATGACGAATACCAGCTGGAACGTGCAGAGCACGAGGTTGCCCAGCAGGCGCAGCACCGGATGCGGTCTCCTGCGGAACAGCTCTTCGAACAGGGTCTTCTTCACTTTCCCCCCTCATGCGGACCGGGATCGTCCCGGACGCCGGGGAAACAGTAGCGGCGTACTCGAACAGGCGCTTGTCAACGTCGTGTCCTGCGGTGGTGAGTGGGCCGGCTCCTCACAGGGTGAGGAGGTCCGGCTGCTTACCACCGCCGCCCTCCCGGCCCGTGAACGCCCGACCTCTTCCTCCGGGTGTCGCGGAGAAACAGGTGTCGCCGCGGAAACGGGCTTGCCCGCGGGGCTCACCCAGAAGGCTCCGCCCTGGTCCACGCTCCCCATCTGTGTGACAGGGCGGTGATGCGGCAGGCCGTGTGGCACAGGAGCGCGCCGTCCCCGGGCGCCCGTTCACCAGATACCGGGAGGGCCGGGACATGCCGAACGGTCCGCACCACCGCCCGGTGGTGCGGACCGTTCGACAACCCGAGAGCCTGCCGGCAGGGGGTACGAGCAGGCTCTGTCTTCTCAAAGCGGTCCCATGCGCTCCACCCCCGTCTGCCCCCGAACCCCGCACCTACACCTCCGGCTTTCCGAAGGCCGGCAAGGGCAGGTCACCGTCCCAGGCCCAGCGGCCGGGATCCTCGGGGCGCGGGTCGTAAAGGGCACGACCGTCCGACCCGAAGCGAGCCGAAGAAGGCGGCCGCGACTGCGCGTCAGTCCTGTCGCTCCGCTTCGGCTCAGGCATCCGCGGCCTCCTGATCGGTCAGATCTGGGCGTGCTCGAACTCCGTGTGCTCACAGGTCCTGGTGGGCGATCCCGTGCCGAAGTCCGGGCCGGTGAAGTCGGTCCAGGTGTTGAGGCAGGGTTCTTCGCCGCCCGAGCCGCCGTAGTCGTCGCAGCCGCAGAAATGCGGGGTCGGCGGGGGGTCCAGTTCGGCCATGCAGGGACGGCCGACCCAGTCGCGTTCCTCGGGGGACAGGTCCGCGCCCGAGGCGCGTACGAGGTCCACGGCCTTGCGGCGGGCCTCGATGAGCAGGGCGCCCGCCTCGGCCAGGGTCCGGTTCTGGTCTTTCGTTCTGTCATTCCAGTTCACGGCTGCCGTCCTACCAGGGATCGCGGACCGGTCCCCGCGACGCGCCCGCGCGGCTTCTCCGGCTCATCCATCAGGAGCCAAGAGACCGAACAGCGGGCGCGCTGTATCGCGCCCGGTACGAGCCGCGGGTGTGCGTCGCCGCAACTCCACCCGTCGGAGCACCGAATCGAGGACACAAGCTGACCTAGATCCCTCCTACGGTCAGCCCATGACGACTTCGCCGGAAAATCAGCTCCCGTTTCTTCCAGGTGAGCGAGGTGAACTGTTGCGCGCACTGGCGGAGCAGCGGGAGCTGCTTCTGATCGCAGTCCGCGGGGTCACGGATGCCGAGGCCGCGCGACGCACGACGGTGAGCGAGCTCACGCTGGGCGGGATCGTCAAGCACCTGGCCAATGGCGAGCGAGTGTGGACACAGGTCTTGGTCAAGGGGGACGGCGAGCTGCCAGAAGGCATGCTCGACATGGGGCAGTACCAGATGGCAGAGGACGAGACGCTTGCCGTACTGCTGGAGCAGTACGCGACGGCTGCGCAGACGACCGAGGGGGCTGTGGCGGGGCTTGCAGACCTCGGCCGGAGCGTACCGCTGCCCAGGACTCCGTGGTCTCCGCCGGAGACCGTCTACTGGTCCGCGCGCCGGATCCTGCTGCATCTGATCAGGGAGACGGCGCAGCACGCCGGGCACGCCGACATCATTCGGGAAGCGCTCGACGGCGCCAGCACCACGGCCCGACGATGATGCCGGCGTCGTCCCGGCGTGTCCCCCGGGCGGTCGGCAGGACCCGGCGTTCTCTTCCCTGAGGAGAGGCGGTCCCTGGCGCTGTCGTTCTCCCTTCGCCGGCAAGGCCTCTGTCGGGGCCCTTTCACAGCCCGTGCCGGTCAAGGACGGTCATCAGCTTCCGCCTGCGTTTCAGTTCCCTCCGCAGCTCGGCGAGAAGGTGGGTGAACGCGTCCTCGGTCCCCAGCGCGCGATGGCAGTCACGGGCAGCTCGGAGCAGTCGCGCCAGGTGCTCGTAGGCACGGTCGCCCGTCGGCTCCTTCGATCGCTCGATCAGCCGCAGGTACACATCGAGCGCCTCGGCCGGGCGCGTGTCGCGTGACAGATCGGCGAGCTGCGCCCACTGCTGGTCGTCGGCGCGGCCGGCGGCCTCCCGCCAGGCGGCGTCCAGATCGCCGTCGTCGAGCAACGCGTCGATCAGCACGGGCCCGCCGTACCGGCCGCCGCGCTCCCGGGGGGCGTCCTCCTCCAGGGTGGCCAGCGCCGCCGCGCGCTCGGCCTCCCAGCAGTCCGCCGCCCCGGCGGCGGCGCGCAGTTGCCGGTAGGCGGGCAGGGACCGCTCGATGCGGAACCGGTCCCGGCGCGCCGCGACCACGTCGGCCGCCCGCCCCGTCCGCGCGTACCGCGCGCACACGTAGTCGACCAGGCGGCCGTCGACGTACGCCTCGGCGGCGCAGTCACGCAGTCCGCGCTCCGCCCAGGCAAGGGCCTCGTCCGCGCGTCCCGCCGATTCCAGTTCCTCGGCGATGAGCAGATGGGTCGCACCGGTCGGGACGAGGTCCCGCGCGTGCAGGGCGACCAACGCGTCGACGTCACCCTCCGCCTTGATCAGACGGTCCATCAGGTACCGCTCCGCCCAGCCGGACGGCCTGCGCTCGAGCGCCTCGGTGGCCAGTTGCCGCACGCGAGCCAGCCCGCCCGGTCCCAGCACGTCGGCGTAGTCCAGCGGGTCCAGGTCCGTCACGTCGCCGCCGTCGTCGAGCACCGAGCCGACCAGCCAGTCGGCCAGCCGGACCGGATCGGGGCGTGCGACTCCGCACGCCTCCAGATGGGCCTCGGCCACCGCGGCGAGGGCTTGGCCGACCACACCGTCGGAGTCGTCGATCTCCTCGTACGCCTCCTCCAGTACCCGGATCGCCTCCTCGGCCAGATCCACCGCATGCGCCGCCTGCCCGTCGGCGGTCAGGGCGCGCAGCGCGCCCGCCGCCTCGGCGACTTGTCGTGCGTACCCGGAGGCATCCGCGTACTCGACGTATCCGTACCGGGCGAACGGTCGTGGATCGGTCAGGGCGACGATCCGGTCCCGGACCGTACCGAGGTCACAGCGAGCGGTGGCTGCCCGCAGCTCCAAGCGCCTGCGCAGTCCCCGGTCCTCGGCGATCTGCTCCCGCACCAGCGCCAGGAGCTCGTCACGCGAGAGCGCCGAAAGCCACGCTTCCAAGCCTGAAGCCCGCGCTCGTGCCGCGACTCGCTGCCGGGGGACCGTCTTCACCCGCCGCAGCGCGGCGAGCCCGACCGCCACGCAGTGCTTGCAGAAGTTGCCCTCCTGCCCGTACGGGCAGTCGCACCGTCCCGAGACCGCCTTGTCGCCGCCGAGGGTGAGCTCCACCTCGTAGACGTCCGTACCGTGCACCACGGCGGTGACCGAGTCCTCCCCCACCTCCAGCCCGCTCACCGCGTCCAGGTATCCCAGCCCTCGCTCGAAGGACCGGGTCCCGGCCAGCGCCCTCAGATCGTCCTCGCCGAACCCCGCTGCTTTCAGTGTCACACTGACATTCAACTGTGCGAGGCGAGGCGGGGAACCCCGGAGAGCTCGGCCGTCCCTCTACGGGGGGCCGCGAGCGATGCTCACGGTGCCCCGTCCCGGCCCGACGCGCGTCGGCTCGACAGGGTGGCTTTGTCCACGAGAACGGGCGACACCGGCCTCGGTCTCCGGGTCATGCCGCTCTTCGGCCTGTGACGGCGGGCGGGGCGTCACAGGGCCGGTTCGAATCCCTCACGCCGCCCGGCCGTCTCCCGAACTTGTGACGTGACCGGCGACCCCGTTCAGACCCTTACGATCTCCGCTGTGTCGACCTCGCCCATACCCGTCCTGCGCAGCTCCCACGGCACCGTGCTCCGGTTCACCGGCGACACGCTGAGGAGGTGGGGGCGGTCGACGGCTCGACGCCGGTGTCCGCTCGTACCGTGCCCGAGTCCGTGGACGATCCGCAGTTGCGCAAGCAGAAGAAGGTGGCGATCGTCATCGGCGGCGTATCGGTCGCCCTCGCCCTGGCCGTCGGGCTCCGTGGTGAATGGCTCGGCGCGTTCATGACCCTGCTTGTCGCTCCCTTCGGTCTCGGGCTCACCGCGATCGGCGTCGTGACGTTCGGTCTCGTGTACGGCCAGTGGCACCTGCCCCGGCACGGCATCACGGTCGAGACGGAGAAGGTCGCGGAGTACACCTACAACGGGACCGCGTCTTACGCGTACACAGACCTGGACGGCGGGAAGCATCAGGTGTCGGGCAAGAGCACCACCGATACCGTCTACGTTGCCTATGATCCGTCCGATCCGGACAAGATGACGCTGTGTTACTCGCCGCTCAAGGCCGCCTGGCACATGGTCCTTTCCCTGGGGCTTCTCCTTCTCGGTCTCGGCGTGATGGCCCTGGTCGTCCATGTGACCGGTGAGATCTTGCTGGACGGATGACGACACCGTGGTCGTTCGTCAGGGATTCCTCGGGTGAACGCCAAGCGAGATCAGTGGCGCCGGCTACGGAGCCGGGTGAACTGCCGGTCGCGCCCCCGCTGCCCGGAGGAGTTCGGCGGCGTCGGGGTGAGGTCCGTTGTCCGCCCAGTCCAGCGGAGACCTGCCCGCGCCGCGGTCTTCGCGGAGGTGGGGATCGGCGCCATGGGCCAACAGCTGCCGGATCGTTTCGGTGTGCCCCCAGCAGGCGGCTGCGCACAGCGGTGTGCCCTCCGAGCCGGGGCCGCTGCTTTCGGTGTCGGGAGAAGCTCCGGCTTCCATGAGCAGACGGGCCATCTCGGCCTCGCCCTGTACCGAGGCCAGGTACAGCGGAGTGGTGCCGTCGGTGTCCCGTATCTCTGGACTTGCTCCACTGCGCAACAGGGCCTTCGTGCGCAGGGCGTCGCCTGTGAGGATCGCTGCGAAGAGGCGGTGGGAGAGTTTCTTCTGCTTGCGCTGCTTCATGGCCGGTGAAGTTAGCGGTCACGAGTACGCCGGAGCCACTCATACCCGTTCGTTCTCGCACGGACGTCCACCGGTCGCCCGGACGCGGGCGGGTACGGGCGGGTCCCGGGGGAACCGGTGCAGGGACGCACGGACACCGGACGGAGAGACGCCATGACGTACGACGGAAGTGCGGGGCCCGCCGCCCTGCTGCCCCTGCTGCGCACGTCCGTGGAGCGGTTGCACGCCTCGGCGGCGGCCCTGACGGACGACGACGTGCGGGCCCCCTCGCTGCTGCCCGGCTGGACCCGCGCGCACGTGCTCACGCACATCGCCCGCAGCGCCGATTCGCGCTCCCGGCTGCTGACCGCCGCCCGCACGGGCGCGGACCTCGCCCAGTACGACGACGAGGCGCAGCGGGAGCGGGAGATCGAGGAGGGCGCCGGACGGCGGGCCGGCGAGCTGGCGGCGGACCTGCGCGGTGCGCTGGGCGGGTTCCTGACGGCCGCCGCCGCGCACCCGGATGCGGCGTGGGAGGTGCCGGTGCGCTGGCTGGGCGGGAGGATGCGCCCCGTGCGGCGCGCGGTCGGCAGCCTGCTGCGTGAGGTGGAGGTGCACCACACCGACCTGGGGTGCGGTCACCGGCCCGCGGACTGGCCGCCGTTCTTCGTCGCCCGCGAACTCGCGACCACGGCGGCCGGGCTGCGGGAGCGTGACGACGTGTCCGGCATGGTGCTGGTCGCCGACGAGGACCGGGTGCTGCGTCCGGTCGGCGACGGGCACGGGCCGCGGGTCTCGGGGCCGGCGGCGGCTCTCCTGGGCTGGCTGACCGGTCGCGCGGACGGGCACGGCCTCACCCTCGACCCGCCCGGTCCGCTGCCGGACGTGCCCGTCTGGCGGAGCTGACCGGGCGTCCGGTCGTCGAGTGGCGGCGGGCCCGGCCGCCGACGACAGCGTCCTGGACCGCCGGCCCGGCATCGCCGCCGTCGGCGGTGCGGATGTCGGCGGTGCTGATGTCGGCGGCCGGCCAGAAACGTAAGGAACTACGTGCCCGAGCACGCCGCCGAACAGGTCACCCACCCTGGCACCACATGAACCACCAGCCACCCGCTTCGGCGGAGTGCGCAGGGCCGCACCCGCACACGCCGAGCGGCCCGCACCGATCAGGTGCGGGCCGCTCGTCCGCCCAAGGGCCCGCTGGAGGGGGAAGTCCAGCAGGCCCTGCCACATCCAGAGCGCCCCCAAGCGCTCCACCCCCGCATGCCCCCGATCCTCCCGACTACACCCCGAACACCCGGAGCGGGGAAGGCTTGAACGACGGCACATCCGGTCGGTCGGTGCGAGCAGGGCGCCGGGACCTGATCTCCTCCATCGGCGTCGGTGACTCGTTCTCCTGTTCCTGTTCGACGTCACGGTCACGACGCGGTCGTCGACCCTTCGTCATGCCCGGTCGCACATCGGTTCGGGCGTGCGTACAACCCGGAAGCCGTCCCGGGCATCACACAGGTGATCATCAATGACAGCCCGGGAGAATTCCTTGAGAAGAACCGCCTCGGCGGCGCTCGTCGCCGCCACCGTCGTGCTCGGCACCCTGCTCGCGCCCGGCACCGCGCAGGCCGCGGACCCCCTCCAGTTCCTGAATGTCAAGGCGTATCCCGAAGGCATCCGGATCACGACCATGGGCTGGGAAAACTTCTCGGCCCACCTCCGCAAGAAGGGCAGCGAGACCCGGGTCAAGACCGTCACCGGGTTCAGGTCCACCGACGACTGCGAGATCGACTGCTCGTCGGAGGACCACTACGAGTCCGGCCCGGTGGCCCTGGCCGACCTCGGCGTCTACTCCGTGGACATCGAGTACAAGGGCACCGAGGGCGAGACGATCCTCCACAAGGACGCGGCGGAGCTCGACTACCGTCTGCAGGCCACCTTCCGGAACAGCGCCGCGTCCAAGGCGGTCTCCCTCGACGACCTGGGCACCACCGTCTCCTCCGACCTCGTCGCCCGGGACCCCCGCGACGGGAAGCTCACCCCTCTGCCCGGCAAGCAGGTGACCGTCGACGTCTCCGGCCGGACCCTGACGGCCACGAGCGACGCCGCCGGCCACCTCTCCGTCCCGGTGAAGTTCACCGGGACGGAGAGCTCCAGCAAGATCTGGCTCCGGCCCGCCTCCGGCGACTACATCGGTTTCTGGGGTTCCGTCGCGCCCGCGGTCGAGGTCCAGCAGGCGAAGATCGTCCTGGACGAGGACTCCCGGCAGTTCACCGCTCCCTACGGTTCCACCGTCACCGTCCGCGGCAGCATCTGCCGCATCGCCAAGGACGGTACGGAGAAGCCGGTCGCCGCGTCGATGCGGCTGGTGATCCCCAACACCGTGGTGCCCGGCTTCACCAGTGACGCCGCGGGCCGGTTCGCCAAGTCGGCGCGGATCCTGAAGTCCTCGACCTGGAAGGTCGCCGCCGACCCCTACCAGCCGTGGCTCGACTACTCCACGGCCGCGGAAGTCAAGGCCACCGTGACGGCGGGCGCCGCCTTCAGCGATGTGAGGATGAGCATCGACAAGCACCGCACGGTGTACGCCAGGGGGGTACTGGTCCAGCGCGCCACCTCGGCCGCCCCCGGCCCCGCCAAGGTCGAGCTCCAGTACTCGGCCGACGGCCGCACCGGCTGGACCACCCGCGCGAGCGCGGAGACCGTCATCGGCGAGTACTTCAGCCTGCCGGCCACGGCGAACGCGTCCGCCGACGGGTACTGGCGGCTGCGGTACGCGGGCCGGCCCGACCTCGACGGGGCGGTCTCCTCGCGGTTCCGCCTGACCAAGACCGTGACCACCGTCGCCGAGTTCAACGTGAACCCCGAGCCCGTCCGGAAGGGCCAGTACCTGACCCTCACCGGCAAGCTCAAGCAGCGGGCCGCGTCCGACGCCGACTGGAAGCCGTACGGCGGCCAGACGGTGCGCTTCTACTTCACGGCCGACGGCAGCACCACCGCGACCTACGTGGGGTCGACCACGACCGCCGCCGACGGCTCCGTCAACCGCAGGTTCGCCGCCAAGGCCTCCGGCACCTGGCAGGCCATGTTCTACGACAACGGCACCACCCACTTCGCGAGCAGGAGCCGCGAGGACCACGTGGCCGTCACCGGCTGACACACCGACCGCGGAGGCCCGGCCGCTCCGGCGGCCGGGCCTCCGTGCTCACGGCGAGGTCAGGAGGGCCGCAGGGCGCTCGATCCTCTCGACGTCGTTCAGGAAGTCCAGTTCGTCGAAGGGGGTCTCGGTGTAGAAGCGCTGCCACAGGTCGGCCACCTCGGTCGGCCGCTCCAGCAGGGAGAGGTGGTCGGTCTCCTTGACGGTGGTGAACCGTGCGCGGGGGAAGAGCTCCGCCACCCGGCGGCTGTGCGAGGGCGGCGTGAGGGTGTCGTACTCGCCGGTGAAGGCCAGGCAGGGGACGTCGGGGAGAGGGCCGGAGGCGTACACGCCGTGGCGGAGCACGCGGTCGCTGTGCTCGGCGTCCATGCGCAGTTCGTGCGCGGTGCGGTCCATGCCCTGGCGGTGGAGCATCCGGGCCATGACGTTGCGCTTCCGTACGGGACCGAGCTCCGGGGGCGCCGTGAACGCCGCCACCATGCCGGAGGCGTAGCCGGCGCGGTCGCCCTGCCGGAGCATGTCGGTCCACCCCGTGACCGCCGCCTTGAAGTTCTCGGGCACCACCAGCGTCGTGCCGGCCAGGATCATGCTCCGTACGGTCTCCGGGTGGCGCTGTGCGAAGCGCAGTGCCACGTTGCCGCCGTAGCAGGCTCCCATCAGGTGGACGGCCGGGTGTCCGAGGCCGGTCACCATGTGGTGGACCGCGTCGGCCAGGAAGTCCAGGCCGTAGCCGGCCGGGAGGAAGTCGGCGGATCCGTATCCCGGCAGGTCCACGGTGATCACCGGGGTCGTCGGCGTCAGCCGCGGTTCGTGCCTCACCCAGGTGTAGCGGTCCTGCGCGGACCCTCCCAGGATCACCACCGGCACCGTCCCCGGCTGTGCCGGGGACGGCACGACCCGCGCGTGGTAGGCGAAGCCCTCGTACGACAGCCGGTGCTCCACGGGTGTCCCGTCCGCGCTCGTCCTGCCGATTTCCGTTGTCACCGTGGGCCTCCTCCGGGAGCGTGTCACCGTCACCGGGCAACTCCCTGTGAACGACCGGGGCCCGGTTGCGTTACTCCGGGTCGGCAACGACGCCACAGCGCCCCGCGTCCGTGACGGACGCGGGGCGCTGTGGCTCGGGGGTGGCCGACCGTCAGGTGCGGTAGGCGTAGTACGCGGCGTTCGGGTAGGACGAGATGATGCTCGTCACCGAACGGCGCAGGGTGTTGGTGGAGTGGTACGTCAGGTACGGCACGCCGTTGCGGCGGGACGTGACGATCATGGTGTGGTCCTTGGACCCGTCCTTGTTGAAGTCGACCTGGAGGACGTCGCCGACGTCCAGCTGGTAGACGTTGGCGAGGCTGGTGGTGCGCTTGGAGTTCTGCGCGAACCAGGACCACTCGTTGACGCCGATGAAGGAGTGCGACTGGATGTCGGCGGTGCCGAACCAGCGCGTGTAGTCGTAGACGTAACCGGGCGCGTGCTTCCAGCCGCCGGCCTTGAGGGACTGGCTGACGAAGTTGGTGCAGTCGCCGCCCGCGCCGGCCCCGTTGAAGTTGGGGTAGGCCGGGTTGTAGTTCGTCCAGTACTTCTCCGCGTACGCGGCCATCGCCTTGTAGTCGTACTCGCCGCCGGTGAGGTTCTTGGGGGCGGCCGGCGGGCGCTTGGTGATGGCGGCGCGGGGCGCCGCCGGAGTGGTGGTGGTCTTGGCCGCCACGGTGGCGGTCATCGGCCGGGCGAGCTGGTTGACCGCGAGGTAGCCGTCGCCGGTCTCGCGGATCCTCGTGAGCTTCCAGGAGCCCTTCTTGTCCGCCTTGAAGGTGAGTTCGTGGCGGGCCTGGAAGCCGGTGGTGCCCGGCTCGCCACCGGTGACCTTCGCGTAGGTCAGGGTGGTGTTCTCGGTGACCGCGACGACGGCGGTGCGGCCCTTGACGTCGGTGCGGTCCAGGGTGACCGTGGTGCTGCCGGCGCTGTACTTCTCGCCGTTGCTCGCCAGCCGGTTCTTGCGGTCGCCGAGCTGCTTCCGGGCGGCGTTCTCGTTGCGGCCGATGTCCGAGGAGAGCTCCACCTTGCCGGAGAAGCCTTCGGTGAGGGCCTTCTTGCCGCCGTGGCGGGGCTGGTCGACCAGGGCGTTGGTACGGTCGGTGAAGACCGCGTCGGCCAGGCTCTGGAAGGCGGCCTTGGTCTTGGCGTCGACCTGGGGCTCGGCCGCCGTGGAGGCGCCCGCGTTCCAGTTGGGCAGCAGTGCGGCCCCCGCGACGGCCGATGCGGCGGCCGCCGTGAGTATCGTCGCCCGGCGTCGCGTGTGCTTCAGTTTTCTTGACTTCACTGGCGTTTTCCCCTCTTTCCCCGGCATAGGACCGCCGAGGTAAGCGGCATCTTCGCATGCCTTGTGCGGCTCGTGTGAAGGAGGTGGGACGACTGATGCAAGGAGGTTTCCGGACTGTCATCACCGGGGGCGTGGACGGCCGTCGGCGGGTCACTTCACGACGGTGGACCAGTCCGGCGACTGGGCCGGGTCGAGGCTGCGGAGCCGCTCCAGGGTGGCGGGCTTCTGGGCGTCCATCCAGTCGGCGAGCTCCCTGAAGGACACGCACTTGACGTCCTTCTTGGTGCACACGTTCTCGATCATGCGGTCGACGGCCTTCATGTAGATGCCGCCGTTCCACTCCTCGAAGTGGTTGCCGATGAACAGCGGGGCGCGGCTGCCGTAGTAGACGCGATCGAATCCGGCCATGTAGGTGTCCAGGGTCTCCTGCTGCCACTTCGGGTACATGGCCGGGTCGCCGTCGGTCTTGCCCTCGGACTGGTTGTAGAGGAAGTTGAAGTCCATGGACAGGCCCTGGTACTTGCCGCCCTCGTACGGAAGCATCTGGAGCGGGAAGTCCCATATGCCGTTCTTCTTCTTCGGCCAGATCTGGAAGTCGCCGGCGGAGCTGGCGTCGTAGCGCCAGCCGTAGCCCTTGGCGGCCTGGAGGAGGTTGGCCTGGCCTTCGAGGCAGGGGGCGCGGCCGCCGGCGACCTCACGGCGTATGTCGAACGGCAGCGGATCGAGGTCGGTCCTGCCGGTGTTGGTCTTCCACTTCTCCACGAAGCCGTAGAACTGGTCGATCTCGCTCTTCCACTCCGGCACGCTCCAGTCGCCGCCGCCCTTGGCGCCGCAGAAGTGCCCGTTGAAGTGGGTGCCGATCTCGTTGCCGTCCTTCCACGCCCCGCCGAGCTGCTCCAGGGTGGTGTAGACGTGCTCGTCGGTGGGGAAGCTGATGGCCGCGCTGCCCCGGGGGTGCTGCGGCGGTTCGTACAGGTCCTTCTTGCCCTTGGGCAGCAGGTAGATGCCGGTGAGGAAGAAGGTCATGTGGGCGTTGTGCTTGTTGGCCATCTCCCGGTAGTGCGCGAACAGTCCGTCGTCGCCCTGGAGGGCGCCGTCCCAGGAGAAGACGACGAACTGCGGCGGCTTCTCACCGGGCTTGAGGGGCTGGGGCTTGAGCTGCTCCTTCTGCGGGCCGGTGTAGGAGGTCGAGCCGTCGCCGATCACCTTGACCTTGCCGTCCCAGGCCGGTTCCCCCGAGGCTCCGGACACCGGCTGGCGCGGCGAGTCGTTCGTCGCGGACGCGGTCGGGGCGGTGTCGTCGGTGCCGGAGAGCACCAGGTAGCCGCCGAGGGTGGAGGCGACGACGAGGAGCGCCGCCAGGGCGAGCGTTCCGGGGCGGGCGGGGAGACGGCGGGGTGCGGGGTCCTTGCGGCGTCGGCCCGACGGCTTGTTCATCTGCGGCTCAATCTCTCGGTGGCCTCAATCCCTCGGAGGCGTGGACGTGGACGGTGCGGTCGCGCCGGTGGTCAGCCGAGCGGTCTCAGGGCTTCCGCCCAGATGCCGTACGGGACGCTGTCGGCGATCGTGCCGCCCAGTCCCTCCAGCGGCAGGGGTTCGAGGCTCTTGGCGAGGTCGATGCGGTAGACGACGACCGCGGTGGACACCTTCTTCTCGGTGCCGACGTACCAGGCGGCGGTGTCGTCCTCGGTGGTGCCCCGCTTTCCCGCGACCTCGCCGCCCGCCTTCGCGGCGGTCTCCGGGTAGGCGGTGCGGAAGGCGTCCGTCAGGGCGGACTGCACCTCGGCGGCGGTGTCGGGGTCCATGGCCCGGCGCGTGGCCGGGGCGTCCGTGGCGACCTCGTGGCCGTTGCGGGTGACCTTGAGGATGGCGTACGGCTCGGTGTGCCGGCCCTGGGCGGCGAAGGTGGTGTAGCCGCTGGCCATCCGGATGGCGCTGGGCGTGGAGCTGCCGGCGGACAGGGCGGGCACCTGGGCGCCGAGGCTGGAGGGCAGCAGTCCGGCGGCCTGGGCGGTGGCGCGGACCTTGTCCAGGCCGGTGTCCATGCCGAGCTGCATGAAGGTGGTGTTGACGGAGGAGGCGAGGGCCCGGTGCAGGGAGATCTGCCCGTAGGACCGTCCGCCGTCGTTCTTCGCGGCGACCTTGCGGCCGCTGCGGTCCCAGTACGGCCCTTCCGGCGTGGTGACGGGCGCCTCGTCGTCGCCGGCGTACACCGTCTCGCCCGTCACCGGCTCGGGGGCGCCGTCCCGGCTCTTGCGCACGCCGTGTTCCAGGGCGGCGGCGTAGACGAACGGCTGGAACGCCGAGCCGGCGCGCACGGTGGTCGCGTTGGACTCGTTGTAGCCCTGCTTGCGGTGGTCGGGGCCGCCGTGGATGGCCAGGATCCGCCCGTCGACGGCGATGGAGGCGGCGCCGTAGTGGACGTGCTTCGCGGCCTCCGGGTCGTCCTTGCGGGCCTTGTCGCGGGCCGCGCCGACGGCCCGGGTGAGCTGGTCCACGCGCTTCTTGTCGAACGTCGTGTAGATCTGGTAGCCGCCGCGGTCGAAGTCCTTGTCGGAGACGTGCGCCGTCTTCTTGGCGTACTGGGTGGCGAGTTCCACCAGGTAGTCGCTCTGTTCACCGGTGTTGTAGAGCGGGTTGCTCTCCAGCGGCTCCGGGAAGGTCCGGTAGCCGGCGCGCTCCTCCGGCGACAGCTTGCCGATCTTCACCATCCGGTCGAGCGTCCACCGCCACCGCTCCTCGGCGCGGGCGTGGTTGGCCGCGCCGAGCGTCGGGTCGTACAGTCCGGCGCCCTTGAGGAGGGCGGCGAGGAAGGCGCCCTCGCTGGCGTTGAGTCCGCTGACGTCCTTGCCGTAGTAGGCCTGGGCGGCGCGCTGGATGCCGTAGGTGCCGCGGCCGAACCAGCTGGTGTTGAGGTAGCCCTCCAGGATCTCGTCCTTGCTCATCTTGTTGTCGAGCTTGAGGGCCATCATGGCCTCGGTGAACTTGCGGCTGTAGGTCTGCTCCTGGCTGAGGTAGACGTTCTTGACGTACTGCTGGGTGATGGTCGAGCCGCCCTGGGTGCTGCCCTGTCCGACGGTGCGCAGGACGGCGCGGGTGAGGCCCTTGGCCGAGATGCCGGGGTCGCTGTAGAAGCTCTCGTTCTCGGCGGCGAGCACCGCCCAGCGCACGTCCTCGGGCACGTCGTCCAGCTCCGTCTCCTGCCGCTGCACCCAGCCGGCGCGGGCCATGGGGGTGCCGTCGGCCCAGAAGTAGACGTTGTCCTGCTGGGTGGCGTAGGAGTTGAGGTTGTCCGGGATGTCGGTGACGGCGTAGGCGACCGTCAGGGTCAGGACGCTCAGCCCGAGCGAGGCGAGGACCGCTCCCCCGGTCTGCCGCCAGGAGGGCACCCAGCGCTTCCAGCCGGTCCGTCCGGGGCGGGGGTAGTGCGGCCGCGCGCGGCGCAGCCGGGGGCCGAGCACGGCGACGACGACGGCGAGGGCGGCCGTGACGGCGGCGACGAGGCGGGCGGCGGGCGCCGCCTTGGGCGCCTTGCGGCGGCGCCGGGTTCCCGGCCGGCCGGGCGCGGCGGCTCCGGCGTCCGCGCGGCGGGACGCGCGGGATCCGGGGGCGGCGGCCGGAGAGTCGCCGGCCGGAAAGTCGCCGGTCCGTCCGCTTCGTTCCGTTTCGGAGGGCATGTCGTCGGACGTCTCGTGCCGGCCCGCGCCGGGTATCAGCGGCTCTCCGGCGCGGGTGGTGGGTATGCCGCCCTCGGGCACGCGGAGCTGCATCGTCTCGTCGGGTATCAGCCGCTGCCCGAAGAAACGCATGCGTGTCGAGGGGCTCGGCTCCGACGGGTCTCCCTCGCCCCCCTGAGCGTGCCCTCCCTGCCCTGCCTGGGTCACGATCGGCCTCTCTCCGTACTCCCTGTCGCGCGCGCAGGCAGGCAGTACAGACGTACGAGGGCTTCCCGGCTACCGTTATGGCGGTCGCAAACCCTGACTTCCCCCCGACCTCACGGGATCGCGGCTCTCAAATTACCAGCGCGTTTCGCACGATCTCCACACGATGTTCGGGCGAATCAGGTCACATCATGGCTGACCGGTGCCTGTCGCCCCGCCGCGCACAGGCTACGAGCGGCAGGGACCGGAGGGACCGAAGAATCGGTTCAGGCGACCGTCGCCTCGGTCCCCCGCTGCGAGCGGGCGGTCTTGCTGCCCACCTGGCCCGGCCGGATCGTCCGCGGGTCCACCGCCTCGCCGGGCGCCCCCGCGCGGTACAGCCCGTCGGGCTCGGCGTCGCGGTCGTGGGGCAGCAGGTAGAAGACGCGTCGTTTCTGCAGTCCGCTGTCGGGGTCGGCCTCGGCGCTGTCGTCGAGTTCGGCGAAGCCGATCATGCGCCCGTCGCGGTGGTAGCGGGGCTTTCCGCGGCGGCGGGGGGTCTTGTCCAGGGCCTGGCGCACGTAGTCGAGCTCTTCCGGGTCCTCCAGCCACACCACTCTGTTCTCGTGGGTGAGGTCGCCTGCCGTCAGGAGCGAACTCATGGCCTGGATCCCTTCTCGGTCGTCTCGGCCCGCGGGGGGCCCGGTCTCCTCCACGCCGTGCTCGGCGCCGGTGTCGGTGTGCGGCCGGCCGTCGCGGGGCCCGGCGGCTGGATGCCTCGGCTCATTCCTCGTCCATGGTATGTGTGTCGGTCGTCTTCGAAGGGCACGCGGTCCGGCTTCACCCCGAGGCCTACCCGTCTGCGGTACGCCGGGGCGGCTCGTCGTCCGCCAGGAGGGCGAGCCCGGGATAGAACTTCTGCCCGTTGGAGCGCAGCATCTCGCCGGGCGAGGCGACGCCGATCTCGGCCCGGATCCGCGTGGCGAACGCGCGGGTGGTGGCGGGGCGCAGCCCTTCGCCGTCCTGGCACCAGCTGCTGTAGGCGCGGTAGAGGGCGCCCTGCTCGACTTTGAGGTCGCGGGGTTCCTCCAGGTCGCCGCCGGTGGTGCAGCATTCGGCGAGGAAGCGTCCGATGTGGTCCTCGGTGGTGGCGTACGCCTGGGTGGCGGTGCGGACCACGCTGGGGCCGGTCAGGGCGGGTTTGGCGGCCAGGTAGGCCTTGGCCCCCTGGATCATCCAGTGGAGGATGCCGGGGCCCTCGTCGTGGACGAGGATCTCGGCGAGGTTGTCGATCTTGCGGTGGTCGGGGACGACGCGCTCGAAGGGGATGAGGCGGATGCGCCGCCAGAAGGCGTGTCCGCCGGTGCCGACCTCGGGGCGGTGGTTGCCCAGCAGCCACAGCTTGTGGGTGGGTTCGAAGCTGAAGAAGTCCTGCCGCATGCGCCGGGCCTTGAGGCGGTCGCCGCCGGTGAGGAGTTTGACGCGGGCCTCGTCGAACTTGTCGTGGGGCTTGAGCTCGCTGCAGACGAACAGCCGGCGGCCGTGGAGCTCGGTCAGCTCGGTGGAGTGCTCGTTGAACTTTCCGCGTTCCATGAGGAAGCCGGGGGGCGCGACGTCGGCGTAGTCGCCGAGGATCTTGATGACGACGTCGAGGAGCGCCGACTTGCCGTTGGCGCCGACTCCGTAGAGGAAGGGCAGGACCTGGCCGCCGACGTCGCCGGTGATGGAGTAGCCGAGCAGGAGGTGCAGGAAGTCGATCATCTCCCTGCCCGGGTCGTCCTCGCCGAAGGTCTGGGCGAGGAAGGCGTGGAACCGGGGCGTGGGCATGGCCTCGGGCGCGAGGTAGGTGGCCCGTGAGTGCAGGTCCCGGGTGGGGTCGGGCTTGCGGAGTTCGCCGGTGCGCAGGTCCACGACGCCCGCCGGGGTGCACAGGGCGTACTTGTCGCCGTCGAGGGTGTCGGGGTCGAGGGCGAGTCCGGGCGAGGCCTTGGCCTGGGCCAGCATGGCCTTCACGCCGGAGGTGGACATGGCGCGCTTGCGGTGCTGGGTGAGTTCGCGGTCGGTGAAGACGCCGCGGGAGTCGGTGGTGGGCAGTTCCTCGGCCATGTCGCCCGCGGCCCAGATGGCGGCCTTCTCCCCGCCGGTGCGCTTCCACCGGTACTCGTCCCAGACGTACCAGCCCAGGCCCTCGACGTGCCGGAAGCGGTCGTGGTGGAGGTGGGCGAAGAGCTTGGCGTTGCCGCGGTCGCTGAGGTCGGCGAGCAGCCCGGACTGGACGAAGTCGGAGGGGTCCGGGGGGACCGCCGTTCCGTTCTTCCGCCGGGGAGGCAGCAGCTCGGCGGGGCCGGGCGCGGACCCGTCGCCGAACACGGCGAGCTGTTCGGCCGCCGCTTGGGCGTTGAACCCGGTGCTTCCGGCGCTGCTCATGTGCGTTCCTCGGGTCGGATGGGTCGGGCGCTGCCGGCGCGCATGCCGGTCTCGACGATGTGGGCGTTCCTGCGGAGCTGGTGGGGCCGGGCGCGCGTGGCGGTTTCGAGGAGCAGTCGCCGGGTCTCGGCGTCCCCGAGGTGGCCGCCCCGGACGAGTCCGCCGGCGGTGAAGGCCGCCCGGTTGAGCTTCTCGCTGAAGGCCGCCCCCTCGGGGACGGCGCCGCAGGCCTCCACGTCCCGGAGGAGGGCGGCGAGGACGCGCGGGGCGCTTCCGGGCCGGGAGGCAGTCGTCGCGGAGGAGGCCGTCGCGGAGGGGGCCGTCACGGAGGGGCTCGGGGGCGGTGGCGGGTCGGCGCGGTGTCCGGTGCGGGTGAGTTCGGCGGTGAGCCAGAGCGGGAGCAGGGCGGGGGTGCGGGCGCCGGGCAGGGCCCGGTAGTCGCCGGCCGTCGTGCGGGTGCCGGGGGCGACGATGTAGCCGTTGGCGGCCCGGACGTCGACCTGCCAGGCGAGGGCGGTGCGGTGGCCGGATCCGCTGGAGGACTTGAACGCGGGCGCGTGCCGGGGCGCGCGGTACCAGACGTGCATGCCGCCGGAGGGCGTCCGTACGCGCAGGGTCGAGGTGTCCGCGCAGGGGTCGGGCCTGCGGCGGTGGGCGGCCAGCAGGGCGAGGGTGTCGAATCCGCTGCCGAGTCCGGTCAGGTCGACGGAGTCGTGGACGGGGATGCCGGGCAGGAGCCGGGACCGCTCGGGCGGGCGGTCGGTGTGGGCGTCCACGTCGATGACGACCAGGCGCGAGGGTCCGCAGGCGACGCCGACCCCGAAGCGGGGCTGGGCGGCCCACCACTGCCGGACCGTGTCGAGGTCGGTGGTGGCGGCGTGGAAACCGTGGCACCAGCCGCGTCGCGCGTGGCAGGGGCACTGCCGGGCGGGGTGGGTTCCCGTCGTGCACGCGCCGCAGTTGGGGGCGGGCGTCTTGGCGCCGGGGGCCAGGGGGTGCACGGCGAACCCGTGCCGGACCATCCAGGTCGCGACGTCTTCGGGACGGACGGGCACGGGTTCTTCCTTGGCGGTGCGGAGGAGGCGTTCACAGGGACTGAAGGGACTGAAGATTTCCTATCGCGGATGCTAGCCCAGCGTCACGGGTGACTCACGCATGACGTCACCTCTTGTTTCGGAACCGGGTCCCTTCGGTCCCTCCGGTCTCTGGCCCGTCCCCGGACCGGGCGTACGGGGGAGATGCGCGCCCCCTTGCCGGGTACCCCTCCCCCGGACACCCTCCCCGGCCCGGAGGGGCTGATGCCGCACTCGGACCCTTCGGTCCCTGTCCCTTCGGTCACTGCACGAACCTGCAGGTCAGGGGGCTGGGCCGATCGGTCCAGGGACTGAAAGGGACTGAAGGGACTCAAATCTCCAGTTATCAGCGGCACAGGCTTCATGGACAGGGATACGAGTACTTGTTCACGCCCGCGCATACACGCACGCACGTAAAGGCCGGAAACAGGAAAATTGAGTCCCTTCAGTCCCTGAGTCCCTGCCGAAGAACGGGCTGACCTGCGGTTTCGCACAGGGACTGAAAGTGGGAGGGACTGAACGGGAGAGGGACTGGTCCGCAGCGTCGGGGAACGCGGCGGCGGGTTCGCGCATCTTCACGGCTGCACCCGGGGGCGCAGAGCCCCGTGGACCTCGGAAGAGACAGTGAGCACCCTCGTGAACGCCTCCCCCGCCCTCGTGTCAGTGTCCGGTACCGGCGGAGGGACGCGGGGCCGCGTGGTGGTGTCCGCGCTCGTCGGCGGGCTCCTCCTCGGGGTGCTGACCAATCTGGCCCAGGGGTGGCTCCCGGGGGCCTGGAACCAGATCGCCAACTCCGGCGCGGTCTGGTCCGTCGCCGCGTTCGCGGCGGGCGCGATGGCGGCCCGGCGGGTCGGGCCACCCGTGGCCGCCGTCGCGGGGCTGTGCGCCGAGGCCGGGCTCGTGGTCGGCTACTACGGCTACGCGGAGGTCGCGCGCGACGGCATGGGGTCCCTGTTCGCCCCGCTCGTCCGGGTGGGGACGGCGTTCGTCGCCGGACCCCTGTTCGGGGTGGCGGGCGTCTGGTGGCGGGGCGAGAACGCGCGACGGCGCGTCGTCGCGCTCGCCGCGCTCGCGGGGGTCTTCGGCATGGAGGCCCTGCACTACGCCTTCGTCCTGCGGTACGCCCCCCAGGCGTGGGCCTGCCTCGGTGTCCTGCTGCTCGTGGTCCTGGCCATGGGCCGCGGCCTCAAGGAGCGTGCGCTGACCCTCCTGGCCTCCGTCGTCTTCTCCCTGCTCGCCCATCTCGTCGTCGACAAGCTGATCCTGTCGCCGCTCGTCGGCTGATCGCCTTCGCGGCCGTCCCGGGCCCCGCCGGTCATCCCGTCGGGAGCGTCCGGTGGATCCGCACCCCGCGCGGCGCCGGGGAGGCGACCGCGACGGCGGCCTTGTGGCCGGGGCCGGCGGGGAGGTCGGTGAACCGCCATCCGGGGAGGTCGCCGCGGACGTCGTCCGCGGCGAGGTCGCGGCCGAGACCGGTGCCCAGGCCCTTGAGGTAGGCCTCCTTGCGGGCCCACAGGCGGGCGAAGACCGCCGGCCTGTCGTGGAGGGGCGCCGACTCGATCTCGGCGCGTTCCGCCGGGTGCAGCATCCTCGTGAGCTCCTCCACGACCTGGGGCTCCGGTACGAGTTCCGCGTCGATGCCGATCGGGGTCGACGCGGTGCCGATGAGGACCAGGCCCCGGCTGTGGGAGAGCGAGAACTCCAGCGGCGCGGGGACGAGGACGGGCCGCCCGTGCTGCTCGCCGCAGCACGGGCAGGGGGCGCGGGTGAAGCGGAGGTCGCCCGGTGCCACGCCGGTCAGGGCGGACAGGACCGTGCGGAGCGCCACGTGGGCGAACCCGTAGAGCGCGCGGTCCCGGTCGTGGGCGAAGGCGGCCAGACGCCGGTGCTCGGCCTCGTCCAGGACGGCGAGGTCCCGTGCGGTGCGCGGAGCCGTCGGGGCGCGGAGGACCCATACCCGCACGTCGTGGTCGTCGGGTGTCCCGGTCTCGCTTCGGTACGTCGCTGCCGCCTCCATGGCGATCATGTTCCCAGATCGGGGTCACGGGGAGGGCGGGGGCTCTGGGGGGGGTGGGGTCGTGCGGGCGGACCGGGGCTCTACGGGCCGGGGGTCCTACAGGCTGCGGGCGGTGATGTCGCCCTTGGTGGTGGTGGCGTGGATGTCGAGCGTGGCCGTGCCGTCGTTCCTCAGGTCGTTGGCGACGCGGCCGTAGGCGGTGCCGGCGTCGAGCGAGGCGGAGACCCCTCGGGCGGCGCCGACCGAGATGTCGCCCTGCTGGGTGCGCAGGGTGACCGTGCCGCCCAGGGCCTCGGCGATCCGGATGTCGCCCCTCGTCGTGGTGATCTCGGCGGAGCCGCCCAGCCGGCCGATCTCGACGGTCCCGTCGACCGCGTCGAGGCGGACGCCCGTCGCCTCGTCGATCTTGATCCGCCGGTAGGCGCCGTCGAAGACGACCTCGCCGAGCCGTCCGACGCCCCGGAGCTCGGTGGCGGCGGCCTTGCCCTCGACCCGTGAGCCGGCGGGGAGCCGGACCGTCACCTCGACGGAGCCGGAGGAGCCGAAGTACTGGTTCTTCACCGGGATCCCGATCCGCAGGACGCCGTCGGCGTACTCCACCGAGGCCTGTTCGGCGATCTTGACGTCGCGGTTCTTCGCGGGGTTCATCGGCAGGACCTCGACCACGGTGTCGGTCCGGGTGGCAGCGATGACCTGGACGCGTCCGGCCGGGACGTCGAAGACGGCGACGATCGGGGTGGGGGTGTCGAACTTCTGCATGGCGCCCTCCTGACGAACCGATGTTTCGTATGATGGAAAGGCTACGTTGCGTTCGGGCGTGCGGCAATGAAGTGATTGCGTGGTGACTGCGTCGATGCAGTTCAGCGTCTTGAACTTGTTGCGGTGGGCTTGGGTTTAATGCAACGTCAAGTCTTTCGGTTGGTGCAATGGACTGATGGTTAACGCTACGGTGGAGACCTCGGTAGAGATCTCGGTGGAGACGAAGGAGGGCGTGGTGCCGGGAGGCAGGCTCACCCAGAAGGACCGTCAGCAGATCGCGCTGGGGCTGGCCGACGGCCTCGCCTACGCGGAGATCGCCAGGGGCCTCGGCCGTCCGACCTCGACGATCACGCGCGAGGTGATGCGCAACGGCGGCCCCGTCGGATACCGCGCGGACCTGGCCCACCGCGCCACGGAGCAGCGCACCCACCGGCGCAGGCCCGCCGCGCCCCGGGGGCCGGAGCCGGTCCACCGGCCGCGCGGGGGCGACCCCGAGGCCGTACGGGCGTACGAGGAGCTGTTCACCACCGTCATGATGCAGTCGGGCATGCCGAAGATGATGGCCCGCGTCATGGTCGCCCTCCTCATGACCGACGCCGGCAGTCTGACGGCGTCCGAGCTCGCCCGGCGCCTCCAGGTCAGCCCGGCGACCATCTCCAAGTCGATCGCCTTCCTGGAGAGCCAGGCCCTCGTCCGCAGGGAGCGGGACGAGCGCCGCCGCGAGCGCTACGTCGTCGACGACGACCTCTGGTACCAGTCGATGGTCGCCAGCGTGCGGTCCCTCGGCCAGCAGGTCGAGGTCGCGCGGCAGGGCGTCGGCGTCCTCGGCCCCGGCACCCCCGCCGCCGTCCGCCTGGAGAACGTCGCCCGCTTCCTCGACTTCGTCGCCGAGAGCCTCGCCCGCGCCGCCGAGCAGGCCCGCGAGGTCCTCTTCACGGAGTCCGAGGAGGAGGAGGAGTCTTCTGAGGAGTCTGAGGAATGGGAGGAACTGGAGGACCCGGAGGACATCGATGTACCGGACCGCGACCTCGGGTAGCGCCCGCCGGGGCCTACGAGGCCCAGGCGCCCGGCGCGACGAAGGTCGGCCGCCGGGCAAGCGGCAGCTTGTGCACCGGGGCCTCCTGCTCCCGCGCCCGGTCCTGGGCCTCCTGCTGGAGTCGCATCCGCGCGATGAGGAGGGCGGCCAGGGTCGCGACCTCCTCCGCCGTCGGGTTGCCCTTGACGATGCGGATCGAGGCCGCCAGGGACAGGGCCGCCGCGTCGTCGGCGGAAGCGGGGACATCGGGGTTCTCGGCGGGGGCGGTCACAGCGGGAGGTTCCCGTGCTTGCGGCTCGGCTGCTGCGCGTGCTTGGCGCGCAGCATGCCGAGGGCGGAGATGAGCCGGGAGCGGGTCTCGGCCGGGTCGATGACGTCGTCGACAAGGCCCCGTTCGGCCGCGTAGTACGGATGCATCAGCTCGTTCCTGTACTCCTCGATCTTCTGCGCGCGGGTGGCCTCCGGGTCGTCGGAGGCGGCGATCTCGCGGCGGAAGATGACGTTGGCCGCGCCCTCCGCGCCCATCACGGCGATCTCGTTCGACGGCCAGGCCAGGGCCACGTCCGCGCCGATGGAGCGCGAGTCCATGACGATGTAGGCGCCGCCGTAGGCCTTGCGCAGGATCAGCGAGATCCTGGGCACGGTCGCGTCGCAGTACGCGTACAGCAGCTTCGCGCCGTGCCGGATGATGCCGTCGTGCTCCTGGTCGACGCCGGGCAGGAAGCCGGGCACGTCGATCAGGGTGACGAGCGGGATGCTGAACGCGTCGCAGAACTGCACGAAGCGGGCGGCCTTCTCGGAGGCCTGGATGTCGAGGACGCCCGCGAGGTGGGCCGGCTGGTTGGCCACGACGCCGACGACGTGGCCGCCGAGGCGGGTCAGCGCGCAGACGACGTTCCGGGCCCACTGGGCGTGGACCTCGAAGTAGTCCCCGTGGTCGGCGATCTCCTCGATGAGGTCGCGGATGTCGTAGCCCTGGGTGGGCTTGGCCGGCACCAGGTCGAGGAGGCTCTCGCAGCGCCGGTCCACCGGGTCGTCGAGGTCGCCGGCGGGGGCGAGTTCGCGGTTGTTGGAGGGCAGCAGGGACAGCAGGTGGCGGACGTCCTCCAGGCAGCTCTCCTCGTCGTCGTACGCGAACGCCGCCACGCCCGACGTGCCGGCGTGGCTGTCCGCGCCGCCGAGGTGCTCCATGGTGACGGCCTCGCCGGTGACGGCCTGGACCACGTCGGGACCGGTGATGAACATCTGCGAGGTGCCGCGGACCATGAACACGAAGTCCGTGAGGGCCGGTGAGTAGGCCGCGCCGCCCGCGCACGGTCCGAGGACGACGGAGATCTGCGGGATCACCCCGGAGTTGCGGACGTTGCGCCGGAAGATGCCGCCGTAGCCGGCGAGGGCGGTGACGCCCTCCTGGATCCGGGCGCCGGCGCCGTCGCACAGTCCCACGATCGGGGCCCCGGCCGCCTCGGCCAGGTCCATCAGCTTGTGGATCTTCTCGGCGTGGGCCTCGCCCAGCGCCCCGCCGAAGATGCGGAAGTCGTGGGCGTACGCGAAGACGGTGCGGCCGTGGACCTTGCCCCAGCCCGTGACGACCCCGTCGGTGTACGGCTTCCTGTCCTCCAGGCCGAAGCCCTGGGCGCGGTGCCGGCGGAGCTGCTCTACCTCGTTGAAGGTGCCCTCGTCGAACAGGAGGTCGATGCGCTCGCGGGCGGTCAGCTTGCCCTTGGCGTGCTGGGCCTCGGTGGCGCGTTCGCCCGGCCCGGCCTCGGCCAGCGCGCGCACGGCGTGCAGCTCCGCGGTGCGCTCGCGCAGCGGGGCGAACAGGGGCTCCTCCCGGCGCGGGGGGATCGGAGCCGCGGGCCGGGGGGTCGGCGCGAGTACGGTCTCCAGTGGCGCTTCCTCGACGATGCTCATACGGGCCCTTTCGACGCGGGGGCACCGGGTCCGCCCGGTGCCGCGTCGTCCAGCTTCGTCAGGGGCGCTACATCTCCGCTCGACTCCCGCCCGGGGGCCGGTCGCGCTCCCCGGCGGGCCGGAGGGAGGGCGGGATTCCGCGCCCTCCCCCGGTGTCGTCGTGTCCGTGCCTCAGGTGATGACGGTCCAGGTGTCGTTGCCGGTGAGGAGTTGGGTGAGGTCGCCCTTGCCGTGTTGTGCGACGGCGGTGTCGAGCTGGTCGGCCATGAGGGTGTCGTAGACGGGCCGGTCCACCGATCGGAAGACGCCGATGGGGGTGTGGTGGAGGGT
>NZ_JBSHHY010000056.1:0-33315 GCF_053618675.1 Streptomyces sp. NPDC055632 | reverse complement strand
AGATCATTCCCGAACGACGCCGTCTCCGACGTGAACCGATCCCCGGTGAGCTGCATACCGTCACCCGAATCACCCGCAAAACGAATGATCACCCGGTCCAGGCGGCGGACTTCTTTGTCGCGCGCCCCTGTGGTGCCAGGGGCGGTGGTTTCCACGGACATGCGTGTGTCGGCTCCCGTCGGTGCTGGTCCGCGGGTGGAGACGGAGAACGTCGGCGGACAGGCGGTCGGTGCAAGGTCATCTGCCGCCCGGAGAGTAGGCACCGCCGATAGAGAGGCGCTCGCGCCGTCGTCCGGCGGAGCGAGGAATATCCCCTTCCGGGGTAGATTTTCGGCCATAAAAAACCGCTAAGTTGGTTTATTTTTGTCGGCCTCTCAAGGTTTAGGGGCCTGTTGGGTCGCCTGTCGCCCCGTCCGTCCGGATGTCGCCGGCCGGCCCCCGCGAAGTCGATCGAGACTCGACCGGTCCTCCAGCGCACTGCCTCACCCTGACGACGTGCCGATTCCCCGGTCCGGGCGCGCGCGGGTTCCGCCGTCACGCGTTCCGGAGCGAGGAGCGGCGCGCGGGGCCAGGTCGGGTGGCACGTGGCTCCGTCATGCCCCAGGAGGGGTTCCGGGGTGACGGAAAGGCATCGCGTCCACATAAAACCGTACGCGCGGTTTGTTAATCTTCCCGGGCTTGCTGCCACTCACCCGACGGGAGTCCCCCCACCATGGCAACGTTCCTCCACAGACTGGGACGCTTCGCGTTCCGAAGGCGCGGCCTGACAGTGCTGTTGTGGCTGCTGGTCTTCGTGGGCGGAGGGGTCGCGGCCTCCTCGGCCCCTCCGCCCCCGGCCGACACCTTCTCCATGCCCGGCACGGAGTCGCAGAAGGCCTTCGACCTGCTCAAGGAGAAGTTCCCGGCCGCCGGCGCCGAAGGGGCCAGCGCCCGGGTGGTGATCCGCGCGCCCGAGGGCCAGGACGTCTCCGGCCCGCAGCACAAGCCGGCGGTCTCCGGACTCCTCGCCGAGCTGAAGAAGGCCCCGGGGGTTGTCGGGGTCACCGATCCGTACCTGACCGGGGGCGTCAGCAAGGACGCCGGTACCGCGTACGCGGTCGTCTCGTACAAGGTCCCCGGTCTCCAGCTGACCGAGGAGGAGCACGAGGCGCAGGCGAAGGCGTTCGAGAACGCCCGGGCCAAGGGCCTGACCGTCGAGGCGGGCGGTGACGCCGTCAAGATCGAGACCGCGATGGGCGGCGCCGAGATCGTCGGCGTCCTCGTCTCCGCCGTGGTCCTGCTGATCACCTTCGGTTCGCTGATCGCCGCCGGCATGCCCCTGCTGACCGCCCTCATCGGCGTCGGCGTCGGCATCAGCGGCATCACCGCGCTCGGCAGCACGTTCGGCCTGTCCACGAACACCTCGACGCTGGCCATGATGATCGGCCTCGCCGTCGGCATCGACTACGCCCTGTTCATCATCTCCCGCTACCGCTCCGAGATCGCCGAGGGCCACGAGCGCCGGGAGGCCGCCGGGCGGGCCGTCGGCACCGCCGGCTCGGCGGTCGTCTTCGCGGGGCTCACCGTCATCATCGCGCTCGCCGGCCTCGCCGTGGTGAACGTGCCCGTGCTCACCAAGATGGGCCTGTCCGCGGCGGGCACCGTCGCCGTCGCCGTGCTCGTCGCGGTCACCCTCGTCCCCGCCCTGCTCGGCTTCGCGCCGGTCAAGGTGCTGCGCCGCATCGACCGCAAGGCGGTCACCGGCAAGCCGCTCTCCGCCCGGCAGGAGCGGAAGGCCGCCAAGGAGGCCGCCCGGACCAAGCCCAACCTGGGCACGCGCTGGGCCGGTTACGTGCTGCGCCACCCGGTGGCCGTCCTGCTCGTCGGCGTGGTCGGCCTCGGCACGATCGCCGTGCCCGCCGCCAGTCTGGAGCTGGGCCTGCCCGGCGAGGGCACCATGGCCACCGAGACCACCCAGCGCAAGGCGTACGACATGCTGTCGGAGTCGTTCGGCCCCGGCTTCAACGGACCGCTGATGATCACCGTGAGCGCCGAGGACGCCGCGGCCGCGGCGCGCGGCGTCGGGAAGGAGCTGGCCGAGGTCGACGGGGTCGTCTCCGTCTCGCCGCCCGTGCCCAACGCGGGGAACGACACCGCGATCCTGAACCTCGTGCCGAGCACCGGGCCCAACGATCACGCCACCGAGGAGCTGGTCCGCACGATCCGCGCCGGACTGGACGGCATCGAGAACGCCACCGGCGCGAGCGAGGTCCTCGTCACCGGCCAGACCGCGGTGTTCATCGACTTCTCCAAGACGCTGGACGACGCCCTGGTGCCGTACCTCGCGCTCGTGGTCGGCCTGGCCTTCCTGCTCCTGGTGCTCGTCTTCCGGTCGGTCCTGGTGCCGCTCAAGGCCGCGCTCGGCTTCCTGCTGTCGGTCGGCGCGGCCCTCGGGGCCGTGGTCGCCGTCTTCCAGTGGGGCTGGCTCGCCGACGTGTTCGGCGTCAAGGAGGCCGGTCCGGTGATGAGCACGATGCCGATCGTCATGATCGGCGTGGTGTTCGGCCTCGCGATGGACTACGAGGTGTTCCTGGTCAGCCGGATGCGCGAGGCGTACGTGCACGGGGCGGAGCCCGGCGAGGCGGTCGTCACCGGCTTCCGCCACGGCGGACGCGTGGTCGGCGCGGCCGCGATCATCATGATCAGCGTCTTCTCCGGCTTCATCACGGAGCAGAACGACCTGATCAAGATGATCGGCTTCGCCCTCGCGTCGGCCGTCCTCTTCGACGCGTTCGTGGTCCGCATGGCCATCGTCCCGGCCCTGTTCGCCCTGCTGGGCGCCTCCGCCTGGTGGCTGCCGAAGTGGCTCGACCGGGTCCTGCCGAACCTGGACGTCGAGGGCGAGAAGCTGAGCGGCCGGCCGGCCGACGGCGACCGGACCGGGATGCCGGGCCCCCGGCGCGAGCACGAGCCGGCGCACTGATCCGGTGTACCGCACACGGCGGAGGGCCCCGGTCCCCCGCGGGCCCTCCGCCGTGTGCGCCCCAGGGCGGCTCCATAGCGTTCACCCTCAGTTCATTGCAATGAACGAGACATCAGTCATTGCGTTAGCTTTGAGCTCTTCGCAATGATTTCACGTCAACCACCTGCGGTTTTACCGATAGTGCGCAACGAAGGTGTTGCCAGAGACGTGAACGCAACGTAGCTTTTCCTGTGTCAGAAACAACGAGGACACCGTCGGGAACGACTTCAGGAGCAGACACCATGCAGACCTTCCAGACCCCCGCAGCGATCACCGCCGTCGTCGAGATCCCCGCCGGTCACATCCGTCTCGTCGCCGCCGACCGCGCCGACACCACGGTCGAGGTCCGCCCGGCCGTCGCCTCCAAGAGCAAGGACGTGAAGGCGGCGGAGGAGACCACGGTCGCCTTCGCCGACGGTGTCCTGCGGATCGAGGCCCCCGAGGCCAAGAACAGGATCCTCGGCTCCTCCGGCTCCGTCGAGGTCACCGTCCAGCTCCCGGCCGGCTCCCGCGTCGAGGCCAAGGCCGCCGCCGCGGACCTGCGGGGCACCGGCCGGCTCGGCGACGTCTCCTTCGACAGCGCCCAGGGCCCGGTCGAGCTCGACGAGGCCGCGAGCGTCCGCCTGACCCTCCAGGACGGCGACATCACCGTCGGCCGCCTGGACGGCTCCGCCGAACTCACCACCGCGCGGGGCGACCTGCGCATCGTCGAGGCCCTGGGCGGGCAGCTTGTCCTGGCCACCCAGTCCGGTTCCATCACCGTCGGCGCGGCCCCCGGGGTCTCCGCCACCCTCGACGCCGGCACCACCCACGGCCGGGTCTCCAACTCCCTCCGGAACGCCGAGGGCGCCGGAGCCGGCCTCACCATCCGCGCCACCACCGCCCACGGCGACATCACCGCCCACAGCAACTGACCGCGCCCCCACTCTCCGAGGAGCACACGCCCATGTCCGACCTGGCGATCGCGGCGCACGGACTGCGCAAGTCGTACGGCGACAAGACCGTCCTCGACGGCGTCGACCTGACCGTTCCCACCGGTACCGTCTTCTCCCTGCTCGGACCGAACGGGGCCGGCAAGACGACCGTCGTGAAGATCCTGTCCACCCTGATCGGAGCCGACGGCGGCCAGGCCGCCGTCGGCGGCCACGACCTGGCGTCCGACGCGCAGAAGGTCCGCGCCGCGATCGGCGTCACGGGGCAGTTCTCCGCCGTCGACGGCCTGATCACCGGCGAGGAGAACATGCTCCTCATGGCCGACCTGCACCACCTGTCCAAGGAGGAGGGCCGCCGGGTCACCGCCGAACTCCTGCAGCGCTTCGACCTCGTGGAGGCCGCGAAGAAGCCGGCCTCCACCTACTCCGGCGGCATGAAGCGCCGCCTCGACATCGCCATGACCCTGGTCGGCAACCCCAGGATCATCTTCCTCGACGAGCCCACCACCGGCCTCGACCCGCGCTCCCGCCACGACATGTGGCAGATCGTCCGCGAGCTCGTCGCCGGCGGCGTCACCGTCTTCCTCACCACCCAGTACCTGGAGGAGGCCGACCAGCTCGCCGACCGCATCGCCGTCCTCAACAACGGCAGGATCGCCGCCGAGGGCACCGCCGAGGAGCTCAAGCGGCTCATCCCCGGCGGGCACGTCCGCCTCCGCTTCACCGACCCCGCCGCCTACCGCAGCGCCGCCGACACGCTGCGCGAGGCGGCCCGGGAGGAGGAGTCGCTGTCCCTCCAGATCCTGAGCGACGGCAGCCAGCGCGACCTGCGCGCCATCCTCGACCGGCTGGACTCCGCCGGCATCGAGGCCGACGAGCTCACCGTCCACACCCCCGACCTCGACGACGTCTTCTTCGCCCTCACCGGCACCGACGTCCCCGCCCAGGCGAACCAGCCGAAGGAGGCTGCCCGATGAGCTCCCTGTCCCTCGCCGTGCGCGACTCGACCACGATGCTGCGCCGCAACCTCCTGCACGCCCGGCGCTACCCCTCCCTCACGCTCAACCTGCTGCTCACGCCGATCATGCTGCTCCTGCTCTTCGTCTACATCTTCGGCGACGCCATGGGCTCGGGCCTCGGCGAGGGAGCGGGCCGCGACGCCTACATCGCGTACGTCGTCCCCGGCGTGCTGCTGATGACGATCGGCTCCACCCTGGTCGGCACCGCCGTGTCCGTCGCCACCGACATGAACGAGGGCATCATCGCCCGCTTCCGCACCATGGCCATCCACCGCGGGTCCGTGCTCTTCGGGCACGTCGCCGGCAGCGTGCTCCAGGCGATCCTCGCCGTCGTCCTGGTCGGCGCGGTCGGCGTGGCCATCGGCTTCCGGTCCACGGACGCGAGCTTCGTCGAGTGGATCGCGGCGCTCGGCCTGCTCGCCCTGTTCGCCCTGGCGTTCACCTGGATCGCGGTCGGCATGGGCCTGGGCAGCCCGAACGCGGAGGCCGCCAGCAACAGCGCCACGCCGCTGATCCTGCTGCCGCTGATCTCCAGCGCCTTCGTGCCGATCGAGTCGATGCCGGGCTGGTTCCAGCCGATCGCCGAGTACCAGCCCTTCACCCCCGCCATCGAGACCCTCCGCGGCCTGCTCCTCGGCACCGAGATCGGCAACAGCGGCTGGATCGCCGTCGCCTGGTGCCTGGCCCTGACCGCGCTCGGCTACCGCTGGTCCAAGTCCCAGTTCGACCGCGACCCGAAGTAGTCCCCGGGCGATCCGCCCCGCCCTCGACCGCCTCGCGAGCGCGTGTCGAGGGCGGAGCGCGATGCTCGGGTGGCGAGCTCCGGCACGGACGGGCTCAGACCCCCGCGGAGCGGCGAAACCGGCCGCCGGCGTCCCCATCCCCCCGGGGCACCGGCGGCCTTCGCCGTGTCCGGGACGGGGAGGCCCGCTCCGCACAGACGAAGGGACAGCAGGATGAACAGCACGTGGTTCCGGCGCTTCACCAAGACCGTGGGCGACGGCCCCCGGCTCGTGTGCTTCCCGCACGCCGGGGGCGCCGCGACGGCGTACGCGCAGCTCGCGCGGACGCTGCCCGCGGACCTGGACGTGGTGGCCGTGCAGTACCCCGGGCGCCAGGACCGGTACCGCGAGGAGCCGTTCACGGCCCTGGCCCCGCTCGTCGAGGCCGTGGCCGGGGAGCTGGCCCGGGGCGTCGCCGCCGAGCCGGACCGGCCGTACGCCCTGTTCGGCCACAGCATGGGCGCGCTCGTGGCCTTCGAGACGGCCCGGCTGCTCGCCCGCGACGGCGTCCCCGCCCCCGAGCGGCTGTTCCTGTCCGGGCGGGGCGCCCCGGAGACCCGGCCCAGCCCGTTCACCGGGACCTTCGACGACGCCGACGTCCTGGCGGAGGTGCGCCGGCTGAACGGCACCGCCCCGTCCATGCTCGACAACCCCGAGGTCCTGGAGATGGTGCTGCCGGCGCTGCGGGCCGACTACCGGGCCCTGAGCGCGTACGGCTGGGAGGGCGGCGAGCCGCTGCCCGTCCCGGTGACCGCGCTGATCGGGGACGGCGACCCGATGGTGTCGGTGGCGGACGCGGAGGCCTGGCGGGCCCACACGACCGGCGCGTTCGACCTGAAGGTCTTCACCGGCGGCCACTTCTACCTCAACGACCACCTCGCCGGGGTGGCCGGGGCCGTCACCGGCGGGCTGCCCGCCCTCACGGGCCGCGTCTGACGGAGCCGGGTGCCACGGGAACGACGGAGGCCCGGCCGACGAGAGTCGGCCGGGCCTCCGCGCGTCTCCTAGAGGACCGCGCCCTCCTTGGTGCGCCGCCGCAGGCTCGGGCGGCTGGAGCGGGTGAGGTCGTTCCACATGTCGGAGAGGCCGATGACCGTGCGGGCCGCGAACAGCCTGCGGATCGTCACCTCCTGCTTGAGCTCCTGGCGGATCAGGCCGACGAGCCGGATCGCCCGCAGCGAGTTGCCGCCGAGGTCGAAGAAGTCCTGGTCGATGCCGACCCGGTCCAGTTCGAGGACCTCGGCGAAGGCGGCGGCGAGGGCCCGCTCGGTGTCGTTGCGCGGCGCCTTGTACGTCCCGTCCTCGAAGGCGGGCTCGGGCAGCGCGGCCCGGTCGGTCCGGCCGGCCGGCGTCACCGGCAGGCGGTCGAGGACCGTGAACACCGACGGCACCAGGGACTCCGGGAGCAGGCCCGCGGCGAAGCGGCGCAGCTCGTCGGCGGACACCTCGCGGCCCGCCGCCGGGACGACGTACGCGACCGGGCGCTCCGTCCCGGTGCCGTCCCGCTTCACGGCCACGACGGCCTGCGCGAGCCCGTCGTGGGCGGACAGCAGCTCCTCGGCCTCGGTCAGTTCGACGCGGACGCCGCGTACGTCGGCCCGGGTGCCGGGACGGCCCACGGGGTCGAGGCCGCCGTCGGTGTTCCACCGCACCCGGTCCCCGGTCCGGTACATGACCGCGCCGGCCGGGCCGAAGGGGCAGGGCACGAACCGTTCGGCGGTCGCCGCGGGCCGCCCGGCGTAGCCGCGGGCCACGCCGTCGCCCGCCACGTACAGCTCCCCCGGGACGCCGGCGGGGACGGGCTCAAGGCCCGGCCCGAGGACGTACAGGGCGGTGTTGTCCAGCGGGCGGCCGACCGCGCCCGTCCGGTCGGCGGGCCGGTCGGACGCGAGGCGGTGGCTCGCGGCGAACACGGCGGTCTCCGGGGACCCGTGGCCGTGGACGACCGTCAGTCCGGGGCAGGCCTCGCGGACCCGGCGCAGGGCCGCCGCCGGGACGCGGTCGCCGCCGGTGCGGACCTCGCGCAGGCCCGCGAGGGCCTCGGGGCGTTCCGCCGCGACGGCCGAGAACGGGCCGGCGGGCAGCCACACGGCGGTGATCCCGTGCGCGGCGCTCGCCTCGGCCAGGGCCTCGGCGCCGCGCACCTCCCCGGGGGAGACGACGAGGCGGCCGCCGTGCAGGAGGGTCGTCCACACGTCGAGGGCGAGGGCCTCGGAGGTGACGGGCGCGTGCCAGAGCACGGTGCCGGGGCCGGACTCCCGCCACCGGCGGTCCAGGGCGAAGCGGCGCAGGTTGCGGTGGGTCAGGGCGGTCACGGCGCCCGGGGCGGAGCCGTGGGCGAGGGCGAGCAGGCCGTCCTGGTGGACGGTGGGGAGGGCGGGCCCGTCCGATGCGCCGTCGGTGTGCTCGGCGAGCAGGTCGGACAGGACGGCCGCGGTGAGTCCCGGGGGCGTCGGGCCGGCTCCGGTGCCGTCGGTGAGCAGGAGGCGGGCCGAGGCGTCGGCGGTCGTGGCGGCGACGAGATCGGCCGGCAGGGCGGGGTCGAGCGGCAGGTACGCGCCGCCGGCCTTCGCCACGGCGAGCAGGGCGGTGACCAGGTCCGCCGAGCGGGGCAGGGCCACCGCGACGACGGTCTCGGGGCCGGTGCCGCGCCGGCGCAGGGCGCGGGCCAGGCGGTCGGCGCGCGCGTCGAGTTCGCGGTACGAGAGGGCGGTGTCCCCGTCGACGACGGCGACGGCCTCGGGGGTGCGCCCGGCCTGCCGGGCGAACAGCTCCGGGACCGTGAGGTCCGGGACCTCCGCGGCGGTGGCGTTCGGGGCGGTCAGGAGCTGCTCGCGCGCGGCGCCGGTCACCGTCCGGAGGGTGCCGACCGGCCGATCGGTGTCGGCGACCGCGGCCCGCACGTACGCGATCAGGGACTCGCCGATGAAGCGCAGTTCCGCGCGGTGGTACAGGTTCGCGGGGGCGTCGAGGCGGATGAAGAGGTCGCTGTCGGGGCCGCCGTCGGTGTAGACGCCGATGGACAGCTCCTCGAAGGTGCCGGTGGTCGCGCCGGAGTAGCGGGCCGGGCTGTCGCCGAAGTGGAGCCGCTCCGCGAACTCCACGACGTTGACGACGGTGCCGAAGCTGCCCCGGCCGCTCAGGGCGGTGCCGGCGGCGCGCTGGATGTCGGAGTAGTGGCAGCCGGCGTGGTCGAAGATCTCGTACGTCTCGTCGGCGATGGCCTCGGCGACCTCGGCGAAGGTCGCGCCGAGCGGGACCTTCACGCGGACCGGGACCACGTTGACGGCGAGGCCGGGGGTCCGGGCGGCGACGCCGACGCGGTTGCCGACGGCCAGGGAGAGGAGGAACTCCGGGCGGTCGCAGGCGTGGCGGAGGTACACCGCGGCGGCGGCGGTGACCATCTGCGACAGCCACACGCCCATGTCCCGGGCGGTCTCGGTCCAGGCGTCGGCCTCGGCGCGCGGGACGGTCAGGGTCCGGCTCACCATGCCGATGGTGCCGGCCACCTCGGACCAGCGGTCGGCGTCGCCCAGCGGTTCGGCGAGCGCGGCGCGCAGGGGTTCGGGGAGGTCGAGGCGCGGGACCTGGGCGGGCGGCGGGGCGTCGGCGAGGTAGTCGCGCCAGAAGGCGGAGTCCTCGGTGAACCTCTCGGAGGCGAGGTAGTCGACGGCCTCGGCGGCGAAGGACCCGGCGTCCCACGGGTGTGCCGGCTCCGGGACCGGCTCGCCGCGGACCAGGGCCGTGTAGACCTCGGCGAGGCGCCGCGAGAGCAGGCCGCCGGCGCCGAAGCCGTCCGAGATCAGGTGGTGGTACGCGATCACCAGGAGGGAGCGGTCGGGCGCGAGGGTGACGACGCCGAGCCGGAACAGGAGGTCCCGGCCCAGGTCGAAGGGGCGGCGGACCAGGTCGGCGAGCGCGTCGCGGGCCGCCTGCCCGGGGTCGGCCTCGGCGCTCAGGTCGAGGTGGAAGGGCCGCCAGTCCCCCAGTTCGCGGGGGGTGAGGCGCAGTTCGCCGCCGTCGTCGGAGAAGGTGACGCGCAGCACCTCCGCCTCCTCCATGACGTGCAGGAACGCGGCCTCCACGGCCGGCGCGTCCAGCGCGCCGGCCACGTCCCACATGGTCAGCGCATGGTTCGGCGTGTCGGCCGCCATGCGCTGCGCCCGCCACATGCCCTTGTGCGCGGAAGACGCACCGAACGAACGCATACGGATCAACCTCTCAGTGAAGAATGCTTGGTGATCAACGCTTGGTGATCGAGGACACGATGTGCCCGGCGATCCGTCGCGGGGACGGGTGCCGCAGCACGAGGTTCGCCTTCAGGCCGAGGCCGGTGGAGGCCTTGAGGCGCTTGCTCAGCTCCACCGACAGCAGGGAGTCGAAGCCGATCTCCTTGAACTCCTGGTCGGGGTCGACGGCGTCGGCGGACGCGTGGCCGAGGACCACGGCGACCTTCTCCAGGACGTGGGCGAGGGCCAGTTCCCCCGCCTCCTCGGCGGGCAGCAGGGAGATCCGCTCCGCCAGCGGGACGTCCGGCTCCCCGGCCGGGAGCTCCCCGGGTGCCGGTGCGACCGGGGCGGCCGGCGCCACCGGGGCGGAGTCCAGCCAGTACCGCTGCCGCCGGAAGGCGTACGTGGGCAGGTCGACCCGGCGGCGGACGGGGAACAGGGCCGGCCAGTCGACGGTCCCGCCGCGGGTGTGGAGCTGGGCGAGGGAGCCGAGCACGGTCTCCGCCTCGCCCCGGTCGCGGCGGCCCGAGGACAGGACGAGGGCGTCCTCGTGGTCCCCGAGGACCTCCTCGACGGTCTCCTGGACGGGGACGGCCAGGACGGGGTGGGGGCTCATCTCGACGAAGACCCGGAAGCCGTCCTCGGCCAGCCGGCGCACGGAGGTCTCGAAGAGGACCTTCTCGCGCAGGTTCTCGTACCAGTAGGTCCCGTCGAGCCGCGCGGTGTCGATCACCTCGCCGTACAGGGTCGAGTAGAAGGGCAGGTCCGAGCTCTTCGGGCGGACGTCGGCGAGGGCGTCGAGGACGCGCTCGCGGACCCGGGCCACGTGGGGGGAGTGCGAGGCGTAGTCCACGGAGATGCGGCGGGCCTGGGAGCCGTCGGCCCGCATCTTCTCGACGAACTCGTCCAGGGCGTCCGGCTCGCCGGAGACCACGACGGAGCGGGGGCCGTTGACCACGGCGACACTCACCCGGTCGCCCCACGGGGCGAGGCGTTCCGCCACGGTGTCCGCGGACTCCGCGACCGAGGCCATCCCGCCGTACCCGATGAGGTCGACCAGGGCCTTGCTGCGCAGCGCCACGACCTTGGCGGCGTCCCGCAGGGACAGCGCGCCGCCCACGTACGCGGCGGCGATCTCGCCCTGGCTGTGGCCGATCACCGCGGAGGGCTCCACGCCCCAGGAGCGCCACAGGGCGGCCGTGGAGACCATCACCGAGAACAGGGCGGGCTGGACCACGTCCACCCGGTCCAGGCCCGGTGCCCCCTCGGCGCCGCGCACGACGTCGACCAGGTCCCAGTCGACCCACTCGGACAGGGCGGCCGCGCAGGCGTCGAGGCTGCGGGCGAAGACGGGGAAGGCCTCGTACAGCTCCCGGCCCATGCCGACCCACTGCGATCCCTGGCCGGGGAAGACGAAGGCGGTGGCGCCGGGCCTCCCGGCGGCGCCGCGCACCACGGCGGGGGACTCGGCGCCGCGGGCGAGCGCGTCCAGGCCGTCGAGCAGCGCGTCGCGGTCGCCGCCGAGGACCACCGCGCGGTGCTCGAAGTGCGTACGGCCCGAGGCCAGCGACCAGCCGACGGCGGCGGGGTCGGGGGCGGAGGCGGAGGCGGCACCCGCACCCGCGCCGGCGGCCACGGCGTCGCGCAGCCGGGCGGCCTGTCCCTCCAGGGCCGCCGGGGTCTTGGCGGAGAGGAGCCACGGCACGGGCGCGCCGGTGCCGGTCTCCGGGGCGGTGACCTCGGCGGGCTCCTGCGGCGGGGCCTCCTCCAGGATCACGTGCGCGTTGGTGCCGCTGACGCCGAAGGAGGAGACGCCCGCCCGCCGGGGTCCCCGCTCCCGGGTCCACTCGCGTCCCCGCGACAGGATCTCGACGGCGCCGGAGGACCAGTCGACGTGCCGCGAGGGCGCGTCGGCGTGCAGGGTCCCCGGCAGGTACCGGTGGCGCAGGGCCATGACGGTCTTGATGATCCCGGCGACGCCCGCGGCGGCCTGGGCGTGGCCCATGTTCGACTTCAGCGAGCCCAGCCACAGCGGGCCGTCCGCCTCGCGGCCCTGTCCGTACGTGGCGAGCAGGGCGCCGGCCTCGATGGGGTCGCCGAGCCGGGTGCCGGTGCCGTGGGCCTCGACCAGGTCCACGTCGGAGGCGGCGACCCCCGCGTCGGCCAGGGCCTTGCGGATCACCTTCTCCTGGGCGAGGCCGTTGGGGGCGGTCAGGCCGTTGCTGGCGCCGTCCTGGTTGACGGCGGAGCCCCGGACGAGGGCGAGGACCGGGTGGCCGTTGCGGCGGGCGTCGGAGAGCCGCTCCAGGAGCAGGACGCCGACGCCCTCGGCCCAGCCGGTGCCGTCGGCGCCGTCGGCGAAGGCCTTGCACCGGCCGTCGGGCGACAGGGCGCCCTGCCGGGCGAACTCCACGAAGGCGGCGGGCGTCGACATGACCAGCGCCCCGCCGGCCAGGGCGAGGGAGCACTCCCCCGCGCGCAGCGCCCGCACGGCCATGTGCAGGGAGACCAGGGAGGAGGAGCAGGCCGTGTCCACGGACACCGCCGGGCCGGTCAGGCCGAGTTCGTACGCCACCCGGCCGGAGGCGACGCTGAGGGAGCTGCCGTACAGGAGGTAGCCCTCCAGGTCGCCGCGGCCCGACTCCAGGAACCGCCAGCCGTACTCGGTCGAGCTGATCCCGGCGAAGACGCCGACCTCGGAGCCCCGGACGTCGGCCGGGACGATCCCGGCCCGTTCGAAGGCCTCCCAGGAGGTCTCCAGGAGCAGCCGCTGCTGCGGGTCGGTGGCCAGGGCCTCGCGCGGGCTGATGCCGAAGAACTCGGCGTCGAAGCCGCCCGGGTCCGTCAGGAACCCGCCGTGGCGCACGTACGCGGCGCCGGTGGCGTCGGGGTCCGGGTCGTACACGTCGCGCCATCCGCGGTCGGCGGGGAACTCCCCGACGACGTCGCGGCCCTCGCGGACGACGTCCCACAGCTCCTCGGGCGAGGACACGCCTCCCGGGTAGCGGCAGGCCATGGAGACCACGGCGATCGGCTCGTCGCGGCCGGCCCTGAGGGCGTCGTTCTCCCTGCGGAGGCGGTCGCGCTCCTCCAGGAGCGCGCGCAGCGCCCGCTGGACCCGGTCCGCGCCCTCCGCCGGATGGTCCGCGGAGTTGGTCATGCCGTTCACCTCTTCTCCTCCAGGGCCAGGTCGAGCAGTGCGTCGAGGCCCAGGTCCGACAGTTCCTCCACGGGGCCGGCGGGGTCCGCCGCTCCCCCGCCCGGCGCGTCCGCCGTGTCCGCCCCGGCGCCGGTCCGGGCCTCGGCGGCGCAGGCCAGGATCCGGTCGAGCAGACCGGCGTCGCGCAGGGCGTCGAGCGGGACGGTCCGCAGGACGTCCCTGATCCCGGCGTCCCTGATCCCGGCGTCCGTGATCCCGGCGTCCGTGTCCGGGGCCGTGCCCGCGGGAGCCGCCCCGGGTTCCGCCGGGCGCAGCAGCCCGGTGAGGTGGCCGCCCAGCTCGCGCGGGGTCGGGTAGCTGAAGACGAGCGTGGAGGCCAGGCGCAGGCCGGTGGCGGCGGACAGGCGGTTGCACAGCTCGACGGCGGTCAGCGAGTCGAAGCCGAGCTGGGTGAAGGCCTGGTCGGCGTCGACGGCGGCGGCGGACGGGTGTCCGAGCACCACCGCGGCCTGTTCGCGCAGCCACTCCAGGACGGCTTCCGCCGCCTCGTGCGGCGGCAGGGCGGCGAGCCCGGCGACCGGTCCGGCGGAGTTCGTGCCTCCGGCCGTACGGTCGCGGCGGGGGCGGCCCCGGCCGACGAGCTCGCGCAGCGGCGGCGGCACCTCCTCGGCGGGCCGGCCGCGCAGGGCGGCGAGGTCGAGGCGGGCGGGGATCAGGACCGGCCTGCCGGACGCGTGCGCCGCGTCGAACAGGGCCAGGGCCTCGGCGGTCGGCATGGGGCCGACGCCCGCCCGGCGCAGCCGGGACAGGTCGGCCCGGTCCAGGTCGCCGGTCATGCCGCCGGTCTCCTCCCACCAGCCCCAGCACAGCGAGGAGCCGGGCAGGCCCTCGGCCGCGCGCCGGTCCGCCAGGGCGTCCAGGACGGCGTTGGCGGCGGCGTAGTTCGCCTGCCCGGCGGTGCCGAGCGTGCCGGCGAGGGCGGAGAACTGGACGAAGGCCGACAGCGGGCGGTCCCGGGTCAGTTCGTGCAGGTGGAGCGCGCCACCGGCCTTGGCGGCCAGGACGCGGTCCAGGCTCTCCGGCGTGAGCGACTCGACGGTGCCGTCGGCGAGCACGCCCGCCGCGTGCACGACCGCCGTCAGCGGGCTGTCCGGGGGCGTCCGGGTGAGCAGTTCCGCCACGGCGGCCCGGTCGGCGACGTCGCAGGCCTCGACCCGGACGGTCGCGCCGGCCCGTTCGAGCTCGGCGACCAGCTCGGGGGCGCCGTCGGCCGCCGGGCCCCGGCGGCCGGCCAGGAGCAGGCTGCGCACGCCGTGTCCGGCGACGAGGTGGCGGGCGACGGCGGAGCCCACGCCGCCGGTGCCGCCGGTGATCAGGACGGTGCCGCCGCCGAAGCCGCCGCCGACGTCGAGGACGAGCTTGCCGGTGTGGCGGCCCCGGCTCATGTCGCGGAAGACGGCGCGCGCGTCGCGGACGTCCCGTACGGACAGCGGGTTCAGCCGCACGTGCCCGTCGGCGAAGAGCCGCATGACCTCCTGGAACATGGCGCGGATCGCGTCGGGGCCCGCCTCGTAGAGGTCGAAGGCCCGGTAGGCGACCCCGGGGTGGTCGGCGGCGACCCGCCGGGGGTCGCGGACGTCGGTCTTGCCCATCTCGATGAAGCGGCCGCCGCCGGGCAGCAGTTCCAGCGAGGCGTCGACGAACTCGTGGGCGAGGGAGTTGAGCACGACGTCCACGCCCCGGCCGCCGGTGGCGTCCAGGAACTTCCGCACGAAGTCCAGGTCGCGGGAGGAGGACAGATGGGCGTCGTCCAGGCCGAGGGCGCGCAGGGCGGGCCACTTGGCCGGTCCGGCGGTGCCGTAGACCTCGGCCCCGGCGTACGCGGCGAGCTGCACGGCGGCCATGCCGACGCCGCCCGCCGCGGCGTGGACGAGGACCTTCTCCCCCTTCTCCAGCTTCGTCACGTGGAAGAGGGCGTGGTACGCGGTGAGGAAGGTGCTCGGCACGGACGCCGCCTCGGCGAAGGTCCAGCCGTCGGGGACGTGGGTGAGCAGCCGGTGGTCGGCGATCGCCGTGCGGCCGAAGGCACCGGTGAAGATGCCGGTCACCCGGTCGCCGGGCGCGAGGCCCGTGACGTCGTCGGCGACTTCGAGGACCGTTCCGGCGCCCTCGCTGCCGAGGCCGGCGTCGATGGCGGTCCGGTCGATGAGCCCGAGGGCGAGGGTGACGTCGCGGAAGTTGAGCCCGGCGGCTTGGACGGCGACGCGGACCTGTCCGCTCTCCAGCGGGGCCTCCACCTCGGGGCAGGGGATCCAGGTCAGGTTCTCCAGGGTGCCCTTGTCCGGGATGCCGAGCCGGTGGGGGCCGGGGGGCGGCGGGTCGAGCCGCCGTTCCACGGGCTCGGCCGGGACCATCCGGGGGGCCAGGAGCGTGCCGCCGCGCAGGGCGAGCTGGTCCTCGCCGAGGGCGAGCGCGTCGGCGAGGCGGGCCGGGGACGCCTCGTCGTCGTCGGTGTCGACCAGGCGGAACCTTCCGGGGTGCTCGTTCTGCGCGGACCGGAGCAGGCCCCAGACGGAGGCGCCGGGCAGGCTGCGCGCGCCCTCGCCGGGGGCGGTGGCCTGGGCGCGGCGGGTGAGCACGACCAGGGTGGCGCCGGCGAACCGCTCGGCGGTGAGGAAGCGTTGGACGGCGGCCAGGACGTGCTTGCCCGCCGCGGCGACCTCGGCGAGGGGGTCGGCCGGGGTGGTCCGGGCGGTCCGGGTGGCTCGGTCGGTCTGCTCGGTCTGTTCGGTCTGCTCGGGGTGCTCGGGGTGCTCGGGGTGCTCGAGTTGTCCGGCCTGTCCGGCCTGTTCGAGTTGTCCGGCCTGCTCGGCGAGGAAGTCGTCGAGGCACAGGACGAGGTGTCCCGGCGTCGCCGCTCCGGCTGCCCCGGCTGCCCCGGCGGTCTCGAAGGCCTCGGCGGCCTCCTCCAGGGAGGCGTGGCGTACGACGGCGGGGTCACCGGCCCCCGCGAACCGTCCGGCCAGGCCGTCCGCGGTGCCGAGCACGGCGTACGGGGCGCGGGCGGCGGTCCGCCCGGCCTCGTGGACCGGTCGCCAGGCGAGTTCGTACAGCGGGAGGTCCCGGCCGCCGCGGACCTGCTCGGCGGTGGCCGGGCGGAAGGTCAGCCGGTCGATCCGGGCGACGGCGGCGCCCCGCTCGTCGGCGACGGTCACGGAGACGGCGCCCTCGCCGACCGGGGTGATCCGGACCCGGGCGGTCGGGCCGCAGGGCCGGACCAGGTGGACCCCGGACCACGAGAAGGGCATCCAGCCCCGCTCGCCGGTCACTTCGATGATCCCGCCGACCACCACCGCGTGGAGCACGGTGTCGAGCAGCGCGGGGTGCAGGCCGAAGCCCGGCCCGGCCGAGGCGGCGGCGGAGTCCTCGGGCAGCGTGGCGAGGGCGAGGAGCTCGTCCCCGTCGCGCCACACCTCGCGCAGTCCGCGGAACCCGGGGCCGTAGTCGAAGCCCCCGTCCGCCAGGGAGTCGTAGAGGCCGTCGAGCGGGAGCCGTCCGGCGCCGGCGGGCGGCCGGGCGGTGACCGGCCGGTCCGCCGCCTCCGGGACCTCGGCGGTCAGGGTGCCCAGGACGTGCCGGGTCCAGCCGCCCCCGTCCGGGCCGTCCGGTCCGTCCGGGGCGGGGCGCGCGTAGACGTCCAGGGAGCGGCGTCCGCTCTCGTCGGCGGCGCCGGCGACGATCCGCACCTGCACCTCGCCCCGCTCGGGCAGGATCAGGGGCGCTTCGAGGGAGAGCTCCTCGACGGCGGCGGCGCCGACGTGGGCGGCGACCGACAGGGCCAGGTCGAGGTGGGCGGTGGCGGGCACGACGGCCGCGCCGAACACGGTGTGGTCGGCGAGCCACTCGTGGGTGCGCAGGGACCACAGGTCGGTGAAGACCGTCTCGCCGGTGCCGGGGTGCTCGACGGCGGCGCCCAGCAGCGGGTGCCCGGCGGCGGAGAGGCCCGCGGAGGCCACGTCCGGGGAGCCCGTGCCGGCGAGCAGGTCGAGCCAGTAGCGCTGCCGCTGGAAGGCGTACGTGGGCAGGTCGACGCGGCGGCGGGGGCCGAACAGGGCCGGCCAGTCCACGGCGGCGCCGTGCGCGTGGAGTTCGGCCAGGGCGGCGGTCAGCGCCTCCGCCGGGCTCCGGTCGCGCCGGGAGGCGGACAGGACCAGCGGGCCGGTGACGTCCTGCGCGGCGAAGGACTCCTTGGCGATGCCCGTGAGGGTGGCGCCGGGCCCGACTTCGAGGAAGGTGCCGGCGCCGGCGGCGCGGGCGCTCTCGACGGCCGCGTGGAAGCGGACGGGCTCGCGGACGTGGTCCACCCA
Organism: Streptomyces sp. NPDC055632; assembly: GCF_053618675.1. NCBI lineage: Bacteria > Bacillati > Actinomycetota > Actinomycetes > Kitasatosporales > Streptomycetaceae > Streptomyces > Streptomyces sp. NPDC055632. Next base: position 15,825 of record NZ_JBSHHY010000056.1, on the reverse strand, counting down.
GTGGCCGGCCGACGCCAGCTCCCGGTGCGTGGCCTCGCGGCCCAGCAGGGTCGAGACGACCGGGATCTCCGCCTCGCCCGTGCGCAGTCCGCGGATCGCCTCCGCGAATTCGGCGAGGACCGGCTCCATGAGCGGGGAGTGGAAGGCGTGGTCGACCGGGAGGAGCTTCGCGGGCCTGCGGTCGGCGACGAGCCGGTCGCGGATCGCGTGGACCTGCTCGCGCAGGCCCGACAGGACGACCGACGCGGGGCCGTTGACCGCGGCGATGCCGACCCGGTCGTACGGGGCGGTCAGTTCGGCCGCCTCGGCCTCGGTGAGGCGCACGGCGAGCATGGCGCCGGGTTCGCGCACCGTCTGCATGACGCGGCCCCGGGCGGCCACCAGGCGGGTCGCGCCGTCGAGGTCGAGGACCCCGGAGACGTGGGCGGCGGCGATCTCGCCGACGGAGTGGCCGACGAGGAGGTCCGGTCGCGGGCCGTACCGCGCGACGAGCCGGTACAGGGCGACCTGGAGGGCGAACAGCGCGGGCTGCGCGATGTCGGTGCGCTCGGGGTCGGCGGGGCCGCCGGCCAGGAGCAGCGGCTTGAGCGCGAAGGGCAGGTGGGCGTCGAAGTGGGCGCAGACCTCGTCGAGGGCCTGCGCGAAGACGAGGAACGCCTCGTACAGGGGGCCCGCGACGCCCGCCCACGGGGAGCCCTGGCCGGGGAAGAGGAAGGCGGTGCGGCCGGGTTCGCCCGCCGTGCCGCGGACGGCCGCGGGCGACTCCGCGCCCTCGGCCAGCGCGTCCAGGGCGGCGAGGAGGGTCTCCCGGTCGTGTCCGAGGACCACCGCGCGGTGGTCGAGCCGCGCCCGGCCCGTGGCCAGCGACCAGCCGATGTCGGCGGGGTCCGGGGCGCCGTCGGCGGCGGCGAACGCGCGGAGCCTCCCGGCCTGGGCGCGCAGCGCCTCGGCCGTGCGGGCCGACACGGTCCAGGGGATCGGTATGCCGGAGGTGCCGGCCGTACCCGCCGTACGTGACGTGCCTGCCGTACCCGTCGCGCCCGGCGTGCCCGGCGTGTCCGTCGTATCGGCCCCGGTGCCGTCGTGGTCCTCGGGTTCCGGAGCCGGGGCCTCCTCCAGGATCAGGTGCGCGTTGGTGCCGCTGGCGCCGAAGGAGGAGATTCCGGCGCGGCGGGGGTGGTCGGGGGCGGCGGGCCAGGGGCGGGGTTCGGTGAGGAGTTCGACCGCTCCGGCCGACCAGTCCACGTGGGTGGAGGGCCGGTCCACGTGCAGGGTCCTGGGGAGCGTCCCGTGCCGCATCGCCATGATCATCTTGATGATCCCGCCGACTCCGGCGGCGGCCTGGGTGTGGCCGATGTTCGACTTCAGCGAGCCCAGCCACAGCGGGCTGTCGGCGTCGCGGTCCTGCCCGTACGTGGCGAGCAGGGCCTGCGCCTCGATGGGGTCGCCCAGGGTGGTGCCGGTGCCGTGCGCCTCGACGACGTCCACGTCGTCCGCCCGTACCTTCGCGTCGGCGAGGGCCGCGCGGATCACGCGCTGCTGCGCGGGGCCGTTGGGGGCGGTCAGGCCGTTGGAGGCGCCGTCCTGGTTGATCGCGGAGCCCCGGATCACGGCCCAGACGTCGTGGCCGTTGCGCCGGGCGTCCGAGAGGCGTTCCAGTACGAGCATGCCGACGCCCTCGGCGAAGCCGGTGCCGTCGGCGGCGTCGGCGAAGGCCTTGCAGCGGCCGTCGGCCGACAGGCCCCGGAGCCGGGACATCTCGCGCAGCACCTGGTGCGTGGCCATGACGGTGACGCCGCCGGCGAGGGCGAGCGCGGTCTCGCCCCGGCGCAGCGACTGCACGGCCTGGTGGACGGCGACGAGCGAGGAGGAGCAGGCGGTGTCGGTGGAGATCGCCGGGCCCTCCAGGCCGAGCGCGTACGCCACCCGGCCGGAGGCCACGCTCAGCAGGGAGCCGGTCTGCGCGTACCCCGAGACGGCCTCGGAGGTGAAGTGGTGGTTGCCGTAGCCGAAGTACGCGATGCCCGCGAAGACGCCGGTGGCGCTGCCGCGCAGGGTGTGCGGGTCGATCCCGGCCCGCTCCAGGGCCTCCCAGGAGGTCTCCAGGAGCAGCCGCTGCTGCGGGTCGGCGGAGAGCGCCTCGCGCGGGTTGATCCCGAAGAACTCGGCGTCGAAGTCGCCCGCGTCGTACAGGAAGCCGCCCGAGCGGGTGTAGCAGGTGTTCGGCCGGTCCGGGTCCGGGTCGTAGAGGGCCTCCAGGTCCCAGTCGCGGTCCGCCGGGAAGTCCGACACGGCGTCGGTGCCCGTCCGCACGAGGTCCCACAGGGCCTCCGGGGACGCCGCCCCGCCGGGGAACCGGCAGGCGACGCCCACCACGGCGATCGGTTCGCCGGCGGCGTCCGTCAGCTCCTTCAGGCGCTTGCGCGTCTCCAGGAGCTCGATGGAGGTCCGCTTGAGGTACGCGAGGACCTCGGCGTTGTCGTCTTTCGTCATCGCTCTCCCCTAGCCGAGCTCTTTGTCCAGGAGGGAGAGGAGCTCTCCCGCCGAGGCCGAACTGATCTGGTCGACGATTCCGGCCGGGGCCCCGGCGGTCGCCATCGAGCGGATCCGGCCCTGCAGTTCGCCGAGCAGGGCGGACACGGTGTCCTTGTCGTCGTCCGCGAGTTCGCGGAAGGCGTCCTCCAGGAGCGCGCCCAGGCCCTCGATCTCCTTGACGAGGTGGGCGGCCGGGGACGGCGGCGCGGTGTCGGCGGCCGGCGCGAGGCGCTCCCCGAGGAACCGCACGAGGGCGTTCGGGTTCGGGTGGTCGAACACGAGCGTGGCGGGCAGTTTCAGGCCGGTCGCCGCCGAGAGCTTGTTGCGCAGCTCCAGCGCGGTGAGCGAGTCGATCCCGAGCTTCTTGAAGGCCGTCTCCGGGCCGATCGCCGTGGTGTCGGGGTGGCCGAGGACGAGCGCGGTCCGGGTGCGGACGGCGTCGAGCAGCAGCGCCTCGGCGGCGGCCGGCGGCAGCGCGGCCACCCGCTCCGCGAGGCCGCCGTCCGGGGCCGGCGCGCCGTCGGGGGCACCGGGGGCGGACGGGCCGGCCAGGTCGCGCAGCAGCGGCGATCCCATGGCGCCGTCGTCCCGGAGCGCGCCCGGCACGGACGGGTCGAGGCGGGTGGGCACCAGGACGGGGTCCGGTGCCGGGACGGCCGCGTCGAAGAGCGCGAGGCCCTCCCGCGAGGACAGGGGCAGGACGCCCTGGCGCCGCAGGCGGACGACGTCGGCGTCGACGAGGTCGGCGCTCATCTCGCTGCGCTCGCCCCAGAAGCCCCAGCAGAGGGCGAGGGCGGGCAGCCCGGCGGCGTGCCGGACCCGCGCGAGGCCGTCGAGGAAGGCGTTGGCCGCCGCGTAGTTGGCCTGTCCGGCCGTGCCGAGCACGCCGGCGACGGACGAGAAGAGCACGAACGCGGACAGGTCCAGGTGCCGGGTCAGCTCGTGCAGGTGCCAGGCGCCGTGCGCCTTGGGCGCGAGCACGGCGTCCACGCGGTCCTCGGTGAGGGCCTCGACGACCCCGTCGTCGAGGACGGCCGCGCAGTGGACCACGGCGGTCAGCGGGTGCTCGGCGGGCACGGCGGCGAGCAGCGCGGCGACCGCGGCGCGGTCGCCGACGTCGCAGGCCGCGATGTCGACGCGGGCCCCCGCCGCCGTCAGCTCCTCGCGCAGGGTCGCGGCGGCGGGGGCCGCCGGGCCGCGCCGGCTGGTGAGGAGCAGGCTGCGGACGCCGTGGTGCGCCACGAGGTGCCGGGCGAGCAGCGCCCCGAGGCCGGTGGTGCCGCCCGTGATGAGGACGGTGCCGGTGCCGAACGCCGGTGCGTCCGATGTCCCCGCGACCGTTTCCGTGGCTGTTCGCGTGGTCGTCCTCGTGGCCGTCTCCGCGGTGAGGTCGGCGCGGGTCAGGCGGGGGACGGCGGCGTGTCCGGCGCGGACGCGGAGCTGGGCCTCGCCGGTGGCGGCGGCCGCCGTGACGAGGGCGAGGGAGGCGTCCCGGCCGTCGGTGTCCACGAGGACGAAGCGGCCGGGGTTCTCGGTCTGGGCGGTGCGGACGAAGCCCCAGACGGCGGTGGCGGCGGGGTCGGTGCGGTCCGACGGTTCGTCGGGGCAGGCGTTCCGCGTCACGATCACCAGCCGGGAGTCGGCGAAGCGGTCGTCGGCGAGCCATTCCCGGGTCCAGCGCAGGACGCGGTGGAGGTTGCGGCCGGTGGCGACGAGGGTGTCCGCGCCCGCGTCTGTGCCCGCGTCTGTGCCCGCGGAATCCACGGCGTCCACGGAATTCACGGAATCCACGGAGTCCAGGACGGCCACGACGACGGCGGGGATCTCCGCGCCGGAGGCGGCGAGTTCGGCGGGTCCCGCGGGACCGCCGGGCGCCCCGACGACGGCGTGGGGCCGGTCGTCCCCGGACGCCGACAACGGCACCGGCACCGGCAGAGGCACCGGCAGGGGCACCCATGTGGTCCGGAACAGCGAGTCCCGGTGGTCGAAGCCCAGCGCGGCCAGTTCGGCGGCGTCCACGGGCCGCAGGCCGAGCGAGGCGATCGAGCCGACGGGCGCTCCCGTCCGGTCGGCGAGGGTCACGGACACCGCGTCCTTCCCGGCGGGCGCGAGGCGCACGCGCAGCGCGGACGGCGCGGACGGGGCGGTCCGGTCCAGGCGCAGGCCCGTCCAGCGGTGCGGCAGCCGGCCCTCGGCCGGGAGCGGTGCGGCCGGGAGGGACGCGGCCGGAGGCAGTACGGCCGGAAGCAGTGCGGTCGGAAGCAGCGCGGTCTGGAGCAGCGCCGGGTGGATCCGGAAGCCGCCCGCGGCCCCTTCGTCGCCGGGCGGTTCCACCTCCGCGAAGAGGGTGCCGTCGCGGTCCCAGAGCCGGGTGAGGCCCCGGAAGAGGGGCCCGTGGGCGAACCCGAGGGCGGCGAGCCGGGCGTACGCGTCGTCGGCGGGGACCGGGGACGCGCCCGCGGGGGGCCAGGACCGGAGGTCCCCGTCCGCCGGGGCCGGGACGTCGGCGGCGGCGGTGCCGACGGCGTTGCGGGTCCACCCCGTCTCGCCCTCGCCGCGCGAGTGCACGGTGATCCTCCGTCCGGCGTCGAGGACGACCCGGATCTCGCGGTCGGCCGTCCGGGAGAGGACCAGCGGGGTCTCCAGGGCGAGTTCCCCGACGCCCCCGCAGCCCGCCCTGTCCGCGGCCCAGGCGGCGAGTTCGGCCAGGACCGCGGCCGGCACCAGGGCGGCGCCGTGGACCGCGTGCTCGGCGAGCCAGGGGTGGCGCTCCGGCGAGAGGCGTCCGCCGGCCACGACCCCCCGGTGCCCGCCGTCCTCGGGCAGCTCGACCACGGTGTCGAGCAGCGGGTGGTCGGAGGTGTTGCGGGCGGTGGACTCGCCGGGGGCGTCGAGCCAGTAGCGCCGGCGCTGGAAGGCGTACGTGGGCAGGTCGGCCCGGGGGCCCTCGTACGCGGGCAGGGCCGCGCGCCAGGAGACCGGGAGGCCGGCGGTGAAGGCCTCGGCGGCGGACAGGAGGAAGCGGCCGGGCCCGCCCTCGTCGCGGCGCAGCGTGCCCAGGGCGGAGCCGGTGGCGCCGGGGACGGAGTCGTACAGCTCCTGGACGCTCATGGTGAGCAGGGGGTGCGGGCCGACCTCGATGACGACGGCGTGGGGCTCGGCCTCGGCGACGCGCCGCATGGCGGTGGCGAACCGGACCGGTTCGCGCAGGTTGCGGAACCAGTAGTCGGCATCGAGTTCGGTGGGGTCGACGGGCGCGCCGGTGACCGTGGAGTAGACCGTCACGGACGAGGGCGCGGGGGTGATCGTGCCCAGGCCCTCCTTGAGGGGGCCCTCGAACCGGTCCATCAGGGCGGAGTGGCCGGGGACGCTCGACTTGATCATCCGGGCGCGGGCGCCCTCGGCCTCGCAGGCAGCGACCAGCGCCTCGACCGCGTCGGTCTCGCCCGAGACGGTCGTGGAGGCGGGGCCGTTGACGGCGGCGACGCCGACCCGGCCGTCCCAGCGCGGCAGCAGCTCCCGTACGCGCTCCTCGGGCAGCAGGATCGCGGCCATGCTCCCCTCGCCGGCGGCGGAGGCCAGCAGCCGGGACCGCAGGGCGACGATCCGGGCGGCGTCCTCCAGGGTGAGGACGCCCGCGACGCAGGCGGCGGCGATCTCGCCCTGGGAGTGGCCGACGACCACGTCCGGGGTGACGCCGAGGACGCGCCAGACCTCGGCCAGCGACACCATGACGGCGAACAGCGCGGGCTGGACGACGTCGATGTCCTCCAGGTCGGCGGCGCCGGGGCCGCCGCAGACGGTCTCGACCAGCGGCCAGGACGTCCAGGGCTCCAGGGCGCGGGCGCAGGCGCGCAGCCGTTCGGCGAAGACCGGTGAGGTCTCGTAGAGTTCGCGGCCCATCGCGGTCCACTGGCCGCCCTGGCCGGGGAGGACGAAGACGGTGCGGCCCACCGGCCGGGCGGTTCCGGAGACGGTGGCGGGGGCGCCCTCGTCGCCGGAGGCCGCGGCGGCCAGGCCGGCGAGGAGGGTCGCGCGGTCGGCGCCGACGACGACCCGGCGGTGGTCGAAGAGCGACCGGGTGTCCACGAGCGCGCGGCCGACGCCCGCGGGCGACAGGTCCGCGTCGGCGGCGACGGCGTCGGCCAGCCGCCGGGCCTGCTCGCGCAGGGCTTCGGCGGAACGGGCCGACAGGATCCAGGGGACGGGGACGCCCGCGACGCCGAAGGCGGTGCTCGTCCCCTCGGTGGTGCCACTGGTGCCACTGGTGTCGGTGGTGCCTCTGGTGTCGGTGGCCGGCTCGGCGGTGTCGGCGGCCGGTTCGGCGGCGGCCGGGGGTTCCTCCAGGATCACGTGCGCGTTGGTGCCGCTGATGCCGAAGGAGGAGACGCCGGCGCGGCGGGGGCGGTCGGGGGCGGCGGGCCAGGGGCGGGGTTCGGTGAGGAGTTCGACCGCTCCGGCCGACCAGTCCACGTGCTCCGACGGGCGGTCCACGTGCAGGGTCCGGGGCAGCACGCCGTACCGCATCGCCATGATCATCTTGATGATCCCGCCGACTCCGGCGGCGGCCTGGGTGTGGCCGATGTTCGACTTCAGCGAGCCCAGCCACAGCGGGCCGTCGGCGTCGCGGCCCTGCCCGTACGTGGCGAGCAGCGCCTCGGCCTCCAGCGGGTCGCCCAGCCGGGTGCCGGTGCCATGGGCCTCCACGGCGTCGACGGCTCCGGCGGCGAGCCCGGCGTCGGCCAGGGCCGCGCGGATCACCCGCTGCTGGGCGAGCCCGTTGGGCGCGGTCAGGCCGTTGGAGGCGCCGTCCTGGTTGATCGCGGAGCCCCGGATCACGGCCCAGACGCGGTGGCCGTTGCGCCGCGCGTCCGAGAGCCGCTCCAGGACCAGGACGCCCGCGCCCTCGGAGAAGCCGGTGCCGTCCGCCGCGTCGGCGAAGGCCTTGCAGCGGCCGTCGGCCGACAGGCCCCGCTGCCGGGCGAGTTCCACGAACATGCCCGGGGTGGGCATGGTCGTCACGCCGCCGGCCAGGGCGAGCGCGCACTCGCCGGAGCGCAGGGACCGCACGGCCTGGTGGACGGCGACCAGGGAGGAGGAGCAGGCGGTGTCGGTGGAGACCGCCGGGCCCTCCAGGCCGAGGACGTACGCCACCCGGCCGGAGGCCACGCTGTTGTACAGGCCCGTCATGGCGAAGCCCTCGACCTCGCCGGCCGCGCCGCCGCCCATCCTCGGGCCGTAGTCGGTGGCGTAGAGCCCGGTGAAGACGCCGGTGGCCGAGCCCTTCAGGCCGGTCGGGTCGATGCCCGCCCGCTCCAGGGCCTCCCAGGAGGTCTCCAGCATCAGCCGTTGCTGCGGGTCCATGGCCAGGGCCTCGCGCGGGCTGATGCCGAAGAACGGCGCGTCGAACTCCGCGAGGCCGGACAGGAACCCGCCCGAGCGGGTGTACGTCCTGCCCTGCGCCTCGGGGTCCGGGTCGTAGAGGGCGTCCAGGTCCCATCCCCGGTCCTCCGGGAACTCCCCCATGGCGTCCACGCCGTCGGAGACGATCCTCCACAGGTCCTCGGGGGACGCCACGCCGCCCGGGAAGCGACACCCCACGCCCACGACCGCGACGGGCTCGCGGGCGGCGTCCTCCAGCTCGCGCACGCGCTCGCGCAGCTCCCGCGCGTCGCCGACGGCGCGTCGCAAGTAGGACCGGAGCTTGTCGACATCCTCCACCAGGGCCTCCCCCAAACGATTGCTTCGAAGAACGGGTGCGGGACGTGCGGCTACACGTGTCCGCGAACGGGTGCGGGACGTGCGGCTACACGTATCCGCGGTCGATCAGTGCGTACAGGTCGTCGTCGCTGTGGTGCTCCGGGCCCGGCGCCTCCGCCACGGCCTCCACCACGGCCTGCTCGGCCCCGTGCTCCTCCGGTGCGAGCAGGGAGAAGACGTGGTCGGCGAGCGCCCGCGGCGTGGGGCGGGTGAAGACGACGGTGGCCGGCAGCCGCACCCCGGCGGCGGCGCCGATCCGGTTGCGCAGTCCCACGGCCATCGAGGAGTCGAAGCCCAGGCTCTTGAAGGAGTCGTCCGCCCTCGTCGCGAGGTCGGCGCCGGTCAGGGCCGTGTTCCCCGCGCTCAGCAGGGCCGCCGTCTCGGCGCAGACGAGGGTGAGGACCGCCTCGGCCGAGACGGGGCCCGGCGCCCCGGGGGCGGGCGCGGTCGCCCGCTCCACGGCGTCCCGGTCCGCGTGACCGGTGCCGCCGGGGGCGGTCGGCCAGTGGCGCTCCCGCTGGAAGGCGTACGTCGGCAGGGCGACGCGGCGCGGCCGGTACGGGGCGAACACCGCGCCCCAGTCCACCGGCACGCCCCGCACGTGGAGTCCGGCCAGGGAGGCCAGGACCTCGCCCGCGCCGCCGTCGTGCCGGCTCAGGGTGTGGACCACCGGGGGCGGGACGGGCAGCGCGTCGGCGGCCTCCTCCATCGCGACCTGGAGCACCGGATGCGGGCTGACCTCGACGAACACGGCCCCGGGCACGCGCATCAGGTCCTCGACGACCTCGCCGAAGCGCACCGTCGAGCGCAGGTTGGCGTACCAGTACGCGCCGTCGAGGGACCGCGTGTCGAGCGGGCCGCCGGTGACCGTGGAGTGGAACCGCACCGCCGTCTCGCGCGGTGCGATCCCCTCGACGGACTCCAGGACGCGCTCGCGGAGGGGTTCGACGTGGTGGGAGTGCGAGGCGTAGGCCGCCTTGACCCGCCGCACCCGGATCCCCTCGGCCTCCGCCGCCGCGCCGAACGCGTCGAGCGCCGTGCCGTCCCCGGCGACCACCACGGACGACGGGCCGTTGACGGCGGCCACGGAGAGCTGCCCCGACCAGGGCGCGAGCAGCTCCTCGACCCGGGCGACGGGCGCGGCCACGGCGCTCAGCCCACCGTCCCGGCCGAGCAGTTCGACCGCGGCCCGGCTGCGCAGGGCGACGATCCGCGCCGCGTCGTCGAGGCCGAGGGCGCCGGCCGCGCAGGCCGCGGCGATCTCGCCCTGCGAGTGGCCCACGACGGCGTCGGGGACCACCCCCAGGGACCGCCAGACCCGGGCCAGCGAGACCATCATCGAGAACAGGGCCGGCTGGACCACGTCCACCCGGTCGAGGGAGGCGGCCGTCTCCGCGCCGGTCAGGACGTCCACCAGGGACCAGTCGACGTACGGGGCCAGGGCCCGTTCGCAGGCGTCGACGGACCGGGCGAAGACCTCCGACTCGGCGTACAGCCGCTTCCCCATGGCGAGCCACTGGGAGCCCTGGCCGGGGAAGACGAAGACCACCGGTCCTGAGGGGCCTTCGGCGGCCTTCCCGCGCACGACCCGGGCCGAGTCGCCGCCCGCGGCGAGGAGTCCGAGGCCGGCCAGCGCCTCCTCGCGGCCGTCGGCCAGGACGACCGCCCGGTGTCCGAGGAGCGTCCTGGTCGAGGCCAGCGAGTGCCCGACGTCGGCCGGTACGAGGGCGGGGTCGGCGGCCACCAGGTCGCACAGCCGCGCCGCCTGCGCGCGCAGGGCGGGCTCGGAGCGGGCCGAGAGCACCCAGGGCAGGGTGCCGGGGGCGTCGGTCGCGCCGTCCGTCGCGGTGCCGATCGCGTCGGCGGCCGTCGTACGGGGCGGCTCGGGGGCCTGTTCGAGGACGACGTGGGCGTTGGTGCCGCCCATGCCGAAGGCCGACACCCCGGCCCGGCGCGGCCGGTCGGGGCCGCCCGGCCAGGGGCGCGGGGCCCGCAGCACCTCGAAGTCCTCGTGGAAATCGGCGACCTCGGGGTTCGGGGAGCGGAAGTCCGGGCTCGGGACCAGGTGTCCCCGGTCCACGCAGAGGGCGGCCTTGACGAGGCCGACCAGGCCGGCGGCCGGTTCCAGGTGTCCGACGTTGGCCTTCGCCGAGCCGATCACCAGGGGCCGGGTGCGGCCGGAGACGCGGGCCGCCTCGCGCAGTCCGGCGAGTTCGGCGGGGTCGCCCCTGCGGGTGCCGGTGCCGTGGGCCTCGACGTAGTCGACGTCGTCGAAGGGGAGGCCCGCGCGGTCGAGGGCGGCGAGGACGGCCGCCGCCTGCCCGCTCGGGCTGGGGTCGGGGATGCGGGCGGAGGCGCCGCCGGTGGCGACGCCCCAGCCGCGTACCACCGCGTAGACGTGGTCGCCGTCGGCGAGGGCCAGGTCGAGCCGCTTGAGCAGGACGAAGGCCCCGCCCTCGCCCCGGACGAAGCCGCAGGCCCGCTCGTCGAAGGGGAAGCAGCGGCCCTCGGGCGACAGGGCGCCCAGGTTCACCAGGCCCGTGCCCGCCTCGGGGTCGACGATCAGGTGCACGCCGCCCGCGAGCGCCGTGTCGACGGCGCCGGCCCGGATCCGGTCGCAGGCCAGCGCCAGCGACACCAGGGAGGAGGACTGGCCGGAGTCGGCGCAGAAGCTCATGCCCCGGACGTCGAGGAGGGCGGAGATCCGGTTGGCGATCAGCGCGCCGGACGAGCCGAGCGCGGTGTAGTGGTCGTCCCGGTCGCTTCCGGAGCGCGCGCGCAGCCGCTCGTACCCGGAGGGTCCGGCGCCGACGACCACGTCGATCGCGCGGCCCGCGAGCGCGGACGCCGGGATCCCGGCGTCCTCGACGGCCTCCCAGGCCAGTTCGAGGCCCAGGCGCTGGACGGGGTCCATGGCGGCGGCCTCCTCCGGGCCGACGCCGAAGAACCCGGCGTCGAAACCGGCGACGGACTCCAGGAACGAGCCCGCGTCCAGGGTGGCGGCGTCGGGGTGGGAGCCGTGGCTCGCGTCGGCCGCCCGGCCCTCGGGGAAGGTCCCGACGGTCGTCCCGCCGTCGTACAGCAGGCGCCAGAAGTCGGCGGGGTTCTGCACGCCGGGGAAGCGGCACGACATCCCGATCACGGCGATGTCGGCGGCTGTGCCACTCATAAGCGTTCCTTCCGGATTCCCACGGGTCGCGGCGTGTGCGGACGGCAAGGCCGTCACCGCCAGGAGGTCAACAGGTCCAGCAGTTCGGACGGGGCGTCCATGAAGTCGTAGTGGCCTCCGCCGACCGTCCGGAACTCGACGGAGCCGGCGTACCGGCGCCAGCCGTCGAGCTCTTCGAGGCCCGCGTCGGGGTCGTCGCTCCAGTGCAGGACGGTGACGGGGCAGTCCACCGGGGCCGGTTCGGTCCGCCGGTAGGCGCCCGCGGCGGCATGGTCGCGCAGGAGCACGAGCATGCCCAGGTCGATCATGTCGGGCCGGGGCTCGATCCCCCGGCTCCGGACGAAGCCCTCCAGCTCGGCCCGGAGCTCGGGCTCGGTCAGGGTGAGCATCCGGTCGCGCGCGGCGTCGTGCGGGGCGGGCTGGCCGGAGACGAAGAGGCGTTCCGGGCCCGGCAGGCCGAGCGCGGCGAGCCGCAGCACGGTCTCGTAGGCGGGCAGGGCGCCCGCGCAGTGCGCGAAGAAGGCGTACGGCCGGTCGAGCCGGGGGGCGAGGGCCTCGGCCAGGGCGTCGGCCAGCTCCTCGTACGTGCCGTAGTGGGGGTGGCCGAGCCGGTTCTCGCGGCCGGGGAACTGCACCGGGCAGACCTCGGCCCCGCCGATCGCGGCGGGCCAGGCGCTGAAGGCGGAGGCCCCGGACCCGGAGAAGGGGAAGCAGAAGAGCCGGCCCGGATGCTCGCCGGACGACGGCCGGACGAACCACGGCGAGGGCGCGGGTTTGGGCTTGGTCGTCACGGGAGCGGGTGTGGGTGTGGTGGTCACGGGTGCGGGTGTGGGTGTGGGTGTGGTGGTCATGGGGTCCGCCGTTTCCTGGCGACGACGGGCAGGTGGGTCATGCCCGCGATGAAGTACGACCGCAGGTGCTGCGGTTCGCCGGCGAGCTCGATCGACTCGAAGCGCCGGAACAGCTCCTCGAAGAAGATCCGCAGCGTCATGCGGGCCAGCGGCGCGCCGATGCAGAAGTGCGTGCCGAAGCCGAAGGCGGCCTGGCGCTTGGCGCCGGCCCGGGTGACGTCGAAGGAGTGCGGGTCGGGGAAGAGGGTCTCGTCCCGGTTGGCCGAGCCGATCCACGCCACGACGGCGGCGCGGGCCGGGATCGTGCCCCCGGCGATCTCGACGTCGTCGACGGCGTACCGCATGAAGTTGCAGGCGGCCGAGGTCCAGCGCAGGCCCTCCTCGACCAGGTTGGGCACGAGGGTGGGGTCGGCGGCGGCCTTGGCGTACTGCTCGGGCCGTTCGATCAGGGCCTCGACCGTGCCCGAGACGGTGTGCGGGGTGGTGACGTTGGCGCCGAGGAGGATGCTGTAGCCGTCGAGGGCGATCTCCTCGTCGCTCAGCGGCTCGCCGCCCGGCCGGACGCTCATGAGGTGGTGCAGGAGGCTGTCGTCCTCCTCGCCGCTCGCCCGCCGGTTCCTGACCCACTCGCGGACGTACGTGACGAGCTCGTGGTGGGAGATGGCGAGGGTCGCGGCCTCGTGGCCGACCATGAAGTGCGGGTCGGAGGGGGCCGTGACCATGGCGGTGAGCTGGACGAGCTCGGCCCAGTCCTTCTCCGGGATGCCGAGGAGCGGTCCGGTGACCATCGCCGGCAGGAGCAGCGCCCGCTCGGCCAGGTCGAAGACCTCGCCGTCGAGGGCGGGCTCCAGGAAGCGCGCCACGGTGGCGCGGATGGAGTCCTCCCAGGACTTCACGGCGCGCGCGGTGAGCTTGGAGCCGAGCGGCCGGCGGACCTCGGTGTGGCGCGGCGGGTCGGTGGAGGTCATCAGGACGCCGGCCGCGGCGTCGTCCGTCCCGAGGTGGGTGGGGACCGTGCCGCGCTCCGAGGTGAACGCGCGGTGGTCGGCGAGGACCCGGTGGACGTCCTCGTAGCGCGTCACCGACCAGAACTCCCGGCCGTCCGGCAGGACCTGGTGGTGCAGGGGCGCCTCCGTCCGCATGACGTCCCAGATCCGGTGCGGGTCCCCGGAGGAGTACAGGTCCAGGTCGAACAGGTCGACGGCGTCGAGGTCGACGGCGCGGGCGGGACCCGGCGTCAGTCTCACGCCTCGGCCCTCCCTCGCTCGATCAGCTCGGCGACGCGGGCGGGGGTCTGCGCGAGGTAGAAGTCGCGCACGGACAACTGGACGCCGTGGTCCTGCGCCACCCGCTCGATGATCTTGATCCCGGACAGGGAGTTGCCGCCGAGGGCGAAGAAGTCGTCCTCCACGCCGACCTCGGGGACGCCGAGGACCTCCGCCCACAGGGCGGCGACCTCCCGCGCCCGCGAGCCGGACGCGTCGGGGGCCGTGCCCGGTGCCGCGTCCGGGGCGGTGCTCGGTGCCGTGCCCTGCGCCGCACCCGGCGCCGTGCCCGATGCCGTGCCCGGGGCCGCGGCCCCGGACGGTCGTTCCGACGTCTCGTCCCGTCCACCGGTCGGGTGGACCACCTGCGTCGCCGATTCCATTGCCAGCCTTCCGTTCTTCCGCCGACCGGGAGTGCCCGCTCGCGTCGTCCGCGGCCCCGCACCGGAGCCGTCGCCACCCACACGGGCCCGGGGCCCTGTGCCGTCCCACCGGCGGGAAACGCCGTCCGGACGGCCGGGGCGGTCCCGCGCGGATCCGCGTCCGCCCGCACCGCGCCGGTGTTCCCGGCGGCGGGTCCGTCCCGGTCCGGCACCAGCGTTGCTCGACCGGCCTGATCCACGTTCAGTGAACGTGGAGGCTATTCAGCGGCGTTAGAGGCGCACTGGAATGAGGGGGATCGACGTGGGACACAGCGGCACGGACGCCGACGTGGTGATCGCGGGCGCCGGACCGACCGGTCTGACGCTCGCCTGCGAGCTGCGCCTCGCGGGCGTGGACGTGGTGGTGGTCGAGCGGCTCGCGGAGCCCTCGGGCGAGTCGCGGGCCGGCGGCCTGCACTCGCGCACCCTGGAGGTGCTCGACCAGCGGGGGGTCCTGGACCGCTTCCTGGCGGTCGGCGAACTCCAGCCGGTGGGGCACTTCTCCGGCCTGTACCTGGAGTTCGACGAGTTCGAGTCCCGGCACCCGTACCCCCTGATGATCCTGCAGTCCGCCGTCGAGCGGATCCTGGAGGAGTGGGCCGGGGAACTGGGTGTGCGGATCCGCAGGTCCTGCGCGGTCACCGGCGTCGACCAGGACGCGTCCGGGGTGACGGTGGCGCTGGACGCCTCGGACGGGGGCCCGGCGACGCTGCGCGCCGGCCACCTGGTCGGCTGCGACGGCGGGCGGAGCACGGTGCGCAAGCTGGCGGGCATCGGCTTCCCCGGCACGGAGGCGACGATGACCGCCCTGATCGGCGACGTCGAGCTTCCCGACCTGCCCGAGGACTACGTCTGGATCCGGCGCCGGGCCGGCGGGGACTACTCGGCGATCGCCTTCGAGCCGGGCTGGCACCGGGTGATCACCTCCGAGTACGACCGCGTCGTGGACCGCGACGAGCCGGTGACCTTCGAGCAGCTGCGCGATTCGCTGGTACGGCTCGCGGGGTCCGACTTCGGCATGCGCAACCCGCGCTGGATCTCCCGCTTCAACGACGCCGCGCGCCAGGCCGACCGGTACCGCAGCGGCCGGGTGCTGCTGGCGGGCGACGCGGCGCACATCCACTTCCCGGCCGGCGGGCAGGGCCTGAACATGGGCGTGCAGGACGCCGTCAACCTCGGCTGGAAGCTCGCCGCGGTGGTGCGCGGCACGGCCCCGGAGGGCCTGCTCGACACGTACCACGACGAGCGGCACCCGGTCGGCGAGCGGGTGCTGCACAACACCCGGGCGCAGTCGGCCCTGGCCCGCCCCGGCGCGCAGACGGACGCGCTGCGGGAGGTCTTCGGCTCGCTGATGGTCTTCGACGACGTGAACCGGCTGCTGCGCACCATGCTCAACGCCCTGGACGTCCGCTACCCGGCCGACTGCGGCCACCCGCTGGCCGGCCGCCGCGTCCCGGACGCCGACATCGAGGAGGCCGGCGGCGCGACCCGGGTGTACGAGCTGCTGCACGCGGGCCGCCCGGTCCTGCTCGACCTGGGCGCCGGGGCCCCGGTGGCGGCGGTGGCCGGTGACTGGTCCGACCGCGTCGACCTGGTCGAGGCGCACGGCGAGGACGACGCCTGGCCCGTACCGGTCATCGACGAGGTCCCGACCCCCACGGCGGTCCTGATCCGCCCCGACGGCCACGTGGCCTGGGCCTCCGGCCCCGGGGAGCCGGTGGACACGGTTGCGTTGCGGGGGGCGCTCACGAGGTGGTTCGGGGCGGCGCGAAAGGACTGAGAAACCGCAGAGGGGCCGGCACCGGAGCGATCCGGTGCCGGCC
>NZ_JBSHHY010000055.1:0-33845 GCF_053618675.1 Streptomyces sp. NPDC055632 | reverse complement strand
GTCCTGACGAGGACCCGGGGGCGACGGGCGCGGTGGGCCGACCGGGAGGTTCGGCCGGTCAGATCCCCGCGCCGGTCACACGGCGACGGCGGGCGACGAAGAGGCCGCCGCCGAGCGCGGCCGCGGCGACGAGGCTGCCGCCGATGGCCATCTCGGTGGAGCTGGGAGCCAGCGAGCCGCCGAGGCCGCCCTGCGCGCCGCGGCCCGGGAGGACCCGGAACGACTGCGTGACGACGGAGGAGTTGCCGTTGCAGCGGACGGCCAGGTTGTAGTTGCCCGGGGTGGCGTGGTTGTAGACGCGGGCGACGGCGGTGGAGACGCCGTTGTTGTTGCCCGAGAGGGTGGTCTCCGGGAAGGCGTTGGACGTGACGGTGCCGCCGCGGTTGCAGCCCCGCGCGGTGATCGTCAGCGTCGAACCGGGGTGGACGTCGAAGGGGTTGACGGTGACGTTGCTGGGGCCGTTGTTGTTGCCGTTGCCGCCGCCCTGGCCACCGTTGTTGCCGTTGCCGCCGCCCTGACCGCCGTTGTTGCCGTTCCCACCGCCCTGACCGCCATTGTTGCCGTTCCCACCACCCTGACCACCGTTGTTGTTGCCGTTCCCACCACCCTGACCACCGTTGTTGTTGCCGTTCCCGCCGCCCTGACCGCCGTTCTGGCCGTCGTTCGAGCCGTTCGAGCCACCGTGCAGGACGTTGCCCGGGCTGTTGGTGGCGGCGGCGAGGGGGGCCGCGAGGCCGACCGCCGCGATCGCGGTGGCGGTCACCGCCAGAGTGCGTGCAGCACGCATGGTTGAACCTCCAGTGGAAGACGCCCCAAAGCGGTGCTCCGGGAGTTTCGACGAGTACGCCTTCCATGACGAACCATCACCATTCGTGACGGAGCACGCATGTCGGCACTGGTCCACTCCGGTGAGGCGACACGCCGGGGCGGAGGGAGTCGGACGTACCGTACGCGCAGGTCAGAAGCTTCCAGGTCGCTTATCTGACGATTACTCGGATGGCTCAGCCCGGCGTCACCCGCCGGGCGGCCGTCCCTCACCCGCCCGGCGGCGACCCGTCCTTCGTCCGCCCGACGGTCCTCCGCCCTCCGCGCGCCGTCCGGCCGCGGCCCTCCGGGAGTCCGCCGTCCCGCGCCACGGGAGAGGAGCCGCACCGCGCCCCGGCACACGTCCGGAGGCGTGCCCCACCCGTTCGGACCGCCCGGCGCGACGGACCGGGGAACCGCCCTTACCGTTCTGACGACGCCACGAAGGGAGAACCATGCCCCCGAAGGACTTCCGCGTCTCCGAGCGCAGGAGACTCCAACCCTGGGGTGTCCTGGCCCTCGCCATGCTGTCCGGGCTCGCGATGATGCGCAACGGCGTGGACGTCGTCTCCGGGCCGCCGCAACCCGCCGCGGCGGCCCGGCCGGCGGCGCTCCCGACCGCCCCGGCGGCCCCCTCCTCGGCCACCGGTCTGGAGCCGCTGCCCTTCGCCCCGGCCTCCCGGATCAAGATCCCGGCGATCCGGGTCGCGGCCCCGATCATGGACGTGGGCCTGGACGCGGACGGCTGGGTGGCGGCGCCCCCGCCCCAGGACGCCAACCTCGCCGGCTGGTACCAGAACGGCATCTCCCCCGGCCAGCGGGGGACCGCGGTCGTCGTCGGCCACGTCGACAACACCCAGGGCCCGGCGGTCTTCTACGGCCTCGGCTCCCTGGAGAAGGGCCAGCACGTCGAGGTCGAGCGGTACGACGGCCGGGTGGCGGTCTTCGAGATCTACGGCGTCGAGGTGTACGCGAAGGACAACTTCCCCGGCGTGCACGTCTACGCCGACACGGGCGCGCCGGAGCTGCGGGTCATCACCTGCGGCGGCGGGTACACGCGCGCGCGGGGGTACGACGGGAACGTCGTCGTCTACGCCCGGATGGTCGGCTCCCGCTGACCCGGCGTCACCGGAGGAGGGCCCGGCACCACAGGTGCCGGGCCCTCCTCGCCGCGCGGGCGGTCAGCGCCGGGGAACGGTGATGTGGTACCCGGCGTCGAGGAGTTCGGGCAGGTAGCGGCGGAGCGCGGCCACGCTCTGGGAGCGGTCGCCGCCCGCGTCGTGGTTGAGGACGACGACGCCGGGGGCCGCGCCGTCGAGGACGCGGCGGACGATGGAGTCGGTGCCGGGCTCCTTCCAGTCGAGGGTGTCGACGGTCCAGGCGAGCGGTTCCATGCCGAGTTCGGCGCCGATCTCGAAGGAGTGCCGGTTCCAGGCCCCGTAGGGGGCGCGGTACCAGAGCGGGGCCGTGCCGAGGGCCCGCTCGACGACCTCGCTGGTGGAGCCCAGCTCGTCGCGGATGAGGGAGGGCCGCAGCCTGGGGATCAGGGGGTGCGACCAGGAGTGGTTGCCGACGACGTGCCCCTCCGCGGCCATCCGCCGCAGCAGGTCCTGGTTCTCGACGGCCATCTCGCCGCAGACGAAGAACATCGCGCGGCAGTCGTGGCGGCGCAGGGTGTCGAGGATGCCGGGGGTGTAGCGGGGGTCGGGGCCGTCGTCGAAGGTCAGCACCATCGAACGGCCGGCGCCGGCCACGCTGAGGAAGGGCCGCTGCCGTACGGGCGGCAGCGCACGCCGGTACGCCGGGGGCGCATAGGCGGTCATCGGCCGGAGGCGGTACGCGTTCGGGTTCAGCCGGACGGTCTCCGCCCCCGGTCCGGCGGCCGGGCCCGCGGCCCCCGGGGCCGCCCCGGGTCCCGGGGTGTGCCGGGGCGCGGCGCCGGTGGCCCGGTCGGGCGCGGTGAGCCGGTCCGCGGCGAAGACTCCGACGGTGGCGGTGGCGCCGAGCGCGGCGGCGAGGCGCAGCACCGCTCGGCGCCCGCCAGTCATCTGATCCTTTTTCATGACTAATGGTTCGTACGGATGAGGGCCCGCGCGGCCCACCGACACCGGCCGCCCGCCCGAAAACACCCGTTGGGCGGATGGCTCCGAAAGGTGGCCGAAGCCCCCTCCCGCGTACTACTTGCCCATCACGAGGCCGTCCTCGGCGGCGCCCCGGCCGAGGATTACCCGCCGGATCGTGTCGCGGATCGCGGCCAGGCGCGGGTCCCCGCCGGTGGCGGCGCCGAGGTTGACCACCCGGCCGCGCCCGGTGTCGAACCACTGGGGGACGAACTCGGCCCTGGTGACCTCCCAGCGCCCGCCGGGGGTCCGGGGCGGGGCGAAGGCGAAGCGGCCGATGCTGCCCTGGTTGCCGCGCGGGTCGTGGACGCCCTGGTGGTTGATCATGTCGCCGGCGATCTGGTCGCCCATCCCGTAGACCACCCAGGTGCCGTTGACCTTCTCGTAGGCCTGCGGGACGTGGGCGTGGGTGCCGAGGATCAGGTCGACGTCCGGGCGGCCGCCGGTCCGCGAGGCGGTCAGCGTCCGGGCGAGGGAGAGCTGCCGCTCGTCCGGCTCGGTCTGCCACTCGGTGCCCCAGTGGACGCTGACCACGACCACGTCGGCACCGGCCGCGCGGGCCGCGCGCGCGTCGGCGACCACCTGCCGCTCGTCGAGCAGGTCGACCGCCCAGGGCCGCCCCTCGGGGAGCGGGCGGCCGTTGGTGTCGTAGGTGTAGGCGAGCTGGGCGACGGTGGCGCCGCCCGCCTTCATCAGGGTGGGCCGGGCCGCCTCCTCGGCGGTGCGGGCCGATCCGGCGTGGCGGATGCCGGCCGCGTCGAGGACGTCGAGGGTCCGGCCGAGGCCCGCGGCGCCGTCGTCGAGGGTGTGGTTGGAGGCGGTGGAGCAGGAGTCGTACCCGGTCTCCTTGAGTCCGGCGGCGACCTCGGGCGGGGATTTGAAGGCGGGATAGCCGGTGTAGGGCCCGCCCTTCTTCCCGTACACGGTCTCCATGTGGCAGATGGCGAGGTCGGCGCCGGAGACGACGGACTTCACCCCGGCGAGCATGGGGCGGAAGTCGTAGCCGCCGCCGGCGGCGGAGTCCCCGGCCGCCTTGCGGATGACGGAGTCGTGCGGGAGGACGTCCCCGGAGGCCACGAGGGTGAATCCGGCGGGAGCGGAGGCCGCGCCGGGGGCGGCGGAGGGGCCGGTGGGCCGCCCGGCGGCTCCCGGGGCGGTGGCCTTCGGGGTGGCGTCGCCCGCGGCCGGACCGCTCCCGCCGTTCCCGCCGCTTCCGCCGATGCAGCCGGTCGCCGCCGCGAGCAGGACGGTGGCGAGCGCCGCCACCCCCGCGGGCCTGGTGCGTGAGGTCATGTGCGGCACTCCACCCGGATCGTATGACGAGCATCTGTTCCGATGAACAGATATCGCGCAGAAGCCGCAGTCAAGGGTCGAGGCCGTACGGAGACACGAACCCCACCGAAACGGACGCGGCGACTCCGTACGACCGTTCGCCGTACCATTCGCCGCTCGGTGCGACCGTTCGTCGCAGACCGCTGTCCGTTCCCTGTCCCCCGCCGTCCGGATGCGTTCGTATACGGGCCGACGACGAGCGCGGGAGAGGTGGGCAGCATGACGACGGCGACGACCGACGAACGGACCCTGGAGGAGTTGCAGCGGGACCACGGCCCCGCGCTGCTCTCCTTCCTGCTCGGCCTCACCTACGGGGACCGGCAGCGGGCCGAGGACCTCGTGCAGGAGACCCTCGTACGGGCCTGGCAGCACCCGGAGGCCTTCGACGGCCCCTACGCCTCCATGCGCCCCTGGCTCTTCACCGTGGCCCGCCGCCTCGCCATCGACGCGCGCCGCTCGCGCCTCGCCCGGCCCGCCGAGGTCGGCGACGGCGTCCTGGCCGTGACGCCCGACCCCGCCGACGCCACCGCGTCCGCCGACGCCGCGCTCGACGTGCGGGCGGCCGTCCGGGAGCTGAGCCCCGAGCACCGGGCGGTGCTCGTCCGGCTCTACTTCCACGGCCTCACCGTCAACGAGGCCGCCGTGGAGCTCGGCATCCCCGCCGGAACCGTCAAGTCCCGCTCCCACTACGCCCTGCGGCAGCTCGGCCGGTCGCTGCCCGGCTACCGGCCGCGCCGGAGCCTCGCGTCGGCGTCGGGACGCTGATCCCGGCCCCGGTCCGCCCCCGGCGCCCCTCGCGTCACCTCCGGCGACCGGAATCCCACCCGTACCGATCCGGCCGGAGAACGTATCCGAAACCGCGCGGGCGAGTTGAGCAAAGCGGGACCCGCGGGCGCCCCGTACGGAGGAGGCTCTCCCCGGGCCCCGTTGTCCGGGCCCCTCACACGGCCCCTCACGCGCGGTCATGTCCGGGAGAAGGTGGGAGCGTTGCTGCCCGAGAGCACGAACGGCGCCGGCGGCACGAGCGGCGGCGGCCTCGCCGTCCCGATGTCCTGGCTGTGCGCCGAGTACCTGGCCGACGAGGTGCTGCGGGCCGCCGCGCTCGTGGCGCCCGGCTCGCTGGAGTACCGGGCCGGCCTCCAGGCCCTGGCCCTCACCGTCCACCTCACGGAGGACCCGGACCGCCCGCCCGCCGGCCGGATCGACGAGTGGCTGCGGCACACGGCGTACGACCGCCCCTGGCCGCCCTGGGTCGAGGAGCGGCTCGCCGGGCGGCGGGCGGGCGGCGGCGAGGGGCCCGACCTGGCGCTCGCGGAGACCGCGTGGCGGCGGCTGCGGGACACCTGGATCCGGGCCGACGACCTCGACGGCCGGACGGACCCCGGTCCGGGGTGCCCGGCCGACGGGGCCGAGCAGGTCTGGCTGCCCGCCTGGAAGCTGGGCCTGCCGCTCGCGCACCTCTCGCTCCACCTGCGCTGACCGGGGCGCCCGGCCGGGGCTCACGGGGCCGAGGGGTGCACCCCGGGGCGGTACTTGGGAACCCGCACCGTCACCTTCATCCCGGCGCCGACGCCCGTCTCGATGACGAGGCCGTACTCCGTCCCGTACACCTGGCGCAGCCGCTCGTCCACGTTGGAGAGGCCGATGCCGGCGCCCGCCGGGTGCTCCCCGCGCAGGACGGCGCGCAGCAGCTCCGGATCCATGCCGATGCCGTCGTCCTCGACGGTCACCACGGCCTCGGCGCCCGCGTCCCGGGCGGCGATGACGACCCGGCAGCCCTTCTCGCGGTCTTGGAGGCCGTGCTTGACCGCGTTCTCCACCAGCGGCTGGAGGCAGAGGAACGGCAGGGTCACCGGCAGCACCTCGGGCGCTATCCGGAGGGTCACCTTCAGCCGGTCGCCGAAACGCGCCCCGGCGAGCGCGAGGTACTGCTCGACGGAGCGCAGTTCGTCGGCGAGCTGGGCGAACTCGCCGTGCCTGCGGAAGGAGTAGCGGGTGAAGTCCGCGAACTCCAGAAGGAGTTCCCTGGCCCGCTCGGGATCGGTGCGGACGAACGAGGCGATGGCGGCGAGGGAGTTGAAGATGAAGTGCGGGGAGATCTGGGCGCGCAGGGCCTTGATCTCGGCCTCCACCATCCGGGTGCGCGAGCGGTCGAGCTCGGCCAGTTCGAGCTGGACGGAGACCCAGCGGGCCACCTCGGTCGCGGCCCGCACCAGGACGGCCGACTCCCGCGAGCCGTAGGCGACGAGCGCGCCGAGGACCCCGTCCTCGCCGGTCAGCGGGGCGATCACCGCCCAGCGCAGCGGGCAGGCCGGGTCGGCGCAGCCGGAGTCGGCGGAGCGGCTGCGGCCGGTCTCCAGGGTCTCGGCGGCCTGGGCGGGGACGTGCGCGCGGTGGTGGTCCTCGCCGGGCCCGTCCCAGGCGAGGACCGCGCCCCGGTCGGTGAGGCAGAGCGCCTCGGTGCCGAGCAGCGAGCGGAGCGTGCGGGCGGCCCGGCGGGCGGTCTCCTCGGTGAGCCCGGCGCGCAGCGGGGGCGCGGCGAGCGAGGCGGTGTGCAGGGTGTGGAAGGTGGCCCGCTCGACGGGCGTGCCGAGGTCGGGGTCGGCGTCCCGGCCCCCGCGCCGGGCGGCGAACCGGCCCAGGACGAAGCCCGCGGCGAGCAGCACGGCCCCGGCGGCGGCCGCGGCGGCGAGGGCGATGCCGCTCATCGGCGTGCTCCGGGGCGCGAGTCGGGGCGGGCGTCCCGACGGGCCCCTGGAAGGGAGTCCGGGCGGGTCTCGGTGCGGGGCTCCGGGCGGTTCTCCTGGGCGGGTGCGGCGGCCCCGGTGATCTCCTCCGGGAGGTGGAGGCGGGCGAGGAGCGCCGGGGTGCCGGGCGGGATCCGGCGGGGGGTGGCGAGGGAGACGAGGACCATGGTGAGGAAGCCGAGCGGGACCGACCAGACGGCGGGCCAGGCCATCAGGGTGTGCGGCCAGCCGCCGGGCGCGAGTCCGGCGCGGGTGGCCATGACGGCGGCGAGGGCCGAGCCGCCGCCGAGCAGGAGCCCGGCCATCGCGCCGGGCGGGGTGAGCCGCCGCCACCAGATCCCGAGGACGAGCAGCGGGCAGAAGGAGGAGGCGGAGACCGCGAAGGCGAGGCCGACGGCGTCGGCGACCGGCACCTTGGAGGCGACCACCCCGACGCCGAGCGGGACGGCGGTGGCGAGCAGGGTCGCGAGCCGGAAGTGCCGGACGCCCCGGGAGGGCAGCACGTCCTGGGTGAGGACCCCGGCGACGGACATGGTGAGCCCGGAGGCGGTGGAGAGGAAGGCGGCGAAGGCGCCGCCCGCGAGGAGCGCCCCGAGCAGGTCGCCGGGGAGCCCGCCGAGGATCCGGTCGGGCAGGACGAGGACGGCGGCGTCGGCGGAGCCGGTGAGGGCGAGTTCGGGGGCGTAGATCCGGCCGAGGAAGCCGTAGAGCGGCGGCAGGAGGTAGAAGGCGCCGACGAGTCCGAGGACGACGAGGGTGGTGCGGCGGGCGGCGCGGCCGTGCGGGCTGGTGTAGAAGCGGACGGCGACGTGCGGCAGGCCCATGGTGCCGAGGAAGGTCGCGAGGATCAGTCCGTACGTGGCGTAGAGCTGGTGTCCGTCGCGTCCCCCGGCCAGCGGCTGGGACCAGCCGAGGGGGTCGGCGCCGCCGGCCACCCGTTCGGGGAGGTCCGCGCCCGGCGCGAAGGCGAGCGTGGTGCCGCCGAGGACGTGGTGGGTGCCGGGGCCGAGGGTGACGGACCGTCCGGTGTACGGGACGGAGTCGACGCGGCCGGTGACGGTGACGGTCAGCGGGGCGTCGAGCCCGATCCGTACCGTGTCGGCGACCCGGACGACGGTGTGGCCGCGCAGCACGGCGGGGGCGTCGAAGCGGGCGCGGGGCGCCCCGTCCCCGTACCAGGCGGCGAGCAGGAAGAGGGCGGGGACGAGCAGGGCGGTCAGCTTGAGCCAGTACTGGAAGGCCTGGACGAAGGTGATGCTGCGCATGCCGCCCGCCGCGACGGTGCCGGTGACGACGAGGGCGACGAGCAGGCCACCGACCCAGTCGGGGGCGCCGGTGAGGATCTCCAGGGTGAGTCCGGCGCCCTGGAGCTGCGGCAGCAGGTACAGCCAGCCGATGCCGACGACGAAGAGGCTGGCGAGCCGCCGGGCCCGCCGGGATTCGAGGCGGGCCTCGGCGAAGTCGGAGAGCGTGTACGCGCCGGAGCGGCGCAGCGGGGCGGCGACGAGGACGAGCAGGACGAGGTAGCCGGCGGTGTAGCCGACCGGGTACCAGAGCATGGCGGGGCCCTGGACGAGGACGAGTCCGGCGATGCCGAGGAAGGAGGCGGCGGAGAGGTACTCGCCGCTGATGGCGGCGGCGTTGAGGCCCGGCCGGACGGTCCGCGAGGCGACGTAGAAGTCGGAGGTGGTGCGGGAGATCCGCAGGCCGAGGGCGCCGATGAGGACGGTGGCGAGGACGACGGCGGTGACGGCGACGACCGCGTGGGCCTGGTTCATGCGGGCGTCCGTGCGGAGGGGCTCATCGTTCGACGAGGCCGGTGAAGTCGCGTTCGTTGCGCTCGGCGCGGCGGACGTACCAGTGGGCGATGCCCCAGACGACCGGGTACACGCCGACGCCGAGGGCGAGCCAGACCAGGGCCTCGGGGGCGGGCAGCGCGAGGACGAGCGGGAGGGAGCCGACGAGCAGGGCGAGCGCGCCGAGGGCGGTGAGGGCGGCGCGGAGCTGGCTGCGCATCAGGGAGCGGACGTAGGTGTGCCCGAGGGTGGTCTGCTCGTCGATCTCGGAGCGGGCCGGCGGATGGGCGGGGCGCCGTCCGGCGGGGCGGGGGGCGCCCGCGACGCCGTGGGCGGAGGCGTGGGTGACGGTCTCGCGCCGGGGTCTGCGCGGCGGGTGGTGCTCGGACATCGGCGTCCGCTCCGGCATCTCTGGGCTTCGGGTGGTGCGGGCGGCGCGGCCCGGGACGCGTGGAGTCTACGCAGCGGGGTCGGACGGCGGTAGACCTGCGGCGACGGAGGTACGGGGGCACGGGGGCACGGGGTCAGCCGCCGGCCCGGCGCATCAGGAGGTCCCGGAGCTGGCGGGCGTGGCGGCGGCTGACGGCGAGGTCGGTGTCGCCGACCCGTACCGAGGTGGCGCCGCCGTCGAGCCGCAGTTCGTCGATCCGGGCGAGGGCGACGAGGTGGCTGCGGTGGATGCGGACGAAGCCCCGGTCCGCCCAGCGCTCCTCCAGGGCGGAGAGCGGGATGCGGACGAGGTGGCTGCCCTGGTCGGTGTGGAGGCGGGCGTAGTCGCCGTGGGCCTCGACGTAGGCGATGTCGTCGACGGGGACGAACCGGGTGACGCCGCCGAGTTCCACGGGGATCTGCTCGGGCGCGGCGGCGGGGGCGGGCGCCGCGGTGGCGTGGACCAGCTCGTGGACGCGGCGGACGGCCTCGGCGAGACGCTCGCGGCGCACCGGCTTGAGGACGTAGTCGACGGCCTTCAGGTCGAAGGCCTGGAGGGCGAAGCCCTCGTGCGCGGTGACGAAGACGACGAGCGGGGGCCGGGCGAAGCCGGCGAGCAGCCGGGCGACGTCGAGGCCGGTGAGTCCGGGCATGTGGATGTCGAGGAAGACGACGTCGACGGCGTCCTCGCCGTCGGGCCCCGACTCCAGTGCGCGGCCGATCCTGCGCAGCGCCGCGGTCGCGTCGCCCGCGCCCTCGGCGGTGCGGACGCGCGGGTCGGCGCGCAGCAGGTAGAGCAGCTCCCCGAGGGCGGGCTCCTCGTCGTCGACGGCCAGTACGCGCAGCATGCGGCGGAGTCTAGGGGGTGCCCCGCGAGGGGCGTCACGCCCTCGTATCGTCCCCCGGCGGGTCAAGGAGGTCGAGTTCGGTGGTGAGGGCGGCGGCGAGGGCGTCGAGGTCGGGGACCGCCGCGCCGTCGGCGACGAGGCCGATGTGGACCCGGCCGTCGTACGGGGACATGGCGACGGCGAGGGACTGGCCCCGGGCGAGCGGCGCCATGGGGAAGAGCGCGCGCAGCGGGGCGCCGCCGAGGGAGAGGGCGGAGCGGGGCAGCGGGACCTGGGTGACCAGGAGGTCGAAGAGGAGGCGGGCGGCGCCGGAGGCGAAGGGGGCGCCGAAGCGGTGGGCGAGCGGGGGGAGCCGGTCGGCGAGGAGGGCGACGGCCCCGGCGCCGCGGAAGGGGCCCGCCGCCTTGTTGCGGTCCATGGCGCGCCGGACGGCGGCGAGCCGGGCGGCCGGGTCGGGTTCGGTGACGGGCAGGTCGAGGAGGTAGCCGGAGAGGCTGTTGCCGGGGCCGGGCGGGGCTCCGGGGCGGCGGCGCGAGACGGGGACGAGGGCCCGGAGGTCGGCGCCGGGCAGCGGCAGGCCGCGCTCGTCGAACCAGCGGCGCAGGGCTCCGGCGACGACGGCCAGGAGGACGTCGTTGGCGGTGCCGCCGGTGGCGCGGCGGACGCGGTGGACGCGGTCGAGGGGGAGGGTCGCGGTGGCGATCCGGCGGGTGCCGCTGGAGTGGGCGGCGAGGGCGGCGGTGGGGCGTCCGTCGAGGCGGCTGGCGCGGACGACGGAGGCGCCGACCTCGACGGCCCGGCCGAGGTCGCCGAGGCGGTCCCGGGCGATGCCGAGGAGGCGTCCGGGGCCGGGGAGCCCGGGAAATCCGGAGAGCGGGGGGCGCGGGGGTACGGGGCGGGAGCGGCGCGCGGAGCGGTTTCCGGCGGCGATCTCGTCGAAGATCCCGGCGCCGATGGCGACGGCCCGCATGCCGTCGGCGAGGGCGTGGTGGAGCTTGACGAGGACGGCGAAGGAGCCGTCGGGAGCGCCGCTGAGCAGGTACATCTCCCAGGGCGGCAGGCCCCGCTCGACGGGGCGCTCCATGAGTTCGGCGGCGAGCCGGGTGGTCTCGGCGGCGAAGTCGGCGCCGGGGAGGGTCATCTCGCGGACGTGGCGGCGCACGTCGAAGTCGGGGTCGGCGCTCCAGGCGGCGCCGCCGACGGGGAGCAGGACGTCGCGGACGCGCATCCGGAGCCGGGGGACGGCGGCGGCGCGGCGGGCGAGCAGTTCCAGGACGTCGGCCGGTTCGCCGCCGGGGGGCGCGGGCACGGGGCCGAAGTGGGCGAGGGCACCGAGGTGCAGGGGGTGGGCGGTGGATTCCAGGTGCCAGAAGGCCAGGTCCAGCGGGGCCAGGAGCTCGGTGGTCACGGATGTCCTCACGTCCTGCGCGGAGGGGTGGAAGACCGCAGTCAATCGCGCACCAACAGTTACGGTCAAGTACGGTCAGTTAACGCTCCGTAAAGACCGTTGGTCAACTGTCTCCCCGGGAGCGCCCTCAGCCCTCCGGGGGCAGGTCCTCCGCGGGGACGTTCTCCACGACGAACTCGCACCACACGCACTTGCCGCCGCCCCGCGACTCCACTCCCCACGCGTCGGAGAGCTGGTCGACCAGGAGCAGCCCCCGGCCGGACACGCCCGCCTCGCCGGCCTCGCGGCGCCGGGGCAGGGCGCTGGAGCGGTCCTCGACCTCCACCCGCAGCCGCCGCGTGGGCCCGGGGAGGACCCGCAGGGTCACGATCGCCCCGCCGTCGGTGTGCATCAGGGCGTTGGTCATCAGTTCGTCGGCGACCAGCTCGATCTCGTCCGCCCGCTCCCCCGCGCCCCAGGCCCGGACCGCGGCCCTGATCATGTGGCGGGCCGAGCTGAGCGCCTCCGGGTCGCTCTGGGCCACGTGCTGCTGGAACCGGCCGGCGCCGGGGGCGGCGTACGTGCCGTGGCGGCGCAGCAGCAGGATCGCGACGTCGTCCTCGCCGCCCCGCTCGGCGACCACGTCGCACAGGTGGTCGGCGAGCTCCTGGAGGTCGGCGGGGCCGCGCCGGACGAGCGAGGAGAGCCACTGGAGGCCCTCGTCGAGGTCGGCACCCGGCTTCTCCACGAGACCGTCGGTGTAGAGCAGCAGGGTCTGTCCGGGGTCGAGTTCGAGGGTGGTGACCGGGTAGTCGAGGCGGCCGAACTCCGCGGAGAGCCCGAGCGGCAGGCCGCCCTCCACCGGCAGCCTGCGGCAGCGGCCGTCGGACTCCCTGATCAGCGGGTCGACGTGGCCGGCGCGGACCAGCTGGACGACTCCGGTGCGGAGGTCGACCTCGGCGTACGTGCAGGTGGCGAAGCGTTCGGTGTCGAGTTCGTGCAGGAAGACGGAGGCCCGCGCCATCACGGTGGCCGGGGTGTGGCCCTCGGCGGCGTAGGCGCGCAGCACGATCCGCAGCTGCCCCATGACGGCCGCGGCGTGGGTGTCGTGGCCCTGCACGTCGCCGATGACGGCGCCGACCCGCCCGCCGGGCAGCGCGATGACGTCGTACCAGTCGCCGCCGATGTCCCGGCCGAGCCGGGCGGAGCGGTAGCGGACGGCCGTCTGGGCGCCGGGCACCTCCGGGATCCGGCGCGGCAGCATGGCCTGCTGGAGCCCCTCGGCGAGGTCGTGCTCCTGCTCGTACAGCATGGCCCGCTGGAGGCTCTGGGCGATGCTGCTGCCGAGGGCGACGAGCAGGGTCCGCTCGTCCTCGCTGAAGCCGCTCCGGTCGCTGTAGAGCAGTCCGAGCGCGCCGATCGGGCGGGCCTGGGCGATGAGCGGGAGGTAGGCGGCGGCGGTGACGCCGAGGCCGCTGATGTGCGGCCAGAGCACCGGGTAGGACTCGGAGAAGTCGCGCGGCGAGTCGATGAACCGGGGGCGCAGGGTGCGGATGACCTCGCTCATCGGGTACGGCTCGTCCACCCGGGTGAAGCGGGTGCCGGGCACGAAGGCGCCCTCGGGGCCCTCGGCGACCAGGTGGATGCGGCCCGCCTCCAGGAGGCCCATGACGAGGCTGGCGGCGCCGAAGTGTTCGAGGGCGTGGGAGTCGTTGAGGAGGTCGATGACGTCCTTCACGGTCCGGGCGTGGGCGAGGGCGGCCGTGGTGCCCTCGACGACGCCGGCGCGCTTGCGGCGCCCCTCGTCGAGGCCGAGCCGGGCGGCGGACTCGGTGAGTTCGTGGGTGGCGTCGCGCAGGACGCCGACGATCCGCACGGGACGGCCGGTGTCGTCGCGGTGCACGATCCCCTGGGTGTGGGTCCACTGGTGGGCTCCGTCGCGGCGGCGGATGCGGAAGTACGCGCCGTACTGGTCGCTGCCGTCCTTGAGCGCCTGCGCCACCAGGGCGTCGAGGCGGCTGCCCTCGTCCGGCAGCACCCGTGGGTTCAGGGACACGGGGCGCCCGTCGTACTCCTCGCGGTCCATGTCGAAGACGGCGAGGGCGGCGTCGTCCATCTCCATCGTCCCGGCGAGCAGGTCCCAGTCGAAGCCGCCCATCCGGAAGGCGAAGCCGTACTCGGACAGGATCGGGGTCCCGTCCGGCGGCCCCTCCGGCGCACGGCGGACCGGGCCGCCCGCCTCCCCGCCCCCGTTGCCCGCGCTCATGGGGCCACGCTAGGCGCAGCCCCGGCCGTGCGCACCACGAAGATCCGCTCCACCGGTCGAATCCACCCCTCCGAACTCACCCCTCGAAGGCCTCGAAGGTCTCGGGCTGGTCCGGCACCACCTCGGGCGGGAGGACCTCCTCGGGAGGCAGCTCCCCGTCCGGCGGGGCCGACGGCTCGTCGAACGGGTCGGGGAGGGGTTCGGTGCTGGGGTCCGGTTCCGTGTACGGGTCGGGGACCTCGGGGGCGGGGTCCGTCGGGCCGTCGGGGTCCGTCGGGCCGTCGGGGACCGGCGGGTCCTGCGGCGGCGGTACGGGCTCCGGCGAGGCGGAGCCGTCGGGGGCGCTGGGCGTGGCCGGGTCGGACGTGCCGGAGCCGTCCAGGAGGCACGCGTCCGGGTCGCAGGAGGGCTCCACGGCGGGCTTGCGGTCCTCCTCGCCGTCGCTGCCCGTCCGGCGCTCGATCCAGGTGCGGTCGGTGGCGTTCACGATGACCAGGCCGGTGACGACGGCTCCGGTCGGGCGGACGACGACCACGTGGTCGGGGTCGAAGGCGTCCCAGGGGACGCCCGCGTAGACGCCGCCCCGGTCCGAGGCGGGGGCGCGGAGCGGGTTGCCGCCGGCGCAGCGGACGCGCGGGGCGCCGTACTGGTCGACGAGGACGGCCGTACCGGTCTCCAGGACGGCCTGGTGGGCGGCGGCCCGGCCGCCGCGGTAGCCGTGGCCGGTGACGCGGGCGTCCACGCGCAGGGCGACCGGGGTGAGGCCGCGCAGCCAGTCGGTGACGCCTGCCTCGGGGACGCCGGCGGCATCGGCGAAGGCCCGCGCCTTCTTGGCGTCCCCGGTGAGGAGGGAGGCCTGCCGTTCGACGTCGCAGCTGCCGACGGCGCGGGTGCCGCCGTAGAGGCCTGGGGTGGAGCCGGTGACCTCGCGGGCCTGCCGTTGCCCGGCGGCCGGGGGCGGGGCGGAGGGGCGGAGGGTGTTGCGGACGGTGGAGGCGGTGAAGGGGTCGGGTCCCGGGGCGGCGGCCGGCTGGAGGAGGACGTCCGGGGCGGGAGCCGCGACGGGCAGCCCCGCGCCCCCGGCGCCGGTCCCGCCGGAGGAGCAGCCGGCGAGCAGCAGGACCGAGACGAGCGCGGTCCCGGCGAGGCGCGCGCCGTCGCGGGGAGCGGCCGCGCCGCCGTGCGGAACGGCCGCGCCGTCGCGGGGAGGGGTCGCGGCGTCGCGCGGAGGGGCCGCGGCGTCGCGGGGAGCGGTGGGGGTTCGCCGCGTCCGGCGAAGGGGTGAGCGCACCTGGGTTCTCCCGACTTTCTCTCCCCCGGGCCCGGGGCCCGGTTCCGGCCAGTCCCTCATGTCTGTCGCAGCGCGCGGGCACCCGCAAGCCGAGGGGGACCGACCGGGTCACCCCGCCGGGGAGAGGCACTTGAACACGTTCAAGAAAAGCCATAGGCTCGACCTGTTGGTTGAACGCGTTCAAATGGGGGTGATGGCATGACCGCGCTGTCGATCCTGGTGGCCCCGGTCGTGATGATCGGGATGTTCTGGGTGGTCCCGACGGGTCTCGCGCTCCTCGACGGCCCGAGACCGCCCGGCTGGGACCGGCTCCGGCGCGCCTGGCCGCTGCTCGCCGCCCCCGGGGCGCTCTCCCTCTGGCTGCCCCGCTCCGGCCTCTCGGCCGGCCTCGCCGCCGTCTACGCCCTCGCCACCCTGGCCCTCGCGTGCCAGGCACCGGCCCGGCTGATGCTGACCCGGTCGCTCCGGCCGAGGGAGGTCGCCGTCCTCACCGCCCTGGCCTCGCCCTCGGTGGCCGGCCTCGCGCTCGTCGCGGAACGGGCCTCGTACCCGCTCTTCGGCTTCGACCTGGACGTCCTCGCGCTCACCGTCCCGCACTTCCACTTCGCGGGCTTCGCCGCCGCCCTGGTCGCCGGTCTCGTCTGCCGCGCCTCCGAGGACGGCCCCACCGCCCGCTTCGCCGCGCTCAGCGTCCCCGCCGGCACCCTGCTCGTCCTGATCGGCTACTTCGTCGACGACTGGGCCGAGCTGGCCGGCGCCGTCGTCCTCACCGCCGGCATGACGGCGGTCTCCGTCCTGACCCTGCGCGAGCGCCGCGCCCTCGCGGCCGACGGCCCCACCCGCGCCCTGCTCGCCGTCTCGGCCCTGGTCCTCGCCGCCACCATGCTGCTCGCCCTGAACTGGGCGCTCGGCGAGGCCACCGGCCTTCCGCACCTCGACCTGACCTGGATGGCCGCGACCCACGGCCTGGGCAACGCCCTCGGCTTCGCCGTCTGCGCCCTGCTCGCCCGCCGCCGCCTGCACGCCGACCACACCGACCACGCCGACCACGCCCCCGCCGTACCGGCCGCCCCCGCCCACCCGCGAACGGAGTCCCCGGCATGACCCGCCTCCTGAAGGACCTCTCCCGGCCCGACCGCCACCGTCCCGGCCCGACCTACCGCGAGGTCGGCGCCACCCGCACCCCCGAAGCGCTCCCCGAGGGCTACCACCACCTGCGGTACAGCACGGTCGTCGGCCACGGCCCGGCCGCCTTCGCGGCGGCGGGCACCGCCGTCACCGCCTGGCGGATGCACCGCCGCTCCGGCGCGGGCCTCGTGGCCGACGCCGACCGCGCGGGCCCCGGCGTCCGCGTGGAGGTGTCGGCGGGCGTCGGCCGGCTCCGGATCGCCGTCCCCTGCGCGGTGATCTGGACGGCGTACGAGAAGGACCGCACCGGCTTCGCGTACGGCACCCTCGCCGGCCATCCGGAGTGCGGCGAGGAGTCCTTCCTCGTGACGCTCGAACCCGACGGCGCCGTCCGGTTCACGGTCACCGCCTTCAGCCGTCCCGCCGTCTGGTACACCCGGCTCGCCGGGCCCCTGGTCCCGCCGCTCCAGCGCGCGTACGCCCGCCGACTCGCCCGGACCCTGCGGCGCCTCGTCAGGACGTGACCCCGGGCCGATACTGGAGGCGATGGAGTGGTTCACGGCGCCCGACCTCTGGACGGCCCGGATCGTCTTCCAGCGCGGCCTGGCCGGGCTGTACTTCGTGGCGTTCCTGTCGGCCGCCCTCCAGTTCCGGGCGCTGATCGGGGAGCGCGGCATGCTCCCGGTGCCGGAGTACGTGCGCCGGACCCGGCCCCGCCACACGCCCTCGCTCTTCCACTGGCACTACTCCGACCGCCTGTTCGCGACGGTCTCCCGGACCGGCGCCGCCCTGGCGCTCGCCCTGGTGGCGGGCGCCGGGGACGCCGTGCCGCTGCCGGTCTCGATGCTCCTGTGGCTGGTGCTCTGGGCGCTCTACCTGTCGATCGTGAACGTCGGCCAGACCTGGTACGCCTTCGGGTGGGAGTCGCTGCTCCTGGAGGCCGGGTTCCTGGCGGTGTTCCTCGGCAACGACGACACGGCCCCGCCCCTCCTGGTGCTCCTGCTGCTGCGCTGGCTGCTCTTCCGGGTCGAGTTCGGGGCCGGGCTCATCAAGATCCGCGGCGACCGCTGCTGGCGGGACCTGACCTGCCTCTGCCACCACCACGAGACCCAGCCGATGCCCGGCCCGCTGAGCTGGTTCTTCCACCACCTCCCCCGCCCGCTGCACAAGGCGGAGGCGGCGGCCAACCACGTCGTCCAGCTCGTCGTGCCGTTCTTCCTCTTCGCCCCGCAGCCGGTGGCCACGGTGGCGGCCGGTCTGATGGTGGTCACCCAGCTCTGGCTGGTGCTCTCGGGCAACTTCGCCTGGCTGAACTGGATCACCATCGTGCTCGCCCTCGCGGCCGTGGACGCCTCCCCGCTCACCGGCGACCACCCGCGGCCGGACCCGCCGCTCTGGTACGCCGTCCTGGTCGTCGCGGTGACCGCCCTCGTCCTGGTCCGCAGCTACCGCCCGGTGCGCAACCTGCTCTCCCGGCACCAGGCGATGAACCGCTCGTACGACCCGTTCCACCTGGTCAACAGCTACGGCGCGTTCGGCACGGTCGGCCGGGTCCGGGACGAGATCGTGATCGAGGGCACCGACGACCCGGCGCCGCACGGGGGCACCGTCTGGCGGGAGTACGGCTTCCGGGGCAAGCCGGGCGACCCGCGCCGGCTGCCGCGCCAGTTCGCCCCGTACCACCTGCGGCTCGACTGGCTGATGTGGTTCGCGGCGCTCTCCCCCGGGTACGCGCGCGCGTGGTTCGGGCCCTTCGTCGAGCGGCTGCTCGACGGCGACCGGGACACCCTGCGGCTGCTCGCCCACAACCCGTTCCCGGACGAGCCCCCGGTCCACGTCCGCGCCCGGCTGTACCGCTACCGCTACACGACCTGGCGCGAGCTGCGCGCGACCGGGGCGTGGTGGCACCGGACGCCGCTGCGGGAGTACCTGCCGCCGACCCGGCTGCGGAAACCCGCGGGCGGGTCCTGAGGCTCCGGGACGTGCCGGTGCCCCGGCCGAGGGTTCGGCCGGGGCACCGGGGGGATCGTCCCGGGGCGCCGACTCAGTCGATGCCCGGCAGGATGTGGGGCTCGGCGAGGTCTTCCTCGTAGCCCGCGAGCCGGATCGGGGCCGAGCGGGCCCAGACTTCCAGGCTTCCCAGCTCGCCCTTCCGGCGCGGCCGCTCGGTGGGTTCGTTCGGTCGCGGTTCCTGCTTGGTCAGTTCGGGTGTCACCGCGCACTCCTTCGTGTCGCGTACCTGTGGGACAAGTGCCGTGCGGTCGCGGTGGCGCCGTTCGTCGGGCGGGAGCGCGGCCTTGGTGGCGGGCCAGTCCCGGGCCGACCGTGAGGAAGGTGTGTCTCCTCGGTGGCCGACCGTGGACATCAGACTAACCAAATGAGCGCGTCCGCGCTCTACCGGGCTCGGAAGTGTGACGCGTTCGGGTGAAACGAGCCGAAAGAGCGCCCCGCCTGGCCGGTGGGGCGCTCTTGCCGGAAAGCCTGAAAAGGGGTGGTGGCTACCAGTTGGCGGGGGCGTAGTCCTTGAGGAAGACGCCGTACAGGTCCTCGCCCGCCTCGCCGCGCACGACCGGGTCGTAGACCCGGGCCGCGCCGTCGACCAGGTCGAGCGGGGCGTGGAAGCCCTCCTCCGCGAGGCGCAGCTTGTCGAAGTGCGGACGCTCGTCGGTGATCCAGCCGGTGTCGACCGAGGTCATGAGGATGCCGTCGGTCTGGAACATCTCCTGGCCGCTGGTCCGCGTCACCATGTTCATCGCGGCCTTCGCCGCGTTGGTGTTCGGGTGCCCGGCGCCCTTGTAGCCCCGGCTGAAGACGCCCTCCATCGCGGAGACGTTCACGACGTAGGCGCGCCCGCTGGCCGCCTTGCGCGCGGCCTCGGCCATCACCGGCCGCAACTTGCTGATCAGGATGAACGGCGCCGTGTAGTTGCAGAGCTGCGTCTCCAGGAGCTCCACCGGGGAGATCTGCTCGATGCTCTGCACCCAGGTGTTGGTCTCGACGACGTCCGGAAGCAGGCCGCCCGCGTCGATGGCGGTGCCGTCGAGGTGCCGGGCGATGCTGGCGTTGCCCGCGACCAGGGCGAGGTCCGCGACCTTCTGGGCCTCCAGGCCGCTCGTGCCGACGGGCAGCGCGGCCAGGCCGTCCACCGCGCCCGAGTTGAAGGCGCCGATGACGTCGTGGGCGGGCAGCTCGCCGGCGGGCAGCGGGGCGCTCTCGCCCTCGACCAGGGCGGCGTACGCGGAGGGCAGCCGGCGCACGGTCTGGGTCGCGTTGTTGATGAGGACGTCCAGCGGACCGGCCTCGGTCACCCGGTCGGCCAGGGCCACGACCTGGGCCGGGTCGCGCAGGTCGATGCCGACGACCTCCAGGCGGTGCAGCCAGTCCGCGGAGTCCTCCATCGCCTTGAAGCGGCGGATGGCGTCCTTGGGGAAGCGGGTGGTGATCGTGGTGTGGGCGCCGTCGCGCAGCAGCCGCAGCGCGATGTACATGCCGATCTTGGCCCGGCCGCCGGTGAGCAGCGCGCGCTTGCCGGTGAGGTCCGCGCGGGCCTCCCGCTTGGCGCGGTTCTCGGCGGCGCACGGCTGGCAGAGCTGGTGGTAGAAGTAGTCGACCTCGACGAACCGCGTCTTGCAGACGTAGCAGGAGCGGGGGCGCTGGAGGATGCCCGCGATCCGGCCCTCCTCGGTGACGGAGGTGGGCAGGATGCCCTCGGTCTCGTCGTCGATGCGCTGCGCGGAGCCGGTGGCCGTGGCCTCGGTGACCGCCTTGTCGTTGGCGGTCTTGGCGGCCCGGCGCTCCTGGCGGCGGCGCTGCTTCACGGTGCGGTAGATCCCCGCGGTGGCACGCCGGACGCGGATCGCGTCCGGGTGGTCTATCTCCAGTTCGTCGAGCTCGTCGAGGACGCCGAGGCAGACGGCCAGGCGCTCGGGGTCGATGCCCGGCCCGTGGTCCTGGGTTTCTTCGGTCACCGTCATGGCCTTCGGGTTCCTCGTTCGCTCGTGCGTCGCCGCTCTCGGAGTTTCGCCGCGCTCGGGCTCTCGCCGTCGTCGGGCCTTCGAAAGGGCGAGTTTACGGAGCGGGGGGCCGCGCCTCCAAACCCGTTCGGGGGGCGTGGTCGAAGACACAGTCGCCGCACAGTCCGCCGCCGGGGCAGCGGTAGTAGAGGCAGCAGCTGGCGCGGCGCAGCCGGGGGCCGCGGACCGTGCCGGCGAGGTCGGGGTGGTCGAGGAGCTCCGCGACCAGGGCGGCGGCCCGGTCGGCCGCGTCGGGCCTGCCGTGGGCGCGGGCCCAGCGGGTCAGTTCGCGCAGGGCTCCGGCGAGGGCGGAGCCGGCGTTGCCCCAGAGCAGCCGGGGCGATATGCGGCCGTCGCGGCGCAGGGCCGCGTGGAGCGGCACGAGGTGGGCCTCCTGGACGGCCGCGCGGAGGTCGGCGGCGGTGGCGGGGCGGGTCGCGGACCCGGCCCACCACAGGTCGTCGGGCGAGGTCAGGGCCCCGTCCCAGGACAGCTCGGCGGGGTCGAGGTCCGGGAAGCGGCCGTACAGCGCGGCGGGGCCGAGGGCGGTGGACCAGAGCCGGGCCGCGAGCCCCAGGTGGGCCACGGAGGCGCCGACCCGTCGCTCGGGGGCCCCGAGCCGGGCGGCGACCCGGTCCACGCGCGCGGTGAGGGGGCCGCCCTCCCCCGCGTAGATCCGGGCGAGCGGCAGATGGGCGCCGCCGGTCTCCGGCGGGGCGGTCCGCAGGGCGAAGAACCCGCCCACCGATCCGCTCTCGACGAGGTCCATCCGGCCCCACGCTCCCGTCCCGCACCGTCGTCCGCCCCGGGCCCGGTTCCGGGCCGGCGTCCACGGTAGCGCCCCGGGCGGGGGCCGGAAGACCGCTTCGCACCGGTTCCGACCTGCGTGGGCGTACAACCCGGGACGTACGCGGGCCCTCCGTACCGCGGAAGGGGTACGCGCGAAGAGGTCCTCCGGTACGACGACGCGAACGGCCGGGAAGGAGGATCGTGGAAGGCATGAGTCCACTCGCGCTGTCCGTCGTCCTGGCCCTGGTCTCCGCGGTGGCCTACGCGGCCGCGGCGATCGTCCAGGAGCGTGTCGCGGCCTCCGCCGCCGGCCCGCGCTACGCACCGCTGCGCCGTCCGGCCTGGTGGGGGGCCGTGGTGCTCAACGGCGTCGGGGCGGCGCTGCACGTCGCCGCCCTCGCGTACGGGCCGCTCAGCCTGGTCCAGCCGCTGGGCGCGCTCACGATCGTGTTCGCGCTGCCCATGGCGGCCCTCTTCGTCGGCCGCGGGGCCGGGCGGCGGGCCCGGCACGGCGCCCTCATGGCCACGGCGGGCCTCGCGGGCCTGCTGAGCCTCACGACCGGCGCCGACGCGCGGTCCCTGGGCGACGGGGACCGGTGGCTGCTCACGGGCGCCGCCTTCGGCGCGGTGGGCCTGCTCTTCGCGTGCGCGCACCTGGTGGGCCGGTCGGCGCTGCGGAGCGTCCTCCTGGCGACGGCGGCGGGCGTCTCCTTCGGGGCCGCGTCGGTGTTCACCAAGGCGGTGTCCGGGGAGTGGACGCCGGAGGCGCCGCTGGCCGAGTGGACGGCGCTCCTGGTCCTGTCGGCGTTCGCCGTGGGCGGGCTGCTGCTCTCCCAGGCCTCGTACCGGGGCGCGGGGCTCGCCGCCCCGCTCGCCACCCTCACGGTGGTCAATCCGGTGGTCGCCGCGGCGGTGGGCGTGACGCTGTTCGGCGAGGGCTTCCGCTACGGCGCGGCGGGCGCCGTGGCCGCGCTGCTGTGCGGCGCGGTCGCCGCGGGCGGTCTGGTGGAGCTGACGCTCGACCGGATGGCGCCCGCGCCGGAGGCCCCGGCCCCTTCCGCCGCGCCGGGTCGCGGGAAGGGGCCGGGGAGGGGGTCAGACGGAGACGCCGCGGGCCCTGAGATAGGCCAGGGGGTCGATGTCGGAGCCGTATCCGGGGCCCGTGCGGACCTCGAAGTGCAGGTGCGGTCCCGAGCTGTTGCCGGTCGACCCTGAGCGGGCGATGCGCTGCCCGGCGGTCACCCGCTGGCCCTCGCGGACGGTGAGCGCCGAGAGGTGCGCGTACTGGCTGTAGCGGCCGTCGTCGTGGCGGAGGACGATCTGGTAGCCGTACGCGCCCGCCCAGCCGGCCGAGACGATCCGGCCTCCGGCCACGGCCTTGACCGAGGTGCCGGTGGGGACGGGGAAGTCGACGCCGGTGTGGTAGCCGCTGGACCAGGAGGAGCCGGGCTTGCCGTAGCGGGTGCCGATGCCCGCGGAGACGGGGGCGGAGTAGTGGACCTCGGCGGCGGGGGCCGGGCGGGGCTTGACGGCGGCGGGCTTGGTCGCGGGCTTCGCGACCGCGGGCTTGGCGGCCGGCTTGGCCGCCGGTTTCGCGGCCGGCCGGGTGACCGGCTTGACGGCGGTCTCGGCCACGGGCTTGGTGACGGGCTTCGCGACGGGTGCGGTCGTCGGCCGGGGGGCGGGCCGGGGAGGCGTCGCCGTCGGCGGGGCGGTCCTGACGGGAGCGGGCGCCTTCCCGGCCACACCCGTCTTCCCGCCGCCCTGCCCCGTCCTGCCCGGCTGCCCGGCGCCGCTCGGCTGCCCGGGCTTCTTGGGCGCGGTGATGCGCAGGGTGAGGCGCTGACCGGGGAGGATGAGGTCGGGGTCGTCGCCGACGACGGGCCGGTTCGCCTCGTACAGGCGCTGCCAGCCGCCGCGTACGTTCTTCTCGCCGGCGATCTTCGACAGGGAGTCGCCGGGCGTCACCGTGTACATCTCGCGCACGGTGGGCACGGCGGTCGGATCGGCCTTCCGCGCCGGACGCTCCGGTAAGGCGCGCTGTCCGGGCAGGGAGGCCGTGCGCACCTGGTTCCCGCCGGACGGCTTCGCCTCGGCGGACCGGGTGGAGACCTCGGGCGCCGCGCCGCCCCGGGCGAGACCCGCGCGGGACCCGCAGGACGGCCAGGCGCCGGGGCCCTGCCCCTTCAGGACGCGCTCGGCGATCAGGATCTGCTGGTCCTTGGAGGCGAGGTCGGCGCGCGGCGCGTAGTGCGTGCCGCCGTACTCCTCCCAGGTGGACTGGGTGAACTGGAGGCCGCCGAAGTAGCCGTTCCCCGTGTTGATGTGCCAGTTGGAGGAGGATTCGCAGGACGCGACCTTCTCCCAGACGTTCAGCGAGGCGGCCTGGACCGTGCCCGCGCCCATCAGCGGCAGCGCCATGCCGGCGCCTCCGGCCGTGATGGTGAGCGAGGCGCGGTTGACGCGGCTCGGCTGGTGACGGCGGTGACGTCCGCGTACGGCCATGGGCCCCCCTAGAACACAGCGACAGCCGCCAAGTTAGGGGTGGCGCACGCTCCGTGACAAGCGGTTCACGGAATCCGGGCCCTCTTCCGTCACCTCCGCACGGGCGCCGGTCCTCCTCCGGCGGGGCCCGGCTGGGGCTGGGGCTCGGGTTCCGGTACGGGCCCGCCGGGCTGCGGGGCCGGGCTCGGACCGGGGTCCGGAGGGGCCGGGACCGGGCTGGGGTTCGGCGGGGGTACGGGGTTCGGGACGGGCGCGGGGGGAGGGATGGGCGACGGGGGCAGCGGGTCGGGGTGGGGGTGGGTCATCACGGACCTCTTCGCTCGTCGGGTCGGTCGCTTCCCAGGGTGGCGCGGCGGGGCGCCCGGCGCCCGTCGGACCGGCCCTTCGGGTCGGCCCCGGCCGGCCGCCTCCCGGGCTCGTCCCGCAGGGTGTCGAAGACGGGGACGTGGACCGGCAGGGTGTGCGGCGGGGCCAGGGTGCTGGTGGGGGTCACCACAGTTCCGGGGCGGCCCTGAGCTGCTCCTCGGCCGCGCGGACCACCTCGTCCGACGGCACGGGGGCCTCGTCCGGGTGGCGCTCGGCCCACTTCGCGGCGTACGAGCAGAGGGGTACGACGGGTACGCCCTCGCGGGCGGCGATCGCGTGGAGCTCGCGCACGAGCGCCCCGGCGATCCCCTTCCCCTCGTGCTCCTCCTCGACGACGGTGTGCACCGCCACCAGGGCGTGGGGCTCGACGTCGAGAGGGAAGTAGACGACGACGCCGACGGGGGCGCCCTCCTCGAACGCCTCCAGGCGTCCGTTCGCCCGGTCGTCGCGGATCAGCGGTTCGGTCATGCGCCGTCGTCCTTCCTCGGGTGGTCTCCGCCCCGGCGGAAGCCCGTGCTCAGCCGTGGGCGGGCACGGCGTGCGGGGGGCGCACCGTGTCGCTGCCGGGGACGGGCGCGGACGCGTCGTTCCCCAGCTCCACGATGCGGTTGCCCCCGTCGACGTGCACGACACGCGGCACGAAGGCCCGCGCCTCCGCGTCCTCCATCTGCGCGTAGCTGATGAGGATGACGAGGTCCCCGGGGTGCACGAGGTGCGCGGCGGCGCCGTTGATCCCGATGACACCGGACCCGCGCTCGCCCTCGATGACGTACGTCTCCAGACGGGCGCCGTTGTCGATGTCGACGATGTGCACCAACTCGCCGGGAAGCAGGTCGGCCGCCTCCATCAACTCCACGTCGACGGTGACCGAACCGACGTAGTGCAGGTCGGCCTGGGTGACGGTGGCGCGGTGGATCTTGGACTTGAACATCGTTCGTATCACTGAGGTACTCCTGGACATAGGCTCCCTGCCTGCGTTTTTGCAGGTCAAGGGCTGTTTCCACACCCTACAACGAGTCGCAAGTTCGGGCAGCTGTTCCCAGGTTTTTCAGGACTCATGCTGACCACTTGCTGACTTTCCTGACGCATCATCAGGCGATGCCGAGGGACTGCATACGCATGCCCCGACTCCACCGCGACGACCTCGCAAGCCTACGCAGTGCACCCGCAGAAGCCCTCGTGACCACCATCACTCTCGTGGTGTAGCGGCACACGATCCTTGTGGGCGCGAGGAGTCGCCACCGCAGGAAGCCGCAGACACGCGGCCGTTTAGCAGAAATCTCCAGCTGAGCAAAACCGGCTCTTCTCGTGACCATGGCCTAGCCGAGCCGACAGCTCTGACCAGTTCCACAAGACGGCCGGCAACAACATCGGAACCCGCCAGAGCGCGCAGCAATTCGGCACCGTGATCGCGCTCAGCCCAGCCTCGAAGGAGTCGCCTCAGCCATGGAACCGCAGCCTTTCGACACCACCCACCCGCGACGACGCCCATCCGTCGAACCCATCCTCATAGAGACCTCCGAGGTCGCCGTGATGCTGAGCATGTCGACGAGCTGGGTCCACAAGGAAGCTTCGAAGCTGGGCTTGAAGGGGTACAAGCTCGGCCGAGGCAAGAACGCCAAGGTCCTGTACAAAAGGGCCGAGGTCTTCAAGTGGCTGGAACAACAGAAGGTCTATTGAGAGATCATCCCGCAGCTACAGCAACAGCTTCCTTGCGCGGACGTGCCAGCGACAGAAGGACACCGCCAGAGGCTGGACTTCATGGCTTCGATGCACACAGCACGCACGGCGGACCGATCTCGGGCATACGCCTGCCCCAGGTTCACTCCGTCGTCACTCCGGATCGGCGACTGCCTCCACGCCTGACTCATATGCATGCCAGCTTCGGAACGAGCTGCCGACACTAAAGACTGTCCCGTAACTGCTGCTTGCCACAGGCGCTGAGTATTTCCCCGTGCTGGGCTCCAACGAGCCCGGGGGCGGTGTCAGTGGGCGCGGGCATACTGACTGCATGATCACCTCCTCGTCCACTGAGTCGATGGGCGGCCCTCTGATCGTCGTCCCCGTCTCAGCCCTGGCTTCCTGGGGCGGGTGCACGAAGGATGGTCTTATGGCGGGAGGCGCCACCGCCCCAGACGACTACGACCGGGCCTGCGCGGTGGACGATCTGGCCGGTGTGATCCCCATCGACGAGAACGGTGCGCAGGCACTGGTGCTGGCGGACGAGCCGGCGAACAGCTGCTATCTGCCCCAGCACCGAGCGTTCCTGCGGTGGCTCGCCGCCGACTCCGAGGCCGGACTGAGAGCCGCAGCAGACCCTTCACCGGTCGCCTCGCTCTCGCAGAGCATGTCCCGTGGCCGTGCTCAACCGCAGCTCCGGCATCTTCCAGATTGCTGAGAAGAGATTCGATTTTCGTACAACCATGTTGACGCTTGCTTAGTCACTCTTTATTGAACGTCGAGCCGCACCTGGGGCAAGGAAGCCCGCAGGGGGTGCCGCCGTCGCCTGGCCTGGGGAGCGTCTTGGGTGGCGGCCGGCTGTGCGGCATGCCCGGCGAGCCGCGCCGTGCCGGCCAGGTGACCACCCTGGCCGGCTTCGTCATGCGCACGTTCGACGATCCGCGATTTGAGGGGAAAGCTTTTCGTGCGTCGAGCAAGAAGTCTCTGGGGGCCAGTGGACCGGGGGTGGCGTCCGCTGCGACAGACAGCGGGCGGGGTGCTGCCTCTTGCCCTGCTGTCCGGACTGGTGTCGGCAGCGCCGGCGGCGGCCGCAGAGCCAGTGGTGAGCGAGCGGGGTCAGGTCCTGGCCGCGTGGAAGGGCGGGGGTCCCGCGACGAAGGCGGCCGCCGGTGTGGCCATGACCGGCTCGGACTCCGACATCCGCGCGTTCCTGGAGAAAGGCCGGGCGATCGCGGAAAACCTCGATGACCGCGAGGCCGCGCTCCAGGTCGTGGCCGATGCTGGGCCGGCCGTCCGCAAGGCGGCCGAAGCCGCGCTCGCGGGTACGCCCAAGCAACTGGACACGTTCCTGAAGGAGGGGTGGAAGGCACCCCTGGCCCAGGACCAGCGGGTCCAGGCGGCAGCCATCGGGGAGACCGGCGGACGCGCGCTGCACGCTGCTGCGGAAGCCGCACTGAACTCGGACATCGAGGCGGTGCGGGAGTTCCTGAGCGAGGGGCAGTACAGGAAGCGGGACTCCGACGCCCGCGTACGGGTGGCCCAGCTGGAGACCGCGGGTGGTCCGAAGGTGCGGGCCGGCGCGAGTGCGGCTCTCAACGGGTCCATCGAGGACGTCCGAGACTTCCTCAGCTTCGGCCAGCATGTGGCGCGGGCGCAGGACCAGGAGTTCGCCTCGGTCACGGAGCTTGCTCAGCAGGCCAACGAGGCCGGTGATGCGGCGGAGCGGGAGAGCAAGGCCGCGAAGGAGTCCGCGGACAAGGCGATCACACTGGCGCGCCTGGCGAAGGAGGAGACTCAGCGGGCGGCCGCGGAAGCCGCGCTGGCAAAGAAGGATGCCGATCGGGCAGCCGACGCGGCGCGGCGGGCGGCGGAGTCGACCCGCAAGGCTGCGCAGGCCGCGCAGGCCGCCATTGCGGCGTCGCGTTCCGCGAACGCGGCGGCCCAGGTTGCTGCCGCAGCGGCGGGTGCTGCCGCGAACGCGGCGGCGGGTGCCGCCCGTGCTGCCACCGCTGCGCTGAACAGCGCCGCCAACGGTAAGCGCGACGAGATGTTGTCCGCGCAGGCTCTGAAGGCTGCGGAGGCGGCGGAGTCCGCGGCGAACGCTGCGGATCGGGCTGCAATCGCCGGTGACGCCTCGGCTGCCGCTGCACGCGCCGCCGCATCCTCGGCCGCCAACGCCAACGCCACTGCCTTGGCAGCGGACGAGGCAAGCGGGTACGCCGAGGAAGCAGGTGCCTCATCGGACGAGGCCCGTGCTGCTGCTGCCGCCGCCCGCCGTCACGCTGCTGAGGCGACCCGGGCTGCGAACGCTGCGGCCGGCCATGCGGCCGACGCCGCCCGGCAGGCCCGGGCGGCGCGAGATGCCGCGCGCTCCGCGGCCCAGCACGCCCGCAACGCGGCCGACGCCGCGCTGAAGGCCGGTCAGTACGCGGCTGGTTCCAAGGAAGCCGCGCTGGACGCGAAAAAGCACGCTGACGCCGCTCTGCTGCGTGCCAATGAGGCCGTGGCAGCAGTGGACAAGGCCAAGGACACCCACGACCTGGCACGCAAGGCTGAGGCCGAGGAGCTGGCTGCTCGCAAGGCGACCGGTATCAACCACGCCAAGGACGCGAAGGCCGCCTACAACGCCACGCTTGCCGAGAGCAAGAAGGCCGCAGCCGAGTCC
Source organism: Streptomyces sp. NPDC055632 (assembly GCF_053618675.1). Classification (NCBI taxonomy): domain Bacteria; kingdom Bacillati; phylum Actinomycetota; class Actinomycetes; order Kitasatosporales; family Streptomycetaceae; genus Streptomyces; species Streptomyces sp. NPDC055632. The sequence continues at coordinate 5,679 of NZ_JBSHHY010000055.1, read as the reverse complement.
GACAAGCTCCAGGACGACTTTGCCCGCCTTGCGCAGGACGCCGCCCAGCCGGCTGCGGACGGCGCCGTGATCGCGGCGACCGGCCGCAAGCTGGCGCTGGCCGCTCTGGAGACCCAGAGCGACTGGAGCAAGGCCGCAGCCGAGGGGGCGCTGGCCTCCGCGGACAACGCCGTCGTGGTCGAGTATGCCCGCGTCGGGTGGCGCTCGGCGTTTCAGCAGGACGAGCGCGATCAGCTCCGCTCCCTGGCACAGAACTCGGAGCACGAGGCCGTGGTCACCGGCGCCGAAGCGGCACTGACCGGGGACGCAGCACAGATCCATGCCTACTTGGAGGTCGGCCAGTACGCGGCCGCCGCCTCCGACCTGCGCGTCGAGGTTGCCCGCATTGGCGAGGCCGGCGGTCCGGCCGTCAAGAGTGCAGCTGAGAAGGCGATCAACGACATCGGCTACCAGCCGCTGCTCGACTTCCTCACCACCATCCAGTACTCCGCGCGCAACAGCGACAACCAGGTCATCGTGGCTTCTCTGGCCGAGAACGGCGGGCCGGAGGTCAAGGCCTATGCGGAGATCGCACTGGAGAGCCCTGCGCCGTCCCGGCATGCCTTCATCGAGCGGGGCCAGTACAAAGCCGCTCAGCGCGACCAGGCCAACGCTTCACACGTCGCGCAGATCCAGCATGTGATCGCCGGATCCGCGCAGGTTGCGGCCCTCGCCCAGCAGCGCGCTGCAGAAGCCCTGAAGACCGCTGCCGTGGCGTTGAACGCGTCGAGCGATGCCGAGGTCTACGCCCAACAGGCACAAACCTACGCTGCCAATGCCGCGGGGTACGCTCAGCAGGCGGACGCCTCCGCGGACCAGGCCGAGGCCTCCGCGAAGAAGGCAGCGGCCCACGCTGCCACCGCGCGCGAGGCGCAGCGACAAGCGCAGGTCAGCGCGAGCAACGCCAACGCGTCGGCTCTCTGGGCCGAGGCGAGCGCCGGACTGGCCCGGGAGTACGCCGCGACCGCCGTCGCTGCCGCGGAAGCCGCACGCCAGTCCGCCATCAGCGCCGGCAAGAACTCCGACCAAGCGGCCGCCATCTACCAGCAGCACCTCGACACTTACCTCGCCGAACAGGCGCGGGCTGCCGAGCGGACGTGGTGGGAGAAGGCCTATGGCAAGTACACCCAGCTCCGTGACGCCTTCGGTGAAGCCGTCGACGTCGGCTTGGAGATGGGCAAGTCGGCCCTAGTCTGGTGGATAACGGCGACGCCGGATCAGAAGGCGAAGTTCTATCTCGAGTTCGGTCACTTCGCTCTCGACATCATCGGTCTCATACCCGGGTATGGTGAGATCGCCGATGGCATCAACTGCGCCGCTTACGGGATCGAAGGCTACGTCACCGACGACAACAGCAAATACATCGACGCCGGACTGTCCTGCGCGTCAATGATTCCCGTCGCGGGATACGCTGCCGCCGTCCCGAAGACCATCAAGTGGTCGAAGAAGGCCGAGAAGCTCTTCGAGACCCTCAACAACCTGCGAAAGCGGGACATCGACCTTCCCAACTGCCTTACGCCCAAGCACAGCTTCCCCGCCGGCACGCCGGTGCTGATGGGTGACGGGACCACTCGCCCCATCGAGCAGGTCCGGATCGGCGACATGGTGCAGGCCGCCGACCCGACCACGGGGGTTTCCGGCCCACGTCGGGTCCAGACCACCATCCACACGCCCGACGACCGCGACTTCACCACCGTCACCCTGGACGCGAACGCCGGCGGAGGCACGCTCACCGCGACCGGACACCACCCCTTCTGGGCGCAGAACCGGGGCGACTGGACTGCCGCGGCCGATCTCAAGCCCGGAGACACCCTCCGCACTCCGTCCGGTGCCACCGCACAGGTCGCGAAGGTCTCCCACTGGAAAAAGTTCCAGCCTGCCTACGACCTCACGGTCAACGAGGTCCACAGCTACTACGTCCTCGCCAAGGCCACCCCGGTCCTGGTCCACAACTGCACCGACCTCATCCGCGCCGAGAAGGTAGACAAGAGGGCGCACACCATCAAAGAGCACGTGACCGTGAGTACAGCGGAGATGAAGCGGCTCGCCAAGAAGAAGTCGGACGATCAAAACGGCGCGCCCGCCCGTAATTCCCGCTGGAAGGACCTCAAGACGGCTCAGGACGCGGTAGACGCTCTCGTGGCCGACCCCAAGAACGCGGAAAAGATCAGAAAGTTCGTGATCAAGGCGGGTAAGGGCGGACCGACGGAGCTTCCTCTCACGGGTACGTACGGCACGGGTTCACTTGGAGACGCTTACGACCATCTTGGGAACCATATTCCCGATCTCAGCAACAGGTTCACTGTGGTGATCGTCGCCAAACCGGGATACAAGCCCGGCGGCTACTTCATCAAAACCGCTTATCCCGAGTAAGGAAGAGCATCATGCACGAGCCAGCCGTGCACCGTGATTGGGTGGAAGACGATTTCGGGGTGACCGCACTCGGCTCCTCCTATCACAACGACTGGAGCCGGTACACCAACGACCCGGTCAAGCATGCCCTGACCTATCTGGGGCCGACAGGTGATCCCGCCTTTCCGATCCTGCTGATCGAAGATCTGCAGCGACTTGTGTCCTCGCCCCTCTCTGGTGAGGAACTGGGTCGGCTGTGGGGTGCTCTGGGAGGGCCGCTCGGTGGCTCGCCCACGTTCGCCGGGGCTGAGCGGGCCTGGTTTCACCGGCTCCTGGCGGAAGTCACCCGACTCGCCGTCGCCCGCGGCGCGCGGGAAGCGCTGTGGGCGGAACTGCCCGCGTGCACACCGGAGCCGTCGGGGACGGCGGCGGCCGAGCATCAGCGGTTGATGCCGGAAGTGCTGGCAATGGCCAGGCTCCTCGACCGTTCACGTGCCGGTGATGGTGGGCCGGCTTCGGCCACCGGCCAGGCCGTCGAGCGGTGCGTCACGCTGGTCTGCCCTGAGCTGGGATTCCGCTTCCTGCTGCATGCTCTGGGCCGCTTCGGCTGCGGCCTGACCGTATCCGAGTACGCCCGGCTGGAGGAACTCAGTTCGGCGTTCGGCCACGGGCCCTTCGTAGTCGACGCACACCGCTATCTCCTGCGGTGACATGGTTCCCCCGAGGTCCTGGACGGGTTTGACGGCCCGTCCAGGGCCCCGCGATTTCCGGGTCGGTCCGTTGGTGGTTATGCTGCTCGACGGCCCCCAGGCGATCCTCCCGAACCGCGATGAAGCGGCCGGGTCTCTCTTTGCGTTTCCCGCATGTCCGGGAACACTTCAACGGCACCTTCGGATCGTCTCCTGGGTGCGCTTTAGAAAGCGATCACATGGCCTTGCGTACACGCTGGTGGCTGCCCGCCGCCACCGCGGCTGCTGCTGTCCTGCTGGGGACCGTGACTCCGCTCGCCTCCGCCGCAGGCGAGCCGGCGGCCAACTCCGGTGCCTCGTTCGTCTACGAAGACGGCTCCTACCCCAACAGCGACCAGGTCTTCGCCGAAACCGGCGCCCGGCTCGTCCGCGGGGACGGCGGCATCACCTACACCTCCTGCTCCGGCCCGTACCAGATCAAGATCTGGGCGCGCGGCATCAAGCTGGACGAGGAGCGCATGTGCTTCGCCGCCCCGCGCGGCACCGGCTTCCTGACCGTCAACATTCCCGGCGCCTACCGGATCCAGACCTACGAGCGGTCGGTGAAGGCCAGCATCTCCGTCAAGGACGAGCAGAAGATCCTTGACTTCCCGGCTAACACCGGGAAGGGCTTCGGTGAAGCCGGCGCCGAGCAGACCGAAGCGGTCCTGCTGGAGATGCGCGTCACCGGCACTACGGCCACCACGCCGCCGGGTGTTTCCGCCGACCCCTTCGGGCTCGGCTTCAACGGCAAGCTGACCATCGGCGACTCCAAGCGCACCTGTTCCGCCGCGCTGGTCGACCCGGAGTGGGTCATCTCGGCCAAGAGCTGCTTCGCCGACAACCCCGCCGAGGCCAACACCGTCGCGGCCGCGGCGCCGAAGGACAAGACCACCGTCGTTCTCGGCAAGCCGCACACCGCCCTGGCTGGCGGGCACACCAGCGACATCGCGCAGTTGGTTCCCCACCCCGACCGGGACCTGATCATGGCCCGCCTCGCGAAGCCGACGACCAACATCACGCCGGTCCCGCTCGTCTCCGGCGCACCCGTCACGGGTCAGCAGCTGACCGTCGTCGGCTTCGGGCGTACCAAGACCGAGTGGATTCCCACCTCCCGCCACGACGCGAAGTTCGCCGCCGGGACCGTGGAGGCGGCCGGCTTCGACCTCGCCGCCGCGGATCCGGCCGACGCGACCGTATGCATGGGCGACGGTGGCGGTCCCGCGCTTCGCCGCACCGGAGTCAACACCTACTCCCTCGCCGGCATCGTCAGCCGGTCCTTCCAGGGCGGCTGCCTGGGCAGCAGCGAGACCCGCACCGGTGCGTACGCGAGCCGGGTCGACGACCTCGGCGGATGGATCGCGCAGGCTCGCTCGCTGACTCCCGGCTGGAAGACCGAAACTCTCGTGCAGGCCGGCACCGGCCTCTACCAGGGCATCCGCCTGGCCGACGGCTCCTGGACCGGGTTCACCGACGTCCAGGCTCAGGCGACGAACATCGGCGGCGTCCGGACGGCCGCCGCGGCCGGCATCAACGCCGACACCCACGTCGTGGCCCTCGGCGGCAACGGGAAGATCTACCACACCGTCCGCAAGGCCGATGGCACCTGGGGGAACTTCGGCCACGTCGGCGACGTCGCTGGCACCCTCAGCAACGTCACACAGGTCTCGGCCGTCTCCGTCGGCAACGACCTCCACGTCGTCGCGGTCGCCAGCGGCAAGGTCTTCCACTCCCTGCGCAACGCCACCGGTAACTGGACCTCCTTCGGTGACGTCGCCGGCGCCGTCGGCCCGATCGGCACCGTGACCGCTGCCGCCACTGCCAGCGTGGGCGGCGAACTCCAGCTCATCACCGTCAGCGGCGGCAAGGCCTACCACACCATCCGCAATAGCGCGGGACAGTGGAGCACCTGGGGCAACGTCGCCGGCGCCGCCGGCACGACCGGCCCTATCACCTCGGTGAGCATGGCCGGCACCGGCGGCGACGCACAGATCGTCATCGCCACCGACAACGGCACCCGCCAGTACCACGCCATCCGCAAGGCCGACCGCACCTGGACGACCTTCGGTGACTTGAAGGACTACCTGGGCACCGTCACCGTCAAGTCCCTCGGTGCCGCGCACGTAGACGGCGAACTGCAGCTGACCGCCACCACGACCGACAACAAGCTCCTCCACATCATCCGCCACGCCGACCGCACCTGGACCCCGACCACCACGGTCAGTCTCCAGGGTGTGACCGGAACCCTCGGCACCACCGCGATCACCGGCACCCTCTAGCAGGTGTGCCCTTCGCCGAGCCCTCGACCGGCGAGGCGAAAGCGCTGAATCACGTCGAGCTCGGAGCCCAGAGCTCCGGGCTCGACCAGCTCCACCGGCATGGGCCTGACGCTGACGACGGACGCAACTGCTCAACGATCCAGTCACCATCGGGCTGATCACCGCCGGCGAAATCGTCGAACATTAAGAGGTTGTCTCACGTGGTGGCTCAGCTATCCAACTGTGCTCGTGAGAAACATCTGGAACTCTGCAGCGAGGTTTCGCATCTCCTCGCCGGCCGC
>NZ_JBSHHY010000054.1:30892-34362 GCF_053618675.1 Streptomyces sp. NPDC055632 | reverse complement strand
GGGCCCGCCGGTTCTCCGGCGGGCCCTTCCGCGTGGGGCGGCGGCGCGGTTCAGCGGGCGACGCGGGCCGTGACGTAGCGCACGGGCACCTCGAAGCGGACCCGGCCGCCGTCGGTGCGCAGGGCGTCGAGGGCGGTGACGATCCGCTCGCGCAGGGCGGCGGCCTCGTCCTCGGGCAGGTGCTGCCACAGCAGGCGCATGCCCTGGGTGTGCGACCAGGTGACCCAGGCGTCGCCGGAGGGCGCGGTCTGGATCACCGGCTCGTCGGTGATCTCGACGTCGGTGAAGCCGGCCTTCTCCAGGGCGGCGGTGAGGTCCGCCGGGTCCTCCAGCCAGGAGTGCAGCTGCTTCTGGAGCTGCTCCGGGTGCCAGGCCTCGGGCAGGTGCTCCAGGAGCGACATCGGGATGAGCTCGGTGAAGAGCGGCGGCAGGAAGGGGAAGGTGTCACGGGTGAACACCGGGCTGGTGAAGGCGATGCGGCCGCCGTCGGCGAGCAGGTCGGCGTAGCGGGCCAGGGCGGCGCGGGCGTCCGGCAGGAAGATGACGCTGTAGCTGCCGAGGACCAGGTCGAAGGAGCGGGCGGGCAGGTCGGGGTGCTCGCCGTCCATGACCCTCAGGTCGACGTTGGCGATGCCCTGGCGGGCGGCCTCCTTGCCGGCCTCCTCGATCATCGCCTCGGCGATGTCGATGCCGAGGGCGCGCCCCCGCTCGCCGATGAGGCGGGCGGCGGGCAGGAGGGTGGCGCCCAGACCGCAGCCGACGTCGAGCAGGCGCTCGCCCGGCCGGGGGTCGGCCAGCTCGACGAGGCGGCCGCCCATGGGCGTGAAGAACTCCACGTCCAGCCGGTCGTAGGTCGCCGCGGCACCGTTGAAGGCGGCGGTGACTTTGGTCTTGTACGTCGCGGTTGCGGTGTCCGTAGTCAATTCAGCTCCCTGGATATCCGGACGTCGGGGACGAGCGCCCGGCCGGCTTTCATCGTGACGGCCCGGACCCGTGGTCCGCTGGAGGATCGATCGACGTCCGGTCGCGGTCCGGTGGCAGGAGCTTCGCAATCCGTTCGGGCATCGATTTTCGGCCTTGCCCGGGGAAAGTCGCGCGACCGAGGATGACGGGGATGCCCGACGTTCTCGGCCGCACACCCGTGGAGGAAATGGAATGAGCAGTCAATTCGATGCCGTACGCCGCATGATAGAGGCGTACAACACCGGAAAAACCGAGGACGTCGCGGAGTACATCCACCCCGATTACCTGAATCCGGCCACGATGGAGCACATGGACCTGCGCGGTCCCGACTCCTTCGCGATGGCCGTCAAGTGGCTGAAGATGACCTTCTCCGAGGAGGCCCGCCTGGTCGAGGTCTCCCTGGAGGAGAACGGCCAGTGGGTGCGCGCCAACCTCGTCCTGTACGGCCGCCACGTGGGCGACCTGGTCGGCATGCCGGCCACCGGGCGCGAGTTCTCCGGCGAGCAGATCCACCTGATCCGCTTCGTCGACGGCAAGATCCGCGACCACCGCGACTGGCCCGACTACCAGGGCACCTACCGTCAGCTCGGCTCCCCGTGGCCGACGCCCGAGGGCTGGAGGGCCTGACCGTGATCCTGGTGACCGGAGCAACGGGCAAGGTCGGCCGCGAGGCCGTCGAGCAGCTGGTGGCGCTCGGCCGCGACGTGCGGGCGCTCAGCCGCCGGCCCGAGGAGGCGGGGCTGCCGGAGGGCGTCGAGGTCGTGGCGGGCAGCCCGGCCGACGCCGACTCGCTGGCGGTGGCGCTCAAGGGCGTCGACGCCGCGCTCGTCGTGCTGTCCGGCGACGTCGCGGGCGAGGCCCGCGCGTTCGCCGCCGCGGCCGCCGAGGCGGGCCTCGGCCGGGTCGTCCTCCTCTCCTCGGGGAGCGTCCTGCACCCGCTGGCGCACGGCATCGCCGAGGAGCACCGCGCCGCCGAGGAGGCGATCCGCGGGATCGGCGCCGAGTGGACGTTCCTGCGTCCCGGCCCGTTCCACGCCAACACCTCCTGGTGGGTCAGGACGGTGCGCGAGGAGGGCCGGGTCCGCGACTGGATCGGCAACAACCCGGGCGCGCCGATCGACGAGCACGACATCTCCTCGGCCGCCGTCGTCGCCCTGACGCGGCCGGGGCACGAGGGCAAGGCGTACCTCCTGACCGGCCCGGAGGTCCTGACCTCCGAGGAGCAGGCCCGGATCCTGGGCGAGGCCCTCGGCCGCGAGCTGGAGTTCTCCGTGGCCCCGCAGGGCGAGGTCGTGGACGTGTTCGCCGGCATCACCGGCGACCGCGAGGCCGCGGTGACGAACGTCGCCGCCCTGCACAGCCCCGAGGTCCCCTGGTCGAAGGTGAGCCCCGCGGTGCGCGAGCTGACCGGCCGCGACCCGCGCCCGTACCGCGAGTGGGCGGCGGCCAACGCGCCGCTGTTCGGCTGAGGAGGCCGTCATGTCCGCAGAGAACACGAAGGCAGGCCCGGTCCTGGTCGTCGGCGCGACCGGCGCGCAGGGCGGCGCGACCGCCCGCGAGCTGGTCGCCCGCGGCGGCCGCGAGGTGCGGGCGCTGGTCCGCGACCCGGAGTCGGACGCCGCGCGGGCGCTCGCCGGTCTCGGCGTGGTGCTCGTACGGGGAGACCTGGACGACGAGGCGTCGCTGCGCGCGGCGTTCGAGGGCGTCCACGGCGTCTTCAGCGTGCAGAACTTCATGACCCCGGCCGGTCTGGGCGGCGAGGTCCGCCAGGGCCGCGCGGTGGCCCGGGCGGCCCGCGACACCGGCGTGGCGCACGTGGTGTACAGCTCGGTCGGCGGGGCGGAGCGCCACAGCGGCGTCCCGCACTTCGACTCCAAGCACCACGTCGAGCGCTACCTGGACGAGCTCGGGGTGCCGAACACGGTGCTGCGGCCGACCTTCTTCATGGACAACTTCGCGGCCCACGGGCCGCAGGAGGTCGACGGCACGCTGGTGGTGCAGCTCGGCCTGAAGCCGGACACCCGGGTGCAGTTCATCGCGGTCGCGGACATCGGCTGGTTCGCCGCCGAGGCCTTCGACCGGCCGGCCGAGTACCTGGGCCGCAAGGTGGAGATCGCGGGCGACGAGCTCACGGCCGACGAGGTCGCCGCGGCGTTCGCGGCCCGTACGGGCAGGCCGGCCCGCTTCGAGGAGGTCCCGCTCGACGCGGTCGCCGCCAACCCGTACATCCCCAACGCCCCCGAGATCGCCCTGATGTTCGAGTGGTTCCAGACGCACGGCTACCGGGCGGACCTGCCCGCCCTGCGCGCCGCGCACCCGGGCCTGCTCACCTTCGACGCCTTCCTCAAGGGCGTCGACCTCTGAGCCTTCGGGCACGCGCGTGGGCCGGGGGGGGGCGGGGGGGGGGGGGGCGGCCCCGGCCGGCGGGGGGGGCCCGCCGCGGCCCTATCGAGAGCCCACAGTCACGCGGGCGGCCCCGGGGGAGGCAACACAAACCCGCACACACA
>NZ_JBSHHY010000054.1:0-30882 GCF_053618675.1 Streptomyces sp. NPDC055632 | reverse complement strand
GCTCCCCGCCCGCCGCCGGCCCCCCTCTCCCGCGGGGGGGGGGCGGGGGGGGGGGGCGCGCCGGGGGGGGGGGCCCCCCCCCCGCCCACGTCGTGGTGGAGGAGCGGGGTCGGGAGGGGTCAGGCCAGGGAGACCGGGTGGCGGCCGTGGTGGACGACCATCTCGTCGAACAGGGCGCCGATGTCGAGGGGCGAGCCCTCGGGGAGCCCCCGCGCCTCGGCGTAGCCGCGGTGCAGGTTGGGGACCAGGCGCTCGGCGTCGAGGAGGTCCGCGTACGGTCCGAGGTCGACGTCCCGGGCCAGCTCCAGCGGGGCGATCCCGGCGGCGGCGCCCTCCTCGGCCAGCCGCTGGATCCAGCGCAGGTACGAGGCGTTGGCGTCGAACAGCTCCGGGCCGCCGACCGGCCCGTGGCCGGGCACGACGGTGGTGGCGCCGAGGGCGCGCAGCCGGTCGAGGGCGCGCAGCGAGCCGGCCACGGAGCCCATCACGCAGAAGGGCGTGACGCCGTTCATCACCAGGTCGCCGGTGAACAGCACGCGCTGCTCGGGCAGCCAGGCCACCGTGTCGTCGGTGGTGTGCGCCGCGGGCCCGATGTGGATCAGCTCGACGGGCGTGTCCCCGACGTGCAGGGTGGTGGCGTCGCGGAAGGTCAGCTCCGGCGGCGTGACCTCGATGTCGCCCCAGCAGACCTCGGGCCAGAGGCCGGTCAGGTGCAGGCCGGCGGCCCGCACCATGGCGCGGGTCCGCTCGTGGCCGACGGTGACGGCCTCGGGGAAGACGAAGTTGCCGAAGGTGTGGTCCCCGTGGAAGTGGGTGTTGACCACCGCGCGCGGCGGGCGCGGGGCGATCCGCAGGGCCGCCGCCCGGAGCTGCCGGGCGCGGGCCTCGGTGGCCGCGGTGTCCACGAGGGCGCTGCGCCCGCCGTCGGCGACGATGCCCGCGTTGTTCAGGCACCAGCCGCCCTCGGGCTGCACGTACGCGTGGACGCCGTCGGCCACCTCGGTGACCGTCGCCCCGGGGAGCCGGACCGCGGTCCCGGTCCCGGCCCCGGTCACTGGCCGTCCGCCGGGATGAAGCCCAGCTCCTTCAGCATCGGGATGTAGTTGAAGACGTCGTAGTGCTCGACGATCTTTCCGTCCGCGTCGAAGCGGAGCTCCTCCAGCATGAACCAGGTGACCTTCTTGCCGGTCGGCGCCTTGCCCATGAACTCGCCGAGGTGGGTGGCGGTCACGGTGATGCGCAGGATGACGCGGTCGTCCTCGGAGACGGCGCTCCTGACGTCCAGGTGGAGGTCGGGGAAGGCGGCGAGGCCGCCCTTCATGGCGCCGATCATCTGCTCGGTGTCGACCTGGCGGTCCTCCGAGAAGTGGCGGATCTCGGGGTGCCAGTGGGTGAGGATGCCGTCGAGCTCCCAGCGGTTCCAGGCGGCGGCGCAGTCGAGCGCGATCCGCTTGTTGCGCGCCTGGATCGTCTCCCCGGCGGAGGCGTCGACAGGGGTCTCGGTGAGCGTGGCGGTCATGGGGGTTCCTTTCAGGGGACGAGGACGTACTTGCCGACCGCGCGGCCGTCGAGCAGGGCGCGCAGGGCCGCGGCGGACTCGCCGAGCGGGAGGCGGCCGGCGATCTCGGGGCGCAGCACGCCCCGGGCCAGCAGCTCGTACATGGCTCCCAGGTCGGCGTCGAAGTCCGCGCCGGGCTTGACGTAGTACATCCGCATCCGGCGGCCGCCGGTGCGGCCGAAGAGGCGGGCGAGGGCGTGCATGAGGGTCCGGCGCAGGGCCGGGACGTGCGGGCGGAACCACTGGCCGGGCTCGTAGCCGGCGACGGAGGAGTCGAAGGAGACCAGGGTGCCGCCGGGGGCGAGCACGGCCCAGCCGTCGTCCAGGCCCTTGCCGCCGATGTGGTCGAAGACGGCGGCGACGCCCTCGGGGGCGAGCGCGCGCACGGCCGAGGGGAAGTCGGGGGTGCGGTAGTCGAGGGGCTCCGCGCCCAGCGCGCGCACGGCGTCGTGCTTGGCGGGCGAGGCGGTGCCGATGACGCGCAGTCCGTGGTGGACGGCGATCTGCGTGAGCAGGGTGCCGACGCCGCCGCTGGCGCCGTGGACGAGCACGGTGTCGCCGGGGCGCGCGCCGGAGAGGCGGTGCACCATCTGCCAGGCGGTCACGCCGTTGGTGACGAGGGAGACGGCCTCGGCGGCGTCCAGGCCGTCGGGGACCGGGGCGAGGACCTTCGCGGGGACCTCGACGTAGCGCTGCCAGGCTCCGTAGCGGGGCATGGCGGCGACCCGGTCGCCGGCGCGCCATCCGGTGACGCCCTCGCCGACCTCCGTGACGCGGCCGACGAGGTCGTAGCCGGGGACGAAGGGGAAGCGGGGCGGGAAGGGGTGGAGGTGCTGGAGCATCTGCACCTCGGCGAAGGAGACGCCGGCGGCCTCGACCTCGACGACGACCTTGCCGCGGCCGGCCGAGGGGCGGCCGGCGTCGGTCAGTTCGACGCGCTGCTCGGGCTCGCCGCTGCCGGTCATGGTCACGGAGGGGTTGGCGGGGGCGGGGCGGCCGGTGCCGGCGGTCGCGCCGGCGCCCGTGGTGACGGTCATGCCGCGCTCCGGTCCTGCTCCTGCGGGGCGAAGTCCCCGGCGTGGTCGACGGCCCACTGCGCGAAGGTCAGCGCGGGGCGGCCGGTGACCTTCTCGACCGTGTCCACGGGGACCGGCGGGTTCTCGACGGCGTCGGCGAGGTAGCCGAGGACCATCTCGACGACCGGCGCCGGCATGAAGCGGCCCATCTGCTCGCGGGCCTGGTCGGGGGTGATCTCCTCGAAGGGGATCGTCCGGCCGAGGGCCGCGCCGATGGCCTCGACCTGGTCGGCCTGGGTGATGGCCTCGGGCCCGGTGAGGACGTACGCCCGGCCGGCGTGCCCGTCCTCCAGGAGGGCCGCGGCGGCGACGGCGGCGATGTCCTTCTCGTGGACCAGGACGCGGGGGGCGTTGCCGTAGGGGGCGCGGACGACGCCCTCGGTCCTGATCGAGTGGCCCCACTTCCAGAGGACGTTGGTGGCGTACTCGTCGCCGCGCACGAAGGTCCAGTCGACGCCGGAGGCCTCCACGGCCTTCTCCACGGTGCGGTGGTGCTCGCCGCTGTGGTTGTCGCCGGACTCGTCGAGGACGGAGGAGGACGAGAGCACCACGATGTGGCGCACGCCGGCCTCCGCCGCCGCGGCGGCGACCTCGGCCGCGGTCTCGGGGACCGGGAAGAGGTAGAGCTTCTCCACGCCGCGCAGCGCCTCGCGGACGCTCTCCGGCCTGGTCAGGTCGCCGGCCAGGACTTCGACCTGCGGGGGCAGGCCCGCTGCCTCCGGGTTGCGGGTGAGGGCCCGGACGGGCACCCCCGCGTCCACGAGCTGTGCCACCACGTGGCGGCCGACGGATCCCGTCGCGCCTGTCACCAGAACTGTCACGCTGCTCCACCCTCGTACCACGGTCTCAGCCAGATGAGACTTCTCGGCCAGTTGTGGTGCCAGCGTCGGCCGCCGGGCTGGAGGGGTCCCGGAGGTCCGCTCGACCGCCCTCCTCCCGGCCGTCCTCCGCGCGGTCGGCCGCGCACCGGTCGACGTACCGCTCGACGCCGTCGAGGACGCGCTGGAGGCCGAACTCGAAGCCGCCGTCGGCGCCGAAGCCCGAGCCGGGCTCCTCGAAGACCCCGGTCATCCACACCCGGGTGAGGGTGGGGAAGCGGGTGAAGGGGATGAGGCGCTCCAACTCGGGGCCGGTGCGCTCGAACCACTCCTGGTGGCTCATCCCGCCGCGCCGCTCGTCCTGCCGGCTGTCGGCGTCCTGGAGGGCGGCGCCGCGCACGTAGCCGTTGACGAGGTTGACGACGGCGAGCATGTCGCGCTCGTCGAGGCCGGTCGCGGAGACGGCGCGCAGCACCCCGTCCCAGACGGCGGTCTCGTGGGGGCCCATGAGCATCCGGGAGGACATCAGGGGCGGGACCCAGGGGTGGCGGAGGGCGATGTCGTGGGCGCCGCGGGCGTACAACTCCAGAGCGGCTCTCCACCCGTCCTCGACCCCGTCCAGAGACGGTGATTCGGAGAGGATCTTGTCGAACATGCAGTTGACGAGTTCGGCCCGGCCGTTGACGTAGGTGTACAGCGACATCGTGGAGACCCCCAGGGGTTCGGCCACTTTGCGCATGGAGAGGGCGGCCAGCCCTTCTTCGTCCGCGATGTGGATCGCAGCATCCACGATGCGGTCGACGGTCAGTCCCTGCTTGGGTCCTCGGGCGTTCCTGGCCGGTCCGTGGTAGTCCCGCCACAGCAGCGCCAGGGTGCGCCCCGGGTCCGTCCGGCCCTCGTTCTTACCGCTGTTTTTCGCCATTCCCTTGACATCCCCTCGCCTCGGAGGCACTAGCTCTGTACTCTGTACGAAGTTTCACCGTACGGCATAAAGAGTTTATGCCCTCGCCGATGATCCCCACAGTCCGCAGGAGGCATGAATCTTGTCCGCACCGTCCGTCGAACGCCCGCAGGAGACCGACGCCACCCCGTCGGCGCCGACCGCGAAGGGGAGGCAGGCCCCGGTGAAGGCGAAGAAGAAGTTCGAGCTCAGCCGCAGGGCGCGCAGGCTCACGCTGGCGGTCCACGTCGTGACCGCCGTCGGCTGGGTGGGCCTGTCCCTGTCCATGGTGGTCCTGGCCGTCATGGGCTACACCACCGACGACCCGGCCGTCGCCAAGGGCGTCTACAAGGCGATGTACGTCTTCGACGACACCAGCGTCACGGTCTTCAGCGTCACCGCCGCGCTCTCCGGGATCCTGCTGTCCTGGGGCACCGTGTGGGGCTTCATGCAGCACTTCTGGATCATCGTGAAGTGGGTCATCACCCTCTTCATGACGGTCTTCGCGTGGTTCGTGATCCACCCGATCGTCATCGAGGCCACGAAGAACACGGCCGACGCGGGCCGGGGCACCCCGGAGCCCGGCTGGCCCGCCGAGTTCCTGCTGTGGAGCGTGCCGATGCTGTTCGTCCTGCTCACCGTCGCGGCCGTGGTCTCCGTCTACAAGCCGTGGGGCCGTACGGCCCGCGGCCGGCGGAAGTCCGCGGCGGCCCGGCGCACTCCGGCCGCCCGCGCTCAGGCCGGCCGCACCCCGGCCGCCGACGCCTCAGCCGCCCGCGCCTGAGGCCCCCGCGCCACCGGACCGGTCCGTCCCCCGGGACCCGTCCGGTTCCCCGGCCGGGTCCGGGCCCGCGCACCGCGCGGCCCGGGCCCGGTCGTACTCCGCGCACCAGCCCGCGAGGCTGTCCGCGCGCAGCAGGCCGGTGCCGATCAGGAGCCCGGCGTAGCCCGCGCCGACCAGCGCGGCGGCCTGCTCCGGCCGCCGGATCCCGCTGGCGCTGACCGGGAACCGCGTGCCGGTGGCCCGGACCGCGGGCAGCAGCTCCCCGCTGCGGCCCAGGTCGCCCGCGCCGCGCTCCCGGGTGGCGATGTCCTTGTTGTTGACGGCGACGACGCAGTGCTCGCCGTGCCGCACCGCGGCCGCCTCCGCCGCGTCGGCCACCTCGACGAACGGGGTGAGGCCGAGCTCCAGGGCCTGGCCGGTCAGCCGCTCCAGGGTGTCCCCCGACAGCAGCCCGGCCGTCAGGAGCACCGCCGAGGCGCCCCGCTCCCGCGACCTCCTGAGCTGGCCCCGGCTGGTGATGAAGTCCTTGCGCAGCAGCGGCAGCGCGGTCAGCGAGGCCACCTCGGAGAGCAGCTCCTCGTCCCCGCCGAACCAGCGGCCGGTCACCACCGAGACGCAGGGCGCGCCCGCCGCCTCGTAGGCGGCGACCACCTCCGCGACCGGACGGCCGCCGAGCAGGTCGGCGCCGTCCGCGTCCCGGCGCTTGACCTCCATGACCAGGGGGCGGCGGGCCCCGGCGAGGGCGTCGGTGAAGGCGCTCACGCGACCTCCCCCACCGGACCGGCGAGGCGGTCCGGAAGCCCCCGGGCCGGGCCGGCGGCCCGCCACGCGCGGGCGACCGCCGAGGCGGCGGCGGCGTCGATCCGGCCGGCCGGGCCGCGGGCCGCCGAGTCCACGTCGATGCCGGCGAAGCCGGGCAGCTCCCGGACGGGGGCGAACGGGCCGTGGTTGCCCGCGCGCAGGCCGCCGGCCAGCAGGAAGGGCAGTTCCGTACGTTCGGCGAGGGCGACGACCGCCGCCGGGTCGAGGGCGCGGGCCGTGCTGCCGAGTCGGCCGCCGGGTCCGACGGCGTCGAAGAGGAACAGGTCGGCGCCCGCCCGCTCGTAGCCGTGGAGCAGGCCCTCCTCCGGGCAGCGGCCGGCGCCGTCCACGTGCAGCACCTTGACGATCCGCAGCCCGGGGCCCGCGCCCCGGCGCAGCCGACGCACCACGGACGGCGGCTGGAAGCCGTGCAGCTGAATCCAGGTCACCCGGGCCCCGGTCAGGACCCGCAGCAGGTCCTCGGCGTCGTTCGAGAAGGTGACGAGCACGGGCTCGGTGCGGCCGGTCGCGCGGGTCGCGGCGGCCAGCTCCGTCAGGCGCCCGGCCGACAGCTCGGCCGGGCCGCCGGGCACCGCGTACCAGAGTCCCAGCAGGTCGGCCCCGGCACCGGCGGCGGCCGCCGCCTCGTCCTCGGTGACGGCCCCGCAGAATTTGACCAGCACTACCCGGCCACCGCCTGACGCGCGTCGGCGACCAGCGAGCCGTCGGCGAAGGAGTCGGCCGAGCCGTCCCGGAACAGGCCGGGGTGCGCGGCCCGCAGGTCGGCCAGGACCCGGTCGTAGGGCAGGTCGTCGAACTCCCCGTGGACGCGCAGGAACTCCATCTGCCGGCGGCCCCGCTCGTCGAAGGGGTGGTGCAGGCTGTCGGCCGTGCCGTCGAACTCCAGCGGCGCCATCCGGTAGAGGCGGCACAGCTTCTTGTTGAAGACCGGGGTGGCCTTCACCCAGCGCCCGTCCAGGTGGACGGAGGTCAGGCCGTGGTGGGTGAAGACGTCGCCGCCGAGGAGCCGCTTGAGCCTCTCGGAGGCGAGGTGGTTGCGCACGTCGGTGAGGACGAGCCGGGCCGGGATGCCCAGCGAGCGCAGGGAGGCCGCGTACAGCACGGACTTGTGCAGGCACATGCCGGAGCCGGTGCGCAGCACCTCGCTGGCGCGCAGGCCCCGGCGGGAGAGGTCCGCCCCGTACACCTCGTAGCGGATGCCGTCGCGGACCGCGTGGTAGAGGGCGACGGCGGCCTCGCGCGGGGTGGGGTCGCCGGGCGGCAGCGCGTCGCGGACGAAGGCGCGCACCTCCGCCGACCCGTGGTCGAGGAACTCGGTGGGGCGCAGGGTGTTCGGGTCCATGCTGGGGTGTCCTGTCCGCTTCGGTCGGGGGTCAGAGGCCCAGCAGCGCGGCGAGGCGGTTGCGCTGGATCTCCGAGGTCCCGGAGTAGATGGTTCCGGCGACGGAGTTGCGCAGCTCCTTCTCGATGCCGTACTCGGCCATGTAGCCGTTGCCGCCGAAGATCTGGACGGCGGACAGCGCGGAGGCCACGTTGGCCTCGCTGGTGACCAGCTTGGCGATGGCGATCTCCTCGGTGACGCTCTCGCCGGCCGCCATCTTCTCGGCGGCGCCGTACAGCAGGCTGCGGGAGGTCTCCACGCCGACGCGCATGTCGACGATCCGGTGGGAGACGGCCTGGTTGTCGCCGATGGGACGGCCGAACTGGGTGCGCTCCCGGGCGTACGCGACGCAGCGGTCGAGCCGGCCGCGCATCTCGCCCGCGTTGACGGCGAAGGAGAGCAGGATCTCCCAGCGCATCACGTACTCCATGACCAGGTAGCCGCCGCCGACGCGGCCGAGCACCCGGTCCGCCGGGACGCGGCAGCCGTCGAGGAACAGCTCGCTCAGCGGCGAGGTGCGCAGGCCCATCTTGGCGATGGGCCGTCCGACCCGGAGCCCGGGGGTGTCGCGCTCCACGAGGAACGCGGTGAAGCCGAGCGGGCCGGGGCGGTCGCTGGTGCGGGCGTAGACGACGAACAGGTCGGCGACGGGGCCGTTGCTGACGAAGGCCTTGCTGCCGTCGAGCACCCACTCCCCGCCGTCCCGCCGGGCGCGGGTGCGCATCGCCAGGGCGTCGGAGCCGCTGTCCGGCTCGCTGATGGCGTGCGCGGCGATCAGCTCGCCCGTGCAGATCCGGGGCAGGTACCGCTCCTTGAGCCCGGCGGAGCCGAAGCGCTGGAGCGGTACCCCGGTGCTGACGATGTGGGTGCAGACCGAGAAGTTCAGGCCCGCGTCCCGGCAGCCCTCGCCCAGCCCTTCGAGCACGTACATGGTGGTGAGGAGGTCCTGCCCCAGACCGCCGTACTCCGCGTCGAAGGGCAGGCCGAGGATGCCCGTCCGGGCCAGGACCTCCCACTTGGCCCGCGGGAAGGACGCGGCCGCGTCCTGCTCGACGTGACCGTCGTTCAGGTCCCCGAGGTACGGCCCGAGGCCCTCGCGCAGGGCCTGCTGGTCGGCGCTCCACTTGATCATCCACGTGCTCCTGGGCTGTGCGTCGGGGGACCTGGCCGGTTCGGTGCGCCGGTCCGGCTCAGTACTGGGAGAACTCGGGCGAGTCGAGCCGGTGGCGCTCGTCGCCGCGCAGCGCCGGCGAGAAGACGCAGACCAGGCGCAGGTCCTCGTCGGGGGCGGCGACGAGCCAGTGCGCGTCGTGGTGGTCGAGGGCGTAGAGGGTGCCCGGGGTGATCGGGTGCGCGTTGCCCTCGGTGTCGATGACCTCGCCGCTGCCCTCGATGCAGTAGCAGGTCTCCAGGTGGTTGCGGTACTCCAGGCGGGACCTGGTGCCAGCCCGGACCACGGTGTCGGTCACCGAGTAGCCGACGCCGTCGGACTGGGTGAGGAAGCGGCGGCTGAGGCCGTTGCCCCACTCGACGGCGGTGAGGTCCTCCAGCTTGCGCACGATCATGACGTGGTTCCCTTCTGGGCGGTGGGGGTGGGCCTGGCGGAGGCGGTGCCGCGCAGCTCCCGGACGAATTCCGCGAACTCCCCTACGGGGTCGCGGTGGTGGGCGAGGGCGTCCTCGACGCGGGCCACGCCCGCGCTTCCGACCACCACGGACTGGACGCCGAGCTCTTCGAGCCGGGCGATGTCCCGGGCGGTGCGGACGCCGAAGCCGACGGCGACGGGCGCCGCGGCGGTTTCCTGGAGCCGGTGGACCGTCTCGGCCAGCCGCCGCTCGTCGAGCGGGGCGTCGGTGCCGCTGCGGCCGTAGTGGGCCACGAGGTAGAGGTAGGCGCCGGCGCGGGCGGCGGCGTCGGCCTGGACCAGCGGGCCGGAGACGGCGTAGCAGGTGGTCACCACCGGCAGCCCCGCCTCGCGGGCGGAGTCGTGGTGGGCCTCGCGCAGGCGCGGCGGCAGCCCGTGGAGCAGCAGCCCGTCGCAGCCCGCGTCGGCGGCCTTGCGGGTGAAGTCGGGCAGCGGGGTGCCCTTGACGGTGTGGCTCCAGTCCGCGAGCAGCGCGATCCGCAGGTGGCGCAGCGAGGGCCGGGCGGTGGCCACGGCCGCGAGGACGGCGTCCGCGGTCACGCCCCGGGCCAGGGCCCGGTTGGCGGACCGGCGGACGACCGGGCCGTCGGTGACCGAGTCGGGGAAGGGCACGGCGAGTTCGAGGCAGTCGACCTCGCTCTCGTCGAGCATCGCCAGCAGCTCGGGCAGCAGTTCCAGCGGCGGGTCGCCGGCGTTGAGGAAGAGCGCGAGGCCGGGGCGGCCGGGGCGGCGCCGGGCGAAGAAGGCCCCCGGGCCGGCGGACGGGGTCGGTGCGCCGGGCGCGGCGGACGGGGCGGACGGGGTCGGCGCGGCATGCAGGGTCGGCGCGGCGGGGGCCGCCGGGCCGAGCAGGGTCTCAGACACAGGACACCGCCCGTGAGCGCAGCCGCTCGACGCGCGCGCGGGCCGAACCGTCGTGCAGCGCGGTGCGCGCGGCGGCCAGGGCGGCGTGCCAGTCGGAGGTGAGCCGCGAGGCCACCGCGAGCGCGGCGGCGTTGAGGCAGACGGTCTCCTCGGCCACCGGGTCGCCCTCACCGGACAGCAGCGCGAGGAAGCCCTCCACCACCCGCTCGTCCCCGCCCGCGGCCTGGCGCAGGTCGCCGAGGTGGCCGGGGCGCAGCCCGAGCGCCTGCGGGCGCAGGGTGAACTCGTCCTCGCCGCCGTCCTCGTAGCCGAACACCCGGTTGGCGGAGAAGCCGATCAGCTCGTCGGCCTCCAGGTCGTTGGCGCAGACCCAGACGGTGCGCCCGGTGCGGCGCGCGGTGTGCTCGGCGGCCTGCCGGACGGCGGGCAGCATCCGCGGATCGGAGACCCCGGTGAGCTGCGCGGTGACCGGCACGCCGGACAGGAAGGGGCCGAGGACGTTGACGAACCGGCCGATGTCGCGCATCCGCAGCGGCAGCACGAGCCCCGCGAGCCGGGCCACCTCGGCCGGGTAGACGAAGTTCCCGGCGAAGGCGATGCCCTCCCGCTCCAGGACCTCGTGGGTCTCCTCGTACGAGCCCGTGAGGCGGATCCCGAGCAGTTCGAGCAGGTCCACCGAGCCGTAGCCGCTGGTGAAGGCCCGCGAGCCGGTCTTGACCACCTTCGCGCCCATGGCGGCGGCGGTGAACGCGGCCGCGGTGGAGACGTTGAACGTACGGGGTCCGCCGCCGGTGCCGACGATGTTGACCGTGCCGTCGAAGCGCAGGTCCAGCGGGGCCCGGCGCTCGTCGAGGGAGTCGAGCAGCGCGGTGAGGGTGGCGCGTTCGGGCACGGCGGTGGAGAGGGAGGACAGCAGCGCCACGGCCTCGCCCCGGCGCAGGCCCCCGTCGTGGAGCCGGTCCCAGAAGGACCGCCAGGTCTGCCGGTCCACCTGTCGGCTGCCGCCGATGAGCGCGGTCAGGGCCTCGTGCATGGTTACGCCGCCTCCGCCCGCTGCGGGAGGACGCCGTCGACGAACGCGCTGATGGAGGCCGCCGAACGGAAGGCGTCCGGGTCGAGGTCGACCTCGTCGGTGTCGATGTCGTACGTGGACTCGATCCACGCGATGACCTTGAGCAGGCCCAGGCTGTCGACGACGCCCTCGTCGAGCAGGTCGAGGTCGGCGTCGAGCTGGTCGGGGGTCACGTCCGGCAGGAACTCGTCGACGACGAACCGCTTCACGGCGGTCAGGGTGTCGGGCATGTCAGTTCTCCTTGCTGGTGCGGGCGAGGGAGCGGGCGACGCGGTCGCGGTCGACCTTTCCGGTGGAAGTCCTGGGCAGCGGCTCGTCGGTGATCCGCACGGTGGAGGGGACGGCGGCCCTCGGCAGGCCGCGGGCCAGGTGCCCGCGCAGGGCGAGGCTGTGGAGGGCGCTGCCGGCGGAGCGCCGCACGACGGCGTGCAGCAGCCGGCCGGCGACCGGGTCGGGCAGGGCGAGGACGGCCGCCTCGGCCACCTCGGGGTGGGCGAGCAGGACGTGCTCGACCTCCTGCGGGTTGATCCGCACCCCGCGCACCTTGACCTGGAAGTCCGTGCGCCCTTCGAGGGTGTGGATCCCGCGCTCGTCCCGCCGCACCAGGTCGCCGCTGCGGAACCAGCGCCGTCCGTCCGCCGCCCCGGGACCCCGGGGGTCGGGCCCGAAGGCCCCGTTCCCGGCGGCGCCGAGGTAGCCATCGGACTGGAAAGGGGTGGAGACGTACAGCTCGCCGGTGCCGGGGCCGTCGAGCACGGTGCCGTCGGCGGTGACGACGAGCGCCTCCACGCCGGGCAGGGGCCGGCCGAGCGGCACGGGCGCGGCCGGGTCGGTCACCTCGTGCAGGAAGCTGTCGTTGGTCTCGGTGCAGCCGTACACGTTGGAGAGCCGGGCGCCGGGCAGCAGGCGCGGCAGCTCCTCAAGGACGGGCGCGGGGACGGCGTCGCCGGTGAACACCGCGTGCCGCACGCCGGGCAGGGCGCGGCCGCTGGCCTCGCGGGCCGCGTCGGCGAGCAGCCGGTAGAACATCGGCACCGCCTGCACGACCTCGGGCGCGTACCGGGCGACGAGGTCGAGGAGGTGCGGGCCCTGGAGCGCGCGGTCGGGGTCGACGAGCACGACCCGGCCGCCGCGGGCCAGCGTGGTCCACACGTCGAGGAGGCAGAGGTCGAAGTTGAGGGGCGCGTAGTTGAGGACCGTGGTGCCGGGGCCGATGCCGAAGTGGCCGGCGGCCCAGTCGGTGAACGCGGTGATCGCGGCGGCGCCCAGTGGCACGGTCTTGGGCAGCCCGGTGGAGCCGGAGGTGGTGAGCAGCAGGGCGGTGCCGGCGGGAACCACGGCGGCCGGGGCGGGCTCGACGGCCGGGACGGACACGGCGGACACGGCGGGCTCGGCGGGCTCGGTGGATCCGGGGGTCCCAGCGGCCCCGGGGGTCAGTACGTGGCGCACCCCGGCCCCCGCGTACAGCCGGTCGAGCACCTCGCGTCCGAGGGTCGCGGCGGGCAGCAGCACGGGCCGCCGTTCGAGGAGGCAGGCGAGGACCAGGGCCACGGTGCCGGGGGACTTGACGGCCGGCACGCCGACCGGCTCGCCGGCGGCGGCCGGCAGGGCGGCCAGCCGCTCCCGCTCGCGCGTGACGAGGTCGAGGAGCCGTCCGTAGCTCGTCTCCTCGTCCCGCAGGACGAGGGCCGTGTCCCCGGGCCTCGTCCGGGCGTGTGCGAGGAAGGCGTCGGCCGGGGTGTGGACCCGTCCTGCGCCGGCTGCGCCTGTCATGCTCCCCCGTCTCCTCCTGCCGATGCATGTGCCACCGATGGTGGTTTTCGCGACTGGAGAACAGTTCGAGCCTCGGTGTACGGGGCTGTCGGCGGGGCGGAGAGGAGACGGAGGGGGCCGCGACCGGCGGACCGGGGAAGGCGGACGTGCCCGCGTCCGGCAGGACGGGGGAAGGCGAACGGGCCCGCGACCGACGGGGCGGGGGAAGGCGAACGGGCCCGCGTCCGGCGGGGCCGGGAAGACGGAAGGGCCCGCGTCCGGCGGTGGACGCGGGCCCGGACGGGCGGCGGTTCAGCCCTCCAGGAGCTCCGCGAGGACGCTCACGGGGTCGGCCCCGGGCCGCCCCGCGGGCCACCAGGCGTCGCCCTCCCGCCGGTACGGGTGCCAGCGGCCGTCCCGCCCCCGGCGCAGCTGGAGACCGCGCTCGGCGTACGTGAAGCGGTTGTCCCGGACCTCGGGCTCCGGCAGCTCGTCCGCGTCCCAGCCGGCGGCCAGCTCGGTCCTGGCCCGGGCCGTGGCCTGCCGCTCGGGCGTCCAGCTCTCCTCCAGGACCGCCAGGCCCTCCGCGCCCGCCAGCCGCCAGGCGGCGGCCGCCCTCGGCAGCTCCTCCGCGCGCCCACTGGCCCGCGCGAGGCGCTCCACGGTCCGCGCGTCGGCGCGGGCCGCGATGCGCACGGTGTCCTGCCAGACCGTCAGCGGGGCGGGCGGCCGGGCGGTGTGCCCGAGGGCGTGGGCGAGCAGCGCGCGGGCGCGCTCGGCCGCGTCGTCGGCCAGGCGCTCCATCGGGTCGGCTTCGAGGCCGGTGCCGGGCCCCTCCGGGGCGGGCGGCGGCTCCGGGAGCGGGGGCGGCGCGGGCAGCGGGACGGGCGGCAGGGCGTAGGCCTCGCGTGCGTCGGTGCCGGGCGCGTCCGGGTCCGGCTCCCCGTCCTCCTCCCCGTCCCCGGCCGTCTCCTCGTACGCGCCCTCGTCGTCCTCCTCGTACTCCTCGTCGTCCTCCTCGTACTCCTCGTCGTCCTCCTCGTACTCCTCGTCGTCGTCCCCGAATCCGCCCATCGCCCCCAGGAGCACGGTGGTCTTGAGCTCGTCGAGGGCGGTCGCCCGGTCCCGGCCGCGCATCAGGAGCAGCAGGAAGGGATCCTCGTCGAGCAGCCAGGAGGCCTGGTAGCAGAGGGCCGCGGCGTGCTCGCAGGGGTGGTCGTAGGAGTCGCAGCCGCACTCCGGCTCCAGGTCCCCGTAGCCGGGGAGCAGCCGGACCCGGGCGTCCTCGGCCGCCTCCAGGAGGTCGGGCGGCAGCTCGCCCGCGAGGAGGGCCTCCAGCTCGGCGGGCCGTTCGGCGAGCTTCTCCCAGAGCAGGTCCCACTCGTCGTCGGTCAGCTCGGCGAGGGCGACCTCGACGGTGCCGGGGGCCTCCCCGCCGTCGTACACGACCGCGGAGATCCGGCCCGGGGCGACGGTGACCGGGCCGAGCCGGCCCGAGCGGGCCACGGCGCGGCCCCGCTTGAGCGGCTCGGGGTCGAGGGAGGTGTCCTCCATCGCCCCGGTCCACGCCTTCGCCCACCAGGACTGGCCGCGGGCCCGGCCGCCCTTGCGGGCGGGGAAGGCGGGGAAGCCGCGCGCCCCGGTGTCCGCGGCGCCCGCTTCCTCGTATCCGCTCATCCCGCGCTCCTCAGTTCGACCAGGTTGGCCAGTTCGTCGTTGGTCAGCTCCGTCAGGGCGGCCTCGCCCGCCCCGAGCACCGCGTCCGCCAGCTCCTTCTTGGCCTGGAGCATGGCGGCGATGCGGTCCTCGACGGTGCCCTCGGCGATCATCCGGTGGACCTGCACCGGCCGGGTCTGGCCGATGCGGTGGGCACGGTCGGTGGCCTGGGCCTCGACCGCCGGGTTCCACCAGCGGTCGTAGTGCACGACGTGGTCGGCGCGGGTGAGGTTGAGGCCCGTGCCGGCCGCCTTGAGGGACAGCAGGAAGACCGGGACCTCGCCGTTCTGGAAGCGGCGCACGAGCTCCTCGCGGCGGGGCACCGGGGTGCCGCCGTGCAGGAGCTGCGCGGGGACGCCGCGGTCGGCGAGGTGGCGTTCGAGCAGCCGGGCCATGGCGACGTACTGGGTGAAGACGAGCACCGCGCCGTCCTCGGCGAGGATCGTGTCGAGGAGTTCGTCGAGGAGCTCCAGCTTGCCGGAGCGCCCGGACAGGCGGAGCGGGTCGCCGGCGGCCTTCGCCGCGTCCTCCTCCTTGAGGAACTGGGCGGGGTGGTTGCAGATCTGCTTGAGCCCGGTGAGGAGCTTGAGGACGAGGCCGCGGCGGGCGATGCCGTCGCTGCTCCCGATCTCCGCCATCACGTCGCGGACCAGCGCCTCGTAGAGCGCGGTCTGCTCGCGGGTGAGCGGCACCGGCCGGTCCGTCTCGGTCTTCGGGGGCAGTTCGGGGGCGATGCCGGGGTCGGTCTTGCGGCGCCGCAGCAGGAAGGGCCGGACGAGTTCGGCCAGCCGCGCGGCGGTGCCGCCGCCCTCCGGCGCTCCGGTCGCTCCGGCCGCTCCGGTCTCCTCCGTCCCGCCGGCCGCGGACCGTTCGGCCTCGACGGGCTTGGCCCAGCGGGAGCGGAAGCGGCCGTGGGTGCCCAGGAGTCCGGGGGTGGTCCAGTCGAGGACGGCCCACAGTTCGGAGAGGTTGTTCTCGACGGGCGTGCCGGTGAGGGCGATCCGCGCGTCGGAGGGGATCAGGCGGAGCGCCCTGGCGGTGCCCGACAGCGGGTTCTTGACGTGCTGGGCCTCGTCGGCGACGACCATGCCCCAGGTGTGCGCGCCGAGCCGCTCCGCGTCGAGCCGCATGGTGCCGTACGTGGTGAGGACGAAGCCCCCGTCGGCGCCGTCCAGCGTCCGCCCGGAGCCGTGGAAGCGGCGCACGGGGGTGCCGGGGGCGAAGCGGCCGACCTCGCGCTCCCAGTTGCCGAGCAGCGAGGCCGGGCAGACCACGAGGGTCGGGCCCCGGGTCTCCGCGTGCTCCTGCCGGAACAGGTGGAGCGTGATGAGCTGGACGGTCTTGCCCAGGCCCATGTCGTCGGCGAGGCAGCCACCGAGGCCGAGCGAGGTCATGCGCTCCAGCCAGCGCACTCCGCGCAGCTGGTAGTCGCGCAGGGTGGCGTTCAGGGTCTCGGGCACCCGCAGCGGCTCGTTGCCGCCCTCGGGGTCGGCCAGCCGGTCGCGCAGGGCGAGCAGCCAGTCGGTGGGGGCCACGGCGACCTCGTCCCGGCCGGTCTCGGCGCGGCCGGTGAGGGCGGCGCCCAGCGCCTGGATGGGGGTGAGCGGCGGCAGTTCGGGCTCGCGGGCCTTGCGGGCGAGGTGGGCGGGGACGAGCAGCCAGCGCCCGCGCAGCCGGACCACGGGCCGTCCCGCGTCGGCGACCCGCCGGGTCTCCTCCTCGGTGAGGGGGTCCCCGTCGAGGGTGAGGCGCCAGCGGAAGCCGACGGTGGACTCGCCGCCGAAGAGGGAGCGCATGTCGGTGGGCGGGGTGAGCCCGGCGCCGACCACGGCCTCGGCGGCCAGGGCCCGGGAGGCGCCCTCGGGCCAGTCCAGGTCGATGCCGTGGGCGCGCAGCCGGCCGGCCCCGTCGCCGAGCAGTTCGTCGACCTCGCCGTCCGTCAGGGCGAGCGGCCCGGGGACGGGCAGCATCCGCTCCAGCGGCGCCCAGACCCCGGCGGCGCGGCGGACGGCCTGGGCGGTGTCGGTGGTGGCGCGGAAGCCGAAGCCGGCGCCGCCGCCGTCGAAGACGTCGCGGGCGGGGGCGGCGAGGGTGGGGTCGGCGAGGCTGTGCACCCAGGGGACCAGGTGCAGGGCGGGCTCCGGGCCGGGTCCCGCGTCGGGTTCCGGGTGCGGGTCGGGCTCCGGGTCCGCGTCGAGCTCCAGGCGCAGGGAGAGGCGGACGCCGGTGTCGAGTCCGGCGGATACCTCCTCGGCCCAGGCCCGCAGCTGGGGGACGTGCTGGGGCGGGCCGGCCGAGAAGGCGGCCCGGCCCGAGGCGGCCTCGGCGGCGGGGGTGCGCGGCAGGGTGTCGGCGACGGCGTCGAGGAAGGCCCGTACGAGGCCCTCGGCGTCGGGCAGCCGGGGGGCGCCGCGGCCGGGCAGCGGCAGGGCGCGGGCCTCGGGCGGGGCGGCGGCGGCCAGGGCGCGGATGCGGCGCACGTCGTCCAGGTCGAGCGGGCCGGCGCGCCAGGCGTCGTACCCGGCGGCGGACACGCCGGGCAGCAGCCGGCGGCGGGCCGCCAGGTGCAGGGCCAGGACGGCGGCGGCGCCCCAGAACGCGGCGGCGGGGTGGACCCGCGCGCCGGGCCGGGCCGCGCGGGCCAGGACCGGCAGCGCGTCGGCGACCGGGAGCCGGAGCACGGGGACCGCGCGGGTCTCCACGGTCCCGTCGGCGGCGGCGGTGACGAGCGCGGCCTCGGCCCGCTCCCCCGGCAGGTCGGGAAGGTCGGTCCCGTCGGGCTGCCAGAAGGCGAGCCTTCCGGTGCGGGCTGGGTCGTCCGGTTCGAAGACCACGGCGCACCGGTCGAGTCCGGTGGCGGGTACGGCCGTTGTCGTCACTGCTTCTGCCATGTGTTCCGGTTGCTCCTGTGAGGTCAGCGTCCGAGCCGCTGGTAGCGTCGCACGGCCAGCGGGAAGAAGATCGCACAGATCACGACCGGCCAGAGGATCCCGAGCAGGACCGCGTGCTCCGAGGCCCAGGAGGTGCCCTCCCAGCCCGGGTTGCCGAACAGCTCGCGGGTGGCGGTGCCGGTGGCCGACAGCGGGTTCCACTCGGAGATCGCGGCCAGCCAGCCCGGCATCGTCTCGGGCGAGACGAAGGCGTTCGACAGGAAGCCGAGCGGCCAGACCAGGGTCTGCACGGCGGTGACGGCGGCGGTGTCGGTGAAGACGAGGCCGAGGTAGATGCCCACCCACAGCAGGGAGAAGCGCAGCAGGAGCAGCAGGCCCACGGCGCCCAGGGCATCGAGCAGTCCCTCGTGGGCGCGCCAGCCGACGGCGAGGCCGCAGAGGATCATCACGGCCAGGCCGAGGACGGAGTTGAGCATGTCCGCGATGCTGCGGCCGGTGACCACGGCGGCGGAGGAGGTGGGCATGGCCCGGAAGCGGTCGGTGACGCCCTTGGAGGCGTCCGTGATGACGGCGAGCATGGTGACCTCGATGCCGAACACCATGGTCATGGCGAACATGCCGGGCACCAGGAACTCGCGGTAGTCGCCGCCGCCCGGCACCTGCATGGCACCGCCGAAGAGGTAGCCGAACATCAGCACCATCATGATCGGGAAGAGCAGCCCGATGACGACGGGGGCGGGGTTGCGGGCCCAGTGGGCGAGCGAACGCCCGGTCAGGACCCAGGAGTCGGACAGGGCCCAGCCGAGGCCGCCCTTGTGGACGTCGGTCTGCGGATCGGCGGTGGTCACGCCGTCACCTCTTCCTTTTCCTTCTGCTGCGCGCCCTCCCCGGCGCGCTCGCCGGTCAGGTGCAGGAACACCTCGTCGAGGGTGGGGCGGCGCAGGGCGATGTCCTCGACGTCCACCCCGGCGTCCTGGAGGGCCCGGGCGGCGCCGGTGAGGGCGGCGACCCGGTCGGAGACGGGGGCACCGACGCGCCGGTCGTCCTCGTCGGTCTCCACGGCGGTCCCGGTGACGGAGGCGAGGACGCCCGCGGCGGCCCCCAGGTCCGTGGCGTTGCGCACGGTCACGTCGATGCGGTCGCCGCCGAGGGCGGACTTGAGCTGGTCGGGGGTGCCCTCGGCGATGACCCGGCCGCCCTCCTTGCGCGGGGAGGCGATGACGGAGATCGCGTCGGCGAGCTGGTCGGCCTCGTCGAGGTACTGGGTGGTGAGCAGCACGGTGGTGCCGTCGTCGACGAGGGAGCGGACGGCCGCCCAGACCTCGTTGCGGCTGCGCGGGTCGAGGCCGGTGGTGGGCTCGTCGAGGAAGAGCACGCGCGGGGCGAGGATGAGGCTGGCCGCCAGGTCGAGGCGCCGGCGCATGCCGCCCGAGTAGTCCTTGACCTGCTTGGTCCCGGTGTCGGCGAGGCCGAACTGCTCCAGGAGGGCGTCGGCGCGGACGCCGGCCTCCTTCTTGCCGAGGTGGTAGAGGCGGCCGAACATGACCAGGTTCTGGCGGCCGCTGAGCACCTCGTCGACGGCCGCGTACTGGCCGAGCAGGCCGATCCGCGACCGGACCTGTGCGCTCTGGCGGACCACGTCGTAGCCGGCGACCTCGGCGCGGCCGCCGTCGAGGCCGGCGAGCGTGGCGAGGATGCGGACCGCGGTGGTCTTGCCCGCGCCGTTGTGGCCGAGCAGGCCGTGCACGGTGCCGGGCGGGACCCGCAGGTCGAAGCCGTTCAGGGCGGGGGCGTCGCCGTACCGCTTGCGCAGGTCCTCGGCGTGGATCGCGTACTCGGATCCCATGGTGTCCTTCCTCGGGGCGTGCGGGCGGGTGCGGCGGCGCCCCGGCCCGGCGGGCGGCCGCGCGTGCCGGCCCGTCCGGGCATGGGGGTGCCTGCACGGCATGGTTCACGGGGCGGCTCGTTTCCCGTTCGAGCGCGGGTCGAGCCGGAGGGAGGACGTTCGCAGCGCGGACCGTCCGCACGAGACCCGGAGGCTAGAAGTGGTCACCTTCGTCAACAGGTTCACCGTCACCGGCCCGCCGGAGGAGTTCGAGCGGCTCTTCGAGGAGACCTCCGCGTTCTTCGTCGCGCGGCCCGGCTTCCTCACGCACCGTCTGGTGCGCCACGGCGACCTGCCCGGTCACTACGTCAACGTGGCCGAGTGGGAGGACGAGGAGTCCTTCCGCGCGGCGGTCACCCATCCCGCCTTCGCCCCGCACGCGGCGGCGCTGCGGGAGCTGAGCACCAGCGAGCCGAACCTCTACCCCGTCACGGTCCTGGAGCGCCGGGCGGCGTAGGGCCTGATCCGCCCGGACAGGCCCTGAGGGGCGTACGGCGGGCACGGACAGGGCCGGGGCGACACGCCCCGGCCCTGTCCTTCGCCGTTCCGGCCTCGTCCTCCGCCGTTCCGGCCCTGTCCGTCGTCGTTGCCCCCGGCCCGCGCCGGGCGTCAGCGCCCGGTCGGGCGGATCGAGAGCGCGTGCCGGAAGACGTCCCTCGGGTCGTAGGCGGACTTCACCGCCTGGAGGCGCCGGTAGTTGCCCTTGTAGTACAGCTCGTGCCAGGGCACGCCCGAGGTGTTCCACCGGGGGTCGGCCGTGTCGACGTCGGGGAAGTTGACGAAGCAGCCGTCGCCCTGGCCGCCGGGGACCGGGACGCCGCCCGTCCCCGCGTACACGTCGGCGTACAGGCGGCGCAGCCAGTCGACGCTGTCGCCGTCCTGGGCGGGGTCCTGCCAGGTGTTCATGAAGAGGGCCTTGAGGACCGAGTCGCGCTGGGCCGAGGCGGTCGCGCCGGGCGCCACCGCGTTGACGCGGCCGCCGTACGACTGGAGGGAGACCGACGCGGTGTCATGGACGTGGTCGGTGCCGGAGAGCCGGTCGTACAGGACGTCGATCTGGGCGTCGTCGAAGGCGCGCCGCAGGTAGGAGCACTTGATCTTCTGGCGGCCGGTCTCCGCGTCCTGGGCGGCGGCCAGCGAATTCACGGAGGCGAGCCACGGCAGCTTCTCGGTGGGCATGACCCACGGCTCGGCGGCCACGCCCGCGGTCAGCGCGTCGATGTGGTCCTGGAGCAGCTTCTCGGCGTTCGGCAGGGTCGCGTCGAGGTGGGTGAAGGCGATCGCGGCGAGGCCCTGGTCGTTCTGGTGCTGGCGGCCGAGGAGCACCAGGCCGCTGAAGAGCCCCCGGTACGGCGAGTCCGGGCCGCTGTTCCGCTCGTGCCAGCGGCCGTGGTTGCCGACCAGGGTCCGGAAGGCCGCCTTGTCCAGGCCGTCGCGCGGGAACATCACGCTGGAGGTGAGCACGCTGCCGGGCGGGCGGGGCAGCAGGGTCGTGGGGTCGCCGCCGGTGGCACCGGGGCTGCGGAACCAGTAGCGGGTGACGACGCCGAAGTTGCCGCCGCCCCCGCCGGTGTGGGCCCACCACAGCTCGCGGTGCGGGTCGCCCGGCTCGCGGGTGGCGACGACGGCGCGGGCGCGGCCGGCGGCGTCGACTACGACCACCTCGACGGCGTACAGGTGGTCGGAGGAGATGCCGTGGCGGCGCGAGAGCGGCCCGTAGCCGCCGCCGAGGACGTGGCCGCCGAAGGCGACGGAGGCGCTGGCGCCGCCGGGGATCGTGACGCCCCAGCCGTAGTACAGGGTGCGGTAGACGTCGCCGAGGCGGGCGCCGGCGCCGATCTCGAAGGCCCGGCGGTCCGCGTCGTAGCGGACGGCGTCGAGCTGGCCGAGGTCGAGGACGACCTGGACGGCCGGGTCGCCGACGAAGTTCTCGTAGCAGTGGCCGCCGCTGCGGACGGCGATCCGCTTGCCCGCCCGCACGGCCTCGCCGACGGCGGCGACGACCTGCGCGGTGGAGGAGACCACGCGGAAGGACTCCGGCCGCGTGGTGAACCGCTTGTTGGTGCCGCGCACCGCGAGGTCCTCGTAGCGCGGGTCGTTCTCCGCCACGGTGACCGGGGCGAACCCGGCGCCGGCGTCGGCCCGGCCGGGCCGGTGGGCGTGGGCGGGCGCCGCCGCGGCGGTGATCCCGGCTCCCGCCGCGGCCGTGGCGGCGGCCGCGGCCGCCGTGCTCGTGACGAACCGTCGGCGGCTTGGAACAGTCATCGGAAACCTCTCGGTACGGGGGGCGGCGCGGGGAGCCGGGCGGGGAGTGCGGGGAGCGCGCGGGCGGTGCGCGGGGGGTCAGGCGGCCCGGGACGCGACGAGCGTCCGCGCCTCGATCGCGCGGTTGACGAGGTCGAGGTACTGGCGGGGGGTCTCGGCGTCGTCGATGGCCTCCTCGTCGAGGGAGATCCCGTAGTCGCGCTCGATCCGGCCCGTGGTCTGCAGCACGGCCAGCGAGTCGTACCCGAGGTCGACGAAGAGGGTGTCGAGGACGTCGCCGTCGAGGTCGACGCCTTCGCCTTCGCCCGCGCACTCGCGCAGGAGGGTGGTCAGGTCGGCGATGTCCAGGCGGTCCACGGGGGTACCTCTTTCTCTTGGTTGGGGAAGGCGGGTGCGGCGGTTCAGGCGCCGGGGGCGCGGACGACGGCGGCGGAGTTGAAGCCGCCCCGGCCGCGGGCCAGGACGAGGGCCGTCCGCAGGGCGCGGCCCTCGCGCGGCCCGCCGGTGACCAGGTCGATCCGGTACTCGGCGGCGGGCGCGGACGTGCCGGTGGTCGGCGGGATCACCTGGTCGCGCAGGGCGAGCAGGGCGGCGGCGAGGTCCAGCGAGGCACCGCCCGCCGAGAGCCGCCCGGTCATGCTCTTGGGCGCGGTGACGGGCACGCCGTACGGGCCGAAGAGGCCGGTGAGGGCCTCGGCCTCGGCACGGTCGGCGGTGCGGGACCCGGCGGCGTCGGCGAAGACCACATCGACCTCGTCGGTCCGCACGCCGGCGTCGGCGAGGGCGAGGGCGGCGGCGTCGGCGAGCCGGGGGGCGCCGCCGGTGCCGGGCGCCGGGTCGAAGGTGGCGGCGTAGCCGGCGACGGAGCCGTAGACGCGGGCGCCCCGGTCGCGGGCGGACGCGGCGTCCTCCAGGACCAGCAGGGCGCCGCCCTCGCCGGCCACGTAGCCGCGCGCCTCCTCGTCGAAGGGCACGTAGGCGCGGGCCGGGTCGGTGCCGGTGCTGAGCTCGCCGGAGGCGGTGTACGCGGCCCAGCCCCACGGGCACAGGGCCGACTCCAGGCCGCCGGTGACGACGAGCGAGGCGCCCCTGCGGAGCTGGCGGCGGGCGTGCGCGACGGCGTCCAGGCCGCCGGCCTGCTCGGAGACGACGACGCCGCTGGCGCCGCGCAGCCCGTGCCGGATGGAGATCTGGCCGGAGTTGACGGCGTAGAACCAGGCGAAGGACTGGTACGCGCTGACGTGCTGGCCGCCCTTGCTCCACAGGGCCTCCAGCTCGCGCTGGCCGAACTCGAAGCCGCCCGCCGAGCTGGCGGTGACGACGCCGGCCGCGTACTCGGGCAGCTCGGCCGGGTCGACCCCGGCGTCGCCCAGGGCCTCCGCGGCCGCGGCCAGGGAGAGCCGGGTGACGCGGTCGGTCTGCGGCATCAGACGGCTGGAGACGTGGTCCTCGTCGACGAAGCCGGGGACCTCGCCGGCCAGGCCGGAGGAGTAGCCGCTGCCGTCGAAGCGGGTCAGGGGCCCGATGCCGCTCTCGCCGCGCAGGGTGGCGGCCCACCAGGCCTCGGTCCCGAGGCCGTTGGGGGCGGCGACGCCGATCCCGGTGACGACGGCGGCCGCCGGGCGGACCGCGGCGGCCCCGGCCGGGGCCTCACGGATGATGGTGCCGGTCATGCCGCTTCCCCCAGGGACGGACGGGTCAGGATCATGGCGCTCTGGAAGCCGCCGAACCCGCTGCCGACGGTCAGCACGGTGTCGGTGCGCTGCTCGCGCGCGGTCAGCGGGGTGTAGTCGAGGTCGCAGGCCGGGTCGGGCTCGTGCAGGTTGGCCGTGGGCGGCACCGTGTCGTGCTCGATGGCGAGGGCGCTCGCGGCCACCTCCAGGGAGCCGATGGCGCCGAGCGAGTGCCCGATCATCGACTTGATCGAGCTCACGGGCACCTCGTACGCGCGGGAGCCCAGGCCCAGTTTGAAGGCCTCGGTCTCGTGCTTGTCGTTCTGCTTGGTGCCGGAGCCGTGCGCGTTGATGTAGTCGACGGCGGAGGCGTCGAGGCGGGCCTCGGTCAGGGCGGCGCGGATGGCCTCGGCCATCTCCTTGCCGTCGGGCCGCAGCCCCGTCATGTGGAAGGCGTTGCTGCGGGAGGCGAACCCGGCGATCTCGGCGTAGACGTGGGCGCCGCGGCGGCGGGCGTGCTCGAACTCCTCCAGGACGAGCACGGCGGATCCCTCGCCGAGCACGAAGCCGTTGCGCGTGCGGTCGAAGGGCCGCGAGGCGGTCTCCGGCTCGTCGTTGCGCGGGGAGGTGGCGCGGATGGCGTCGAAGCAGGCCACCGAGATGGGCGAGATGGGCGCCTCGGTGGCGCCGGTGACCATCACGTCGGCGGACCCCTCGCGGATCAGCTCCAGGGCGTGGCCGATCGAGTCGAGGCCCGAGGTGCAGCCGGTGGAGACCATCGACACGGGGCCCTGGGCGCCGGTGGCCCAGGCCACCTCGGCCGCCATGGAGCTCGGCACGAAGTAGTCGAAGAGGTGGGACACGGCCCGCTCGTGGTCGACGAGCCAGTCGGCGCCGTTGCGGCTGACCTTGGCGTACTCGACGTCGAGGCCGGTGGTGCAGCCGACGGCGCTGCCCAGCGTCACTCCGGTGCGCAGCGGGTCGACGGCGCCGGCGAGCCCGCTGTCGGACAGGGCCTCGCGGGCGCCGGTGACGGCGAACTGGGCGGCGCGGTCGAGGCGCAGCGCCTCCTCGGCGGTGATGCCGTGCGCCTGCGGGTCGAAGTCGACCTCGGCCGCGATCCGGGACCGGAACTGCGACGCGTCGAACAGGGTGATGGCGCGGGTGGCGGTGCGTCCGGCCGTCAGCAGTGACCAGAACTCCTTGGTGCCCACTCCGCCGGGTGCGACCACTCCGATGCCGGTGATGACGACGCGCCTCATCGGTTGTGCCTCACAGTTGTCTCCTCCGGGGTAGCAGGGGCGTGACGCCCGTGGCCGGATGGCCGGACCATGTGGGTGCCAGTCGGTTCGAGCCTCGCCGACCTGCCTAGAGGTGCACTCGAAGTTCGGAGGGCCGCCCGCGCACGACGGCGGGCGGCCCTCCGGGGCGGAGCCGACGGCGGACTCCGCCGTGGATCCGGTGGCGGAATCAGTAGCGGTAGTGGTCCGGCTTGTACGGGCCCTCGACCTCGACGCCGATGTAGGCGGCCTGCTCCGGACGCAGGGTCGTGAGCTTGACGCCGAGCGCGTCGAGGTGGAGGCGGGCGACCTTCTCGTCCAGGTGCTTCGGCAGCGTGTACACGCCCACGGGGTACTGCTCCGGCTTGGTGAAGAGCTCGATCTGGGCCAGGGTCTGGTCCGCGAAGGAGTTCGACATCACGAAGGAGGGGTGACCGGTCGCGTTGCCCAGGTTCAGCAGACGCCCCTCGGACAGCACGATCAGGACCTTGCCGTCCTCGAAGGTCCAGGTGTGGACCTGCGGCTTCACCTCGTCCTTGACGATCCCCGGGATCCGCGCCAGACCCGCCATGTCGATCTCGTTGTCGAAGTGACCGATGTTGCCCACGATGGCCTGGTGCTTCATCCGGGCCATGTCACCGGCCATGATGATGTCCTTGTTGCCGGTCGTGGTGATGAAGATGTCCGCCGTCTCCACCACCTCGTCCAGCGTCGTCACCTGGTAGCCGTCCATCGCCGCCTGGAGCGCGCAGATCGGGTCGATCTCCGTGACGATCACCCGCGCGCCCTGGCCGCGCAGCGACTCCGCACAGCCCTTGCCGACGTCGCCGTAACCGAAGACCACGGCGGTCTTGCCACCGATCAGGACATCGGTGGCACGGTTGATGCCGTCGATCAGCGAGTGACGGCAGCCGTACTTGTTGTCGAACTTCGACTTCGTCACCGCGTCGTTCACGTTGATCGCCGGGAACAGCAGGGACCCCGACCGGAACATCTCGTACAGACGGTGGACGCCCGTCGTGGTCTCCTCGGTCACGCCGCGAATGCCCGACGCCAGCCGGCCCCAGTCGAGGGCGCTGTCGCCCAGCAGGCGCAGGACGACGGCCATCTCGTCGTTCTCGGCGGTCGACGGGTCGGGCACGGCGCCGGCCTTCTGGTACTCGACGCCCTTGTGCACGAGGACGGTGGCGTCGCCGCCGTCGTCCAGGATCATGTTCGGGCCGTCGGCGCCGGGCCAGGTCAGGGCCTGCTCGGTGCACCACCAGTACTCCTCCAGGGTCTCGCCCTTCCAGGCGAAGACCGGGATCCCGGCGGCGGCTATCGCGGCGGCGGCGTGGTCCTGCGTCGAGTAGATGTTGCAGGACACCCAGCGGACCTCGGCGCCGAGGGCGACCAGGGTCTCGATGAGGACGGCGGTCTGCACGGTCATGTGCAGGGAGCCGGTGATCCGGGCGCCGGCCAGTGGCTGCCGCTCGGCGTACTCGCGGCGGATCGACATCAGACCGGGCATCTCGTGCTCGGCGAGGGTGATCTCCTTGCGGCCGAACTCCGCGAGGGAGAGGTCGGCGACCTTGAAGTCGGTGAAGTCGGCGGGGGCCTGGCTGGGCATGGTGCTACTCCGGGGTGTCGAGGTGGAGGTTCTGGTGGATCTCTAGGGTCGCGGTGGACCGGTTGAGGGTGATGTAGTGCAGGCCGGGAGCGCCCTCGGCGAGCAGCCGCTCGGCCATGGCCGTGGCGTACTCGACGCCGACGGCATGCGCGTCCCCGGGCCGGTCCCGGGCGGCGTCCAGCCGCCGGGCCAGGGCCTCGGGGAAGTGCGCGTCGCTCAGCGCGGCGAAGCGCTCGATCTGCCGGACGTCGGTGGCGGGCATGATCTCGGGGATCACCGGGGTGTGGCAGCCCACGGCGGCCAGCCGGTCGCGCAGCCGCAGGTAGTCCTCCACCTGGAAGAACATCTGCGTGATGGCGTAGTCGGCGCCCGCCCGGCACTTGGCCGCGAAGTGCGCGACGTCCTCGGACCAGGTCCGCGAGCGCGGGTGGCGCTCGGGGAAGGCGGCGACGCCGACGGTGAAGTCACCCAGCCGCCGGATGAGCCGGACGAGCTCGTGGGCGTGGTCGAAGCCCTCCGGGTGGGCGGTCCACGCGCCCTTCGGATCGCCCGGCGGGTCCCCGCGCAGGGCGAGGACGTCGCGGATGCCGGCGTCGGCGTACTGCCCGATGATGTGCCGGAGCTCGGCCACGGAGTGGCCGACCGCCGTGAGGTGGGCGACCGGCCGCAGGGTGGTCTCGGCCGCGATCCGCTTGGTGACCTCGACGGTGCGGTCCCGCGAGGAGCCGCCGGCCCCGTACGTGACGGAGACGAAGGAGGGCGCGAAGGCCTCGATCCGCCGGATCGCGTTCCAGAGGGTGCGCTCGCCGGCCTCCGTCCTGGGCGGGAAGAACTCGAACGAGAACGACGGCTTCCCCGCGGCGAGCAGCTCCCGGATGCCCGGGGCCCGCCCCGGCCGGGGGCTCGACGGGGCCGGCGGGACCGTCGGGACCGGCGGGGCCGGCGGGACCGGCGGGGCCTGGTCCGGTCGTCCTTCGACGACTGCGGTCATGGACTCGTTCCTTTCGCTCACCGTGCGTTGAAGTACGTGGCTTCGGGGTGGTGGAGGACGATGGCGTCGGTGGACTGTTCGGGGTGGAGCTGGAACTCCTCGGAGAGGTGGACGCCGATGCGTTCGGGCTTGAGGAGGTCGGCGATCTTGGCGCGGTCCTCCAGGTCGGGACAGGCCCCGTAACCCAGCGAGAAACGCGCACCCCGGTACTTGAGGGCGAACATGTCCTCGACGTCCGCCGGGTCCTCGCCGGCGTAGCCGAGTTCGGCGCGGACCCGGGCGTGCCAGTACTCGGCCAGGGCCTCGGCGAGCTGGACGGACAGGCCGTGGAGTTCGAGGTAGTCGCGGTAGGAGTCGGCGGCGAAGAGCTCGGCGGTGGCCTCGCCGATCCTCGAGCCGACGGTGACGACCTGGAGGCCGACGACGTCGGTCTCGCCGGACTCCTCCGGGCGGAAGAAGTCCGCGAGGCAGAGCCGGCGGCCGCGGCGCTGGCGGGGGAAGGTGAAGCGGGTGCGTTCGTTGCCGGCCTCGTCCAGGATGATCAGATCGTCGCCCTTGGCCACGCAGGGGAAGTAGCCGTGCACGACGGCGGCTTCCAGCAGGTTGTCGGTGTGCAGCTTCTGCAACAGCCCGCGCAGCCGGGGCCGGCCCTCGCTCTCCACCAGCTCCTCGTACGTGGCACCACCCGCACGGGCCTGCTTCAGGCCCCACTGGCCCTTGAACAGGGCGCCCTCGTCCAGCCAGGACGCGTAGTCCTTCAGCGGGATGCCCTTGACCACCCGGGTGCCCCAGAACGGCGGGGTGGGCACCGGATTGTCGACGGCCACATCGGAGCGGCCGCCGCTCTCCTCCGGCTCCTCGACCTGGAGGGCGGCCGCGTCCCGCTTGGGCACCCGGCGCTGCTTCAGCTCCGGCAGGCTCGCGCCGGGCACGCCGCGCTTGACGGCGATGAGGGCGTCCATCAGCCGCAGGCCCTCGAAGGCGTCGCGGGCGTAGCGGACCTCGCCCTGGTAGATCTCGTGCAGGTCCTGCTCGACGTAGGCGCGGGTCAGGGCCGCGCCGCCCAGGATGACGGGGTAGCGGGCGGCCAGTTCGCGCTGGTTGAGCTCCTCCAGGTTCTCCTTCATGATCACCGTGGACTTCACCAGCAGCCCGGACATGCCGATCACGTCGGCGTTGTGCTCCTCGGCGGCCTCCAGGATCGCCGAGACCGGCTGCTTGATGCCGATGTTGACGACGTTGTAGCCGTTGTTGGACAGGATGATGTCCACCAGGTTCTTGCCGATGTCATGCACATCACCCCGCACCGTGGCCAGCACGATGGTGCCCTTGCCCTCCGCGTCCGACTTCTCCATGTGCGGCTCCAGATGCGCGACCGCCGTCTTCATCACCTCGGCGGACTGGAGCACGAACGGCAGCTGCATCTGGCCCGAGCCGAACAGCTCGCCGACCACCTTCATCCCGTCGAGCAGGATGTTGTTGACGATGTCCAGGGCCGGGGTGGTGGTCAGGGCCTCGTCGAGGTCCGCCTCCAGGCCGTTCTTCTCGCCGTCGATGATCCGCCGCTTCAGGCGCTCGTCCAGGGGCAGGGCGAGGAGTTCCTCGGTCTTGCCGGCCTTCATCGACTTGGTGGTCGCCCCCTCGAAGAGGGCCATCAGCTTCTGCAGCGGGTCGTAGCCCTCCGCGCGCCGGTCGTAGATCAGGTCCAGCGCGGTGCTGACCTGCTCCTCGTCGAACCGGGCGATGGGGAGGATCTTGGAGGCGTGCACGATCGCCGAGTCCAGCCCGGCCTTCACGCACTCGTCGAGGAAGACGGAGTTGAGCAGGATGCGGGCGGCCGGATTCAGGCCGAAGGAGATGTTCGACAACCCCAGGGTGGTCTGCACCTCGGGGTGGCGGCGCTTGAGTTCGCGGATCGCCTCGATGGTGGCGATGCCGTCGCCCCGGGATTCCTCCTGGCCGGTGCAGATCGTGAAGGTCAGGGTGTCGATGAGGATGTCCGCCTCGTGGATCCCCCAGTTCCCGGTCAGATCGCCGATCAGGCGTTCGGCGATGGCGACCTTGTGCTCGACCGTGCGGGCCTGGCCCTCCTCGTCGATGGTCAGCGCGATCAGCGCCGCACCGTGCTCTTGGGCCAGCCGGGTGACCTTGGCGAAGCGGGACTCCGGCCCGTCACCGTCCTCGTAGTTCACCGAGTTGATCACCGCCCGGCCGCCCAGCTTCTCCAGACCGGCCCGGATCACCTCCACCTCGGTGGAATCCAGCACGATCGGGAGGGTGGAGGCGGTGGCGAAGCGGCCGGCCAGCTCCTCCATGTCCGCCACACCGTCCCGGCCGACATAGTCCACGCACAGGTCGAGCATGTGCGCGCCCTCACGGATCTGGTCGCGGGCCATCTCCACACAGTCGTCCCAGCGGGCCTCCAGCATCGCCTCACGGAACTTCTTCGACCCGTTCGCGTTCGTCCGCTCACCGATCGCCATGTAGGAGGTGTCCTGCCGGAACGGCACCGTCTGGTACAGCGAGGCGGCGCCGGGCTCGGGGCGCGGTTCGCGGACGGCGGGCGTGACGCCCCGCATCCGCTCCACCACTTGGCGCAGGTGCTCCGGCGTCGACCCGCAGCAGCCGCCGACCAGCGACAGCCCGTAGTCGCGCACGAAGTTCTCCTGCGCGTCTGCCATCTCGGGCGGGGTCAGCGGGAAGTACGCGCCGTTCTTGGTCAGCACCGGCAGGCCCGCGTTCGGCATGCACATCAACGGCGTGCGCGAGTGGCGGGCGAGGTAGCGCAGGTGCTCGCTCATCTCGGCCGGACCCGTCGAGCAGTTCAGGCCGATCATGTCGATGCCGAGCGGCTCCAGGGCCGTCAGGGCCGCGCCGATCTCGGAGCCCAGGAGCATGACGCCGGTGGTCTCGAAGGCGAGCGAGCAGATCAGCGGCACGTCCACGCCCAGGGCGTCCATCGCGCGCCGCGCGCCGATCAGGCTCGACTTGGTCTGGAGGAGGTCCTGGGTCGTCTCCACGATCAGGGCGTCGGCGCCGCCGGCGAGCAGGCCCTCGGCGTTCCGCTGGTAGCCGTCGCGCAGCACGTCGTACGTGATGTGGCCGAGCGACGGCAGCTTGGTGCCGGGGCCGATCGAGCCCAGGACCCAGCGCTGGCGGCCGTCCCGGGCGCCGAACTCGTCGGCGACCTCGCGGGCGATCCGGGCGCCCGCCTCGGAGAGCTCGAAGATCCGGTCCGCGATCTCGTACTCGCTCGCGGCCGAGTGGTTGGCGCCGAAGGTGTTGGTCTCGACGCAGTCGACGCCGACGGAGAAGTACTCCTCATGCACCGAACGGACGATGTCGGGCCGGGTGACGTTCAGGATCTCATTGCAGCCCTCCAGGTTCTGGAAGTCCTCCAGGGTCGGATCCTGGGCCTGGAGCATGGTTCCCATGGCTCCGTCGGCGACCACCACGCGG
This sequence comes from Streptomyces sp. NPDC055632, assembly GCF_053618675.1. Taxonomy (NCBI): domain Bacteria; kingdom Bacillati; phylum Actinomycetota; class Actinomycetes; order Kitasatosporales; family Streptomycetaceae; genus Streptomyces; species Streptomyces sp. NPDC055632. The sequence continues at coordinate 401 of NZ_JBSHHY010000054.1, read as the reverse complement.
GCCGCGAGCGCCTCGCGGAGGGCAGCGGCGCGGGCGGCGGGTCCGGTCATCGCGATGGGCACGGGGGCTCCTGTAGAGGGTTCGGGGAACGGGCCGGGAGGGAGCGGGCGGAGTACGCGGGCCCGGAGCCCGCGCCACGAGTCGTGTCCGGGAAGGTCCGGGCCGGCCGGACGCGACCGGACACCGCCGGACACGCCCCGCGCCCCGGGGGTGCTCCCCACGGGGCGCCGGGCTTCGCCGCGCGTGTCCGGGTATCCAGGTATCCGGGTATCCGGGTGTCCGGGGTCTACAGTCCGGCGGCCTTCCTGAGGGCGTCGACGCGGTCGGTGCGCTCCCAGGTGAAGTCGGGCAGCTCGCGGCCGAAGTGGCCGTAGGCGGCGGTCTGGGAGTAGATCGGGCGC